>JAVEWF010000036.1:0-27412 GCA_034004665.1 Rhodocyclaceae bacterium | reverse complement strand
CGCACGTCAGCGGCAAGGTGATCGCGATGTGGATGCCGATCATGCTGTTCTTCTACATGGGCTTCGAGCACTCGATCGTGAACATGTTCCTGTTCCCCTCGGGCCTGATGCTCGGCGGCAACTTCTCTATCTACGACTACATGGTCTGGAACGAGATTCCGACGGTCATCGGCAACCTCGTCGGCGGTCTCGCCTTCGTCGGCCTGACGCTGTACTCGACCCACGTGCGCACCGCACCGAAGCGGAAGTTCGCCTGAAAGGTCTGGAGATATGACAGGTCTGCGGCTGACCATCGGCCAGCACTCGGACAAGGGGCGCAAGGAAACCAACCAGGATTTCCATGGCGCCCTCTTGCCCGGGGAACCGCAAAAGAGCAGCAAGGGCATCGCGGTGGCGCTGGCTGACGGCATCAGCAGCAGCGAGGTCAGCCACCTGGCCGCCGAGTTCGCGGTGCACGGATTCCTCGACGACTATTACGCCACCCCGGAAGCGTGGTCGGTGAAGACGTCCGCGCTCAAAGTCCTGGGCGCCACCAACTCCTGGCTGTTTTCGCAGACCCAGCAGGGGCAGGGACGCTACGACAAGGATCGCGGCCATGTCTGCACCTTCAGCGGCATCGTCTTCAAATCGGCCACGGCGCACCTGTTCCATGTCGGCGACGGCCGCATCGCCCGGCTGCGCGGCAAGAGCCTCGAACCGCTGACGCAGGAACACCGCGTCGTCACTGCCGGCGAAAAAAGCTATCTGGGCCGTGCCTTCGGCATTCATCCGCAGCTCGACATCGACTATCGCGCCGTCGCGCTCGAAACCGGCGACGTGTTCGTGCTGACGACCGACGGCGTGCATGAGTACGTCGATGCCGAGACGATCTGCGGCGCGCTGATCGAACATGGCGACGCGCTCGATGTCGCCGCCGCCGCCATCGCTGTCTCCGCCTATGAGCGTGGCAGCCCGGACAACCTTACCGTGCAGCTGGTGCGCGTCGATGCCCTGCCGTCCGGCGACCTCGGTGAGCTGCAACAGCAGCTGGCCGAACTGCCGCGGCCGCCGCTGCTCGAATCCGGCGCCGAATTCGACGGCTACCGCATTCTCCGCGAACTGCATGCCAGCAGCCGCAGCCATGTCTATCTGGCCAGCGATCCCGCCACGGATGAAAGGTGCGTCATCAAGATTCCATCGGTCGACCTGGGCCAGGATGCCGGCCATCTCGAAGCCTTCCTGATGGAGGAATGGATCGCGCGGCGCATCGACCATCCACACGTCTTGAAGTCCGCCGGCAACCGGGAAAAGCATTTTCTTTACGTCGTCACCGAGTACGTCGCAGGCCGCACGCTGACGCAATGGCTGCGCGACCATCCCGGGCCCGATCTGGAAACCGTGCGCAACCTGATCGACCAGATCGCCAAAGGCTTGCAGGCGTTTCACCGGCTGGAAATGCTGCATCAGGATCTGCGTCCCGACAATATCCTCATCGACGCTGCCGGTACCGTGAAGCTGATCGATTTCGGCTCGGCGCGCGTCGCCGGCGTGGCGGAAGCGCGACCGCCGGCCGAGCGCAGCACCATGCTCGGTACGCCGCAATACACCGCGCCCGAATATTTCCTGTGGGAAGAGGGCACGCCGCGCTCCGACCAGTTTTCGCTGGGCGTGATTGCCTATCAGCTGCTGTCGGGCCGGCTGCCTTATGGCGCCGAAGTCGCCAAGTGCAAGACGGCCGCCGAACAGAAGCGGCTCAAGTTCGCCTCGTTGCGGCAAAGTCGCCGCGATGTGCCGCTCTGGGTCGATGGCGCGATCAGGAAGGCCGTGCATCCGAATCCCGAACGGCGCTACGAGGCGATCTCCGAGTTCCTTCACGATTTGCGTCACCCGAACCGGGCCTTCCTGACCGACAAGGCGCCGCCGCTGGTGGAGCGCGACCCGGTCAGGTTCTGGAAGGGGCTTTCATTGCTGCTGTTCTTGATGCTGGTGTCTTCGCTGGCACTGCACGTCCCCTAGTGAGACGAAAGTCGTTGCTGGCGGGGCGGGGCTTGCGACAAAACTCAGTTGATCGTCGTCAGCCGTTTCAGTACATCGCTCCAGCCGTGGCTGAGCAGCACCAGTACAGGAACGATGATCGCGAACAGGTGCAGCACGCGCCGGATGCGCGTGTTGGCGCTGGTCATCTCCATGTAGTGGTCGATCACCATGCGCCCCTTGAAGGCGATCAGGCCGGCGACGACGAAGGCCAGCAGCCAGCTCGAATGCCCGGTTTCGGCCAGCCAGGCGCCGGCGGCCGTGAGGCCGACCAGGGTGAGCCAGATTTTTTCCGCGTGTCCCATCAGCGCAAGACGTAGAAGAAGGGAAAGATCACCAGCCAGATCACGTCGGTGGTGTGCCAGTAGACCGCGGCCGCTTCGAGGCCGCTGTAGTCCTTCGACGAATACATGCCCATCGCCGTGCGGGCCGCCACCCACAGCAGGCCCATCAGGCCCCAGCTGACATGCACGAGGTGGTTGAGCGTCAGGTAGTAGTAGGTGGTGTAGAAGATGCCCGCTTCGCCGTCGATGCCGTGGGCGACGTTCCAGCGGATCTCGAAGAACTTGACCAGCGGGTAGCCGACGCCGAGCAGGATCGCGGCGACCACCCAGCCGAAGGTCGCGCGGCGCCGGTCGGCTCGGATCGTCTCGACGGCCTTGACCATGCAGTAGCCGCTGGTCAGCAGCAGCAGCGTGATGGTGACGCCGGCCACGGTGGCGAGCTTGTCCGGCCCGGTGAGAAAGGCCTCACGGTGATGCGCCTTGGCGATGAAGTAGACGCCGAACAGCAGCAGGAATTCGACCAGCACGCAGAAGATGCCGACCCAGATGCCGGTATTGCCGGGGACCCGACCATGTTTGTAAACACGTTCGTCCGGGATGGCGTCGATAGCGGGGGCAGCTGCGGAGTTCATGGCGCGGCAGTGTAGCGGGTGGCTGCGTCCGGGCGCATGAGGAAGATCAAGTGCCGCGCTGCTTGATCTGCCTCATGCCGGCCGTCGTGCCCGCTGCGTAAACTGCCGCACATGCGTTTTCCGTACCTGCTTGCGTACCCTCTGCTCGCCTGCACGATCGCCGCTCCCGTCGGCGCCGAAACCTGGACCGAACCCCTGAGCGGCATGGAATTCGTGCGCGTGCCCGGCGGCTGCTACATGATGGGCGATACCTTCGGCGGCGGCGACCACAACGAGTCGCCCGCCCATGAGGTCTGCGTCGGCGAGTACTGGATCGGCCGCTTCGAAGTCACCCAGGGCGAGTGGGGCGCATTGATGCCGGACAATCCATCCGCCTGGGGCGGCGGAAAGCGCCATCCGGTCGATGGCGTGACGCAGCAGGATGTCGCGACCCTGACCGCCCGCTTGGGAACAATGCATCCCGACCGCCGGTTCCGGCTGCCGACCGAGGCCGAATGGGAGTACGCCTGTCGCGGCGGGGGACGACAGGAGCAGTTCGGCGGCACCCCGCCACCGGAGGGCGCCAATACGGCGGAATACGCCGACCGGCATGGCGAGGGCACGCTGCCCGTCGGCAGCTTTCCGCCCAACGCACTGGGCCTGCACGACATGAGCGGCAATCTGTGGGAGTGGGTCAGCGACGTCTATGCCGCCGATGCCTACCTGCGGCATACCCGCACCGACCCGCACTATCAGGCCGAGGGGCCGGCCCGCCTGTTGCGGGGCGGCGGATGGAGCCACGATGCCTTCTTCGCGCGCTGCAGCAAGCGCCACATGCATTGCCGGCCGACGGCGCGCTTCGATTTCGTCGGCGTGCGGCTGGTGATGGAAGCAGCGGCGCGCTGAGCGTCGCGCGCGGGACCGAAATGCCGGCGCTTTCGCTGCAAGCCTCGCGGCGCTTGACCCAGGCGGCCTTTTTCGCGCTCTTCCTGCTGGCACCGGTCTTCGACCTGCTGCGCTTCGATATTCATGCCGGGCACGCCTATTTCCTAGGCATGGAATGGCATCTCGGCCTGGCGGATTTCTTCGCGAAACGCATCGGCGTGCGCGAAGTCGGCGCCCAGATCTTCCTCAAGCTGTTCCTGCCGGCATTCGCCACCAGCTTGCTGCTGGTCGCCGTGGCATGGCGCTGGGGCCGAATCTATTGCGGCTGGCTGTGCCCGCACTTCGCGGTGGTCGAAGCCTTGAACCGGCTCTTCGTCAGGGCCATCGGCCGGGCAGGCGTGTGGGAACGAAAAGCGCTGCCGGGCGTCGTGCCGCAGGGCCGCTGGTGGATTCCTGCCGTGCTGGCGGCGGTCGGCACCGCTTTCGTCTGGGCGGTGGCGATCGTGACGTATGTCGTGCCGCCGGCCGAGGTTTATCGCGGACTCGTAACGCTTTCACTGGGCCGCCTGCCGACCCTCGCGATCACCCTGTTCACGATGCTGCTCGCGCTGGAGTTCCTGTTCGCCCGCCACCTCTTCTGCCGCTACGGCTGCTCGGTGGGCCTGTTCCAGAGCCTCGCCTGGATGATGAACCGCGGGGCGCTGGTCATCGGCTTCGAACGCGAGCGGGCGGCACGCTGTGCCGATTGCTATGCCGCCACGGGGCCGGGCGATGCCGCCTGCGAGGTGGCCTGCCCGATGCGCCTGCATCCGCGCGTGCCGAAGCAGAAGATGTTTTCCTGCACGCAATGCGGCCTGTGCATCGATGCCTGCGCGACGGTGCAGGAAACATCGTTGTTGGCGTGGGTGCAAGGTACTGCGGCGCGCGAGGCCGAGGCGCGGCAGGCGCTGTTCGAGCCGCCGCTGATCAGCCGCCGCTGAACGGTCAGCGCCGCTCGCGGACCACGAAGAGTTCGATGAGGGCGTCGTCGGCCGAGGCTGGCCGGTTCAGGGTGTGGCTGAAATCGGCATTCCAGACGTCGGCGTTCGAGAAGTCCGCGCCGTCGAGGTCGGCCTTTTCGAAGCGCGCCTGGCGTAGCGTGGCACCGGGCAGCTTCGTCCCCTTGAGCTTCGCCCCGGTGAAGTCGACCTGCTCCATCGCGGCTCCGGTCAGGTCGGCCCCGGAGAGGTCGGTGCCGACCATCTTCCCGTCGGTGAAGACGCCGCGGAAGGCGTAGCAGCCGCGGATCGAGCCGCCGGAAAGATCGATGCCCTCCATCAGGATGTCCTTGAGATAGGCCCCGGAAAAGTCGGCGCGGGCGGCACGGGTGTTGATGAGGTTGGCGCCGAAGAGATTCGATTCCTGCAACTGCGCGTCGTCGAGAATGGCATCGTCGAACTTCGCGTGGAACAGGTCGGCCTTGCGCAGGTTCGCGCCGGCAAGATCGGCACCCTGGAAACGGACCCATTTGGCGCTGCTGCCAGAGAGGTCGGCACCGGCCAGCTTCGCCTTGCGCAGGTCGGCGTTGTCGAGCTTGGCGCCAACGAGGCGGATACCCGTCAGGTCACGACCAGCCAGCTTGCGGTGCGAGAAGTCGCACTGCGAGAGGTCGGTGCGCGGCTGCGGCTTGAAGCAGTCGCCCTGCGGCAGTTCCGCAGCGCAGGCCAGCGTCGGCAGCAGCAGGGCGACCATCCTGCCCAGGGCGCGCATGTCAGTGGCTCGTGCCTTCGGACTTGGTGATCTTGTTGTGCAGGTTGTACTTGCCGACCGGCTTGTCCATCGGGATGCGCTTGATCTCCTTGAAGGTCTTCGCGTCGAACACGATCAGCGCGCCGCCGTCGGCCTTGCGCTCCCACAGGCTGGCCAGCGCGTATTTGCCGTAGCGGTCGAACTCGATGTGGGCGAGCGTCTTGCCCGGGTCGGTCCTCACGTCGGCGACCTTCTCGAGCGTGCGCTTGTCGATGATCTGCAGCGTGTCCTTGCCCTTCCGGTCCATCATCGAGTCGGCCCAGGCGTAGGGCGAATTCTCGTGGCTGCGCATGAAGAAGCCGGGGCCGAGCGTCTCGATGGTCTTCACCGTCGACCAGTCTTTCATGTTGATGACCGAGATCAGGCCGCTCTTCAGGTTCGGCGAGGCCATCACGCGCCGGCCGTTCCAGTCGAAGGTGATGCCCGAGCCCAGGTGCGGCATGCCCGGCAGCGAGAGGTCGGCGATCTTCTTGCGCACGTCGAGATTGACGACCTGGCCTTTCCCTGCCTCCCGGCTGGCGCCCATCACCTCGGAGTAGTCCTGGGTGAAGAAGAAGTCGTCGAGCGGTTCGGCGAGGAAGGTGCGGCGCGGGTTGAGGAAGCCGGGCAGGAAGGCGCCTTCCTTGTACTGGAAGTCGTGGATCTTGCCGACCGGGATGTCCTCGGCCTGGGGGTCGTAGCTGATCTCCCAGACCTCGGGGATGTCCTTCAGCGCGGCGACGAAACTCTTGCGCGGCGAGGCGTCGTAAATGGCGGAAACGCGCGAGGATTCGGTGCCGTCCTTGTTCTTCACCTCATGCACCTTGAGGACGTTGAGATCGGCGTCCATCAGCACGATGCTGTGCGGCAGGTAGTTGGCCACGGCGATGACCTTGCCGTCACCCGACACGGCGACGTTGCGCGTGTTGATGCCGGCGCGGATCTCGGTCACGATCTTCAGGTTCCACAGGTCGAACTTCGAGATCCAGCCGTCGCGCGAGGCGAGGTAGACGAAACGGCCGTCCGGCGTGAATTTCGGCCCGCCGTGCAGCGCATAGCGCGTCGGGATGCGTGCGACGGGTTCCAGCCGATCGCCGTCGAGCACGGTGATGTGGTGGTCGCCGGTCTCGACGACGAGGAACAGGTTCATCATGTCCGCCCCCTTGAACGCGGGCGCGGGCGAGTCGGGCAGGCCGGTGAAATGCACGACGCGCGAGTCGCGCATCTGCTGCTCGCTCCAGGCCGGCGCGGGCACGACCGGCGTGTAGATCCAGTCAACCAGCGCCTTGATCTCGGCGCCGGAGAGCTTGTCGGCGAAGGGCAGCATCTGCGTCGCCGCACGACCCTCGGTCACCGTCTGGATCGCGGCGGGCTTGCGCAGGCGCGCGAGGCTTTCCGGCAGCAGGGCCGGGCCGGTGATGCCGAGGCGGTCCGGGCCGTGGCAGACCGCGCAGTGCTCCTGGTAGAGGGCCCGGGGTTCCGCGGAAAAAGTCGGCGCCGACAGGACGGCCAACTGGGCGGCGGCCAGCAGGATCAAAATCTTTTTCACGATATTTCCTCGTCGGTCAGGTAGCAGCCCGGGTCCTCGGCCCAGGGGTCGCCGGTCAGTTGCTGCGCGCGCACGCGCGTGTTGCCGTTGCAGATGCCGAGATAGGCGCAGCCGGCGCAACGTCCCTTGACAGGCCGCGGATGCTGCTTGAGGCCGGCCATCAGCGGGTCGGACACGTCTGGCCAGATCGCCGAAAACGGCCGTTCGCGCACGTTGCCCAGCGTGTGGTGCCACCACATCGTGTCCGGATGCACGTTGCCGAGGTTGTCGATGTTGGCGACATTGACGCCGCTTGCATTACCGCCCCACTGGCGCAGCTTCGCTTCTATGTGGCCGGCCTTTTCGGGGAATCTGTGCCGCACCCAGTGCAACAGGTAGACGCCGTCGGCATCGTTGTTGCCGGTGGTGAACTCCTTCTGTACGCCGCGCTCCTGGTGGCCCCAGCAGGTATCGAACAGCAGATCCATCGCATCGCGCGTCATGCGGTGGTGGGCGTCGTCCTTGCGGTTCTTGTTGCCGCGCCCCGCGTAGTTGAGGTGCGAGAAGTAGAAGCGGTCGATGCCCTCGTCCTCGACCAGCTGCAGCAGGCCGGGCAGGTCGGCGAAGTTGTCCTGCGTCAGCGTGAAGCGCACGCCGACCTTGAGGCCGGCCGCGCGGCACAGGCGCAGCGCGTGGAGCGACTTGTCGAAGGCGCCGTCCATGCGGCGGAACCTGTCGTGCGTCGCGCCGAGCCCGTCGAGGCTGATGCCGACGTAGCCGAAGTCGATGGGGATGATTTTCTCCATCATGCGCTCGTCGATCAGCGTGCCGTTTGACGAGAGCGCGGTGTAGAAGCCGAGGTCCTTGCTGCGCCGGGCGATGTCGAAGAAGTCGGGCCGCAGCAGCGGCTCGCCGCCGGAGAGGATCAGGGCCGGCACCTTGAAGCCCTTGAGGTCGTCGAGCACGGTGAAGACTTCGGCCGTCGACAGCTCGCCGGCGAAGTCCTTGTCGGCCGAGATCGAGTAGCAGTGCTTGCAGGTGAGGTTGCAGCGCCGGATCAGGTTCCAGATGACGACCGGACCGGGCGGCTTGCGGGCCGGCCCCATGGGCGTCGGCGCGGCGATTTCCTGCATGTATTGTGAGATGCGGAACATGGCGTGATTTGACCGTGAAGAGGCGCTATTGTGCGTTGATGGGCGTCAAGCGTCCAGTCACTGCGCCCTCTATAATCCGGCGATGTCCATCGACGCCACGTCGCGCGAAACTCCGGCACATGCCATCCGGCTGGCGGTGCTGACCGCCCTGCTCTGGTCGGCAGCCGTGGTGGGTTCGCTGGTCTGGAACCTGCACAGCAACGAGCGGCAGTCGATGGCCATGGCCTATGCCGAAGCCACCGCGGTGCGCGACAAGGACATGGCTTTCCGGCGCTGGGGCCTCAAGCATTCCGGCGTGTACGTGCCGGCGACGGAAGACGAGCCGCCCACCCCTTTTCTCGAGCATGTCCGCGATCGCGACATCCTGACGGCGGACGGCCGATTGCTGACCCTGCGCGCGCCGGCCAGCATGGTGCGCGAGATGATGGACGATTATGCGCAGCAGGCGGGAGTGCGCGGTCGCATCGTCGGCCTGCGCTACCTCAATCCGGTCAATGCGCCCGATGCCTGGGAGAAGGCCCAGCTCGAAGCCTTCGAACGGGGCGAGAAGACGGAGGTGTGGGAAGTCGCCGACATGCACGGCAAGCCCCACCTGCGCTATCTCCAGTCCTGGTACATGAGCGGCGGATGCGTGCGCTGCCACGGCATTCTCGGCTACAAGGTCGGCGACATGCGCGGCGCCACCGGCGTCAACCTGCCGCTCGAACCGTATCGGCAGCGTTTGCACGAACTGGCACAGGACCTGATAATTACGCACGGCAGCATCTGGTTCATCGGCCTGCTCGGCATCGGCTGGGCGGGCCGGCAGAGCTACCAGCGCGCCAGCGAACGACTCGCCGCGGTCGAGCACATCGAGTATCTCGCCCATCACGACAGCCTGACCGGGCTGGCCAATCGCTACAGCATGGAAAGCCGCCTCGCCCAGGCGCTCGCCTCTTCACGCCGCGAAGAGGCGGAGCTCGCCGTGATGCTGATCGACCTCGACCGCTTCAAGAACATCAACGATACGCTCGGCCATCATATCGGCGACAAGTTGCTGGTCGAAGCCGCGCAACGCCTGCGCATCGGCGTGCGCGAGTCGGATATCGTCGCGCGCATCGGCGGCGACGAATTCGTCGTCGTCCTGACGGGCATGGGCGCGGCGCAGGATGCGATTCGCGTCGGCACCAAGGTCCTCGAAGCGCTGGGGCAGCCTTACCTGGTTGAAGGCCATCTGCTGCACTCCACGCCGAGCATCGGCATCAGCGTCTACCCCGGCGATGGCGGCGACGTCGATACCCTGCTGAAGCATGCCGATACGGCGATGTACCACGCCAAGGAAAGCGGCCGCAACAACCTGCGTTTCTTCACCGCCGACCTGACGGCGGCGGCGGCCGAGCGCATGGAGCTGGAGCGTGATCTGCGCACCGCGCTGGACGGCGACGGACTGACGCTTCATTTCCAGCCGCAGGTGAATGCCGCGACCGGTGGCATCGTCGGCTTCGAGGCGCTGGCCCGCTGGCAGCATCCGCGCCGCGGCTGGGTTCCGCCGGCGCTGTTCATTCCCATCGCCGAAGAGGCCGGGCTGATCGGCCGCCTGGGCGCCCGGGTGATGGCGCAGGCCTGCGCCGAACTGGCCGCCTGGCGCGCCGCCGGGGTTCGCGGCATCCGCGTGGCGGTGAATCTTTCCGCGCACCAGTTGCGGTCCCTCACGCTCGTCGACGAAGTGCGGGCCACCCTGCAGGCGCATGCGCTCGGTGCCGACGATCTCGAACTCGAGGTGACCGAGTCGGTCGCCATGGCCGATCCGGAGCAGGCGATCGAACAGTTGCGCGCCCTGCGCGACCTCGGCGTGCAGATCGCCATCGACGATTTCGGCACCGGCTATTCCTCGCTGGCCTATCTCAAGCGCCTGCCGATCCAGGTGCTCAAGATCGACCGGGCCTTCGTCAGCGACATCGAGACCGATCCGAACGACGCCGCGATCTGTGCCGCCACCATCGCACTGTCCAAGAGCCTGGGCCTGCGCGTGATCGCCGAAGGCGTCGAGACGGAGGCCCAGCGCGATTACCTCGCGCGGCTGGGCTGCGATTGCCTGCAGGGCTACCTGTTCGGCAAGCCGCAACCGGCGGCAGACTGCTTCGCCCTGCTCAGGCCTGCCTGAAGTTCGACTGGAAGCCTGCCCGGCTCGCGCGGCGGTCGATGACGGCGCGCAGCAGCCAGGCCCCCCCTTGCACAAACGCGGTCTCGAGCGCGGCATCGAGATCGCCGGTATTGCCGGCCGTCGCATGGTGCAGGCCGAAGGCTGCGGCGAGCGCCGCGATGTCGACGCGCGGCGACGCCGTCCAGCCGCGCGCCAGCAGCTCGGGCGACAGCGCTGCGGCAAAAGGAAGGTGATCGAAGATGCCGCCGCCACCATTGTCGAGCACCAGGATGACGACGTTGCGGCCGGCCAGCAGCGCGAGGCTGCCGCAGTCGTGCAGCAGGGTCTGGTCGCCGATCAGCAGGGCCGTTGGATTGCCTGTCGCCGCGGCGATGCCGGCGGCCGTGGCGAGGTTGCCGTCGATGCCGGAGGCGCCGCGGTTGCCGTGGAGCGCCAGCGTTTTGTCCGACTGCCCGCCAAACGCATCGACGGCGCGGATCGCCAGCGAATTGCCGACGAAGACGTGCGCGCCGGCCGGCAGGGCGGCAAGCAGGCTGCGGGCGACGGTGCCTTCGAAGAACGACGGATCGTGCGGGACTGCTGCTTGCGCATCGGCATCGCGCCACGCCCGGCAAAAGTCGGTGCCGGCGGGACGGCACAAGGCGCCGAGTGCGGCGGCGACGGCGAGCGGATCGCCGCGCAATAACGTGTCGCTGCGCTTGAGCGGATCGGGCCAGCGGCCCGGCGGGGCGACCAGCACGTGATGGGCATCGTGCAGTCCGGCCAGCCAGCGCTCGAGCGTGCGCGAGACGGGGAAGGCGCCGAAGCGCAGCACCCAGTCGGGCGCGGGGAGTGCGGGCAAGGAGGTGTCGCGCAGGAAGCGGGCCGCGTGCACGAGGATGCGCGACCGGTCGTGCGGGCCGTGGCGCAGGCCGGACAGCGGCTCGGCGATGATCGGTGCGTCGAGACTGGCGGCCAGCCGTGCCGCGGCAGCGGCGAAGTCGGCCGGATAGCCTGCCTCGCCGCAGAGGATGACGCCCGGACGACCGGACAGCCGCGCCGCGATGTCGTCGAGATGTTCCGGTGCTGCCGGTACCGGTGCGCGGATGGCGAGCGGTGCCGGCAGCGGGGGCGGTGCAGGAATGGATTCCGGCAGCAGCGGTTCGCGGAAGGGCAGGTTGGCATGCACCGGGCCGGGAACGGGAGCGAGGCTGGTCTCGACCAGCCGTGCCGCCAGCATGTTGAGGCTGCGGGTGTCGATCGCCTCGTCCGGCAGGGGCAGGGCATGGAAGGCGCGCACCTGGTCGCCGTAGAGCCGGGTCTGGTCGGCGGTCTGGTTCGCGCCCCAGCCCACTGCCTCGGTCGGCCGGTCGGCGGTCAGCGCGAGCAGCGGCACGGCAGCGAGATTCGCTTCCATGAGCGCCGGCAGCAGGTTGGCGGCGGCCGTGCCCGAGGTGGTCAGCACGGCGGCGGGCCGGCCCGTCGCCCGGCCGATGCCCAGCGCGAAGAAGCCGGCGGCACGTTCGTCGTTGATGACGTGGCAGGCGACTTCCGGGCGGCGCAGGAACGCGGCGGCCAGCGGTGCCGAACGCGCGCCGGGGCCGAAGGCGACATGCCGGAGGCCGGCGGCGGCGAGCGCCGCGACGAAGGCGTCGGCCCGGGCGAGGTTGCGTTCCGCCGTGTTCATGCGGCCTTGCAGCCGGCCGGGACCGGCGACCCGGCCGCAAGCGCCTCGCGCATCGCGGAGAACTTCGCCTCGGTCTCGGCGAGCTCCTGCTCGGGATCGGAACCGGCGACGAAGCCGGCGCCGGCGTACAGCGTCGCGGTGTCGCCTTCGATCAGTCCGCAGCGCAGGGCGACGGCGATGTCGCAGTCGCCCGCGGCGTTGATCCAGCCGATGCCGCCGGTATACCAGGCGGGACGGTGGTCGCCGTGACGCGTCAGCCAGTCGAGGGTGGCGGGTCCCGGCACGCCGCCGACCGCGGGCGTGGGGTGCAGCCGGGCGACGAGGTCGATGGCCGACAGGTCGGCGGGGCGCCGGGCGATGACGCGCCGGCGCAGGTGGGTCAGCGCGTTCAGCTGCATCACTTCGGGCACGGCGGGGACGACGATGTCGCGGCAGTGGGCGGCGAGCGCTTCGGCCACGGCGCGGGCGACGAAGTCGTGCTCGCGGCGGTTCTTGTCGTCGCCGAGCGCCCGTACCGACGCCTGCCAGGCGGTGCCGGCGAGCGCATCGACGGTGACCCGCTCGCCGTCCAGCGCGAGCAGGGTTTCGGGCGAAGCGCCGACGAAGGCGCGGCCTCCCTGACCCACGCCGAAAGTCGCGCAGGTCGCGTGCGTATCCGCGAGCGCGGCCAGCACCGGCGCGACGGCGATCGGTCGGTCGGCGCGACAGCGTACGGCGCGGGTGAGGACGAGTTTCTCGGCATTGCCGGCCGCGATGGCCCGCAGCGCGGCACGGCCGCGGGCGAGGAAGGCTGCGTCGGCCAGCGGGTTGAAGTTGTCGGTGAAAGTCGGCGCCGGCGGGACGGTGACAGTCTTCGCCAACGCCCGCCACAGCGCCTGCCAGCGAAGGACCGCCAGCGCTGCCTCGCCGGCGGGGCAACTGAAGGTGACGGTGATTCCTGCAGGGCTTTCGGCGACGAGCAGCTCCGGCACCCAGAGTCGCGCGTTGGGCAAGGGGGTGCCGCCGGCCGGTGCGAAGGCGAAGCCGACGAAGGCGCTTGGCGTCCCGTTGCGGTAGCGCCAGGTCGCAGCCAGGCCGCGCTGGGCGGCGTGCAGGGCGGCGAACCGACTTTCGCCGGCGCTTTCCGAAACGAAGGCGGTGCCGATGCCGAGCAGGCGCAAGCCGGTTTCGGGCCGTTGCCAGACGCACCAGTCGTCATGCGCGGCAGGATCGAATCCCGGCCGGCCGGGCAGCGAGACGGTGACGCTCAGCAACCGCGCCGGCCGGGACGCGGCGGCGAGTTGAGCGAGCGCTCGTTCGATGGACGGCCAGTCGATCATGACCACAGCCCCGGCAGGGCCCGACGGTCGAGTTTGCCGCTGGCGGTACGCGGCAGCCGGACGACGCGCAGGAAGCGGCGCGGCCGGCGGGCGGAGGACAGGTGCGCGCGGCACCAGTCGTCGATGACGGCTTCGCCCGCCTCACCTTCGTAGGCGCAGGCGATCACGTCGCCCCAGACCGGGTCGGCGAGGCCCGTCACGCCGGCTTCGCGGATGCCGGGGCAGGAGGCGAGACGGGCCTCGACCTCGATCGGATGAACGTTCACGCCGGCCGAGACGAGCATGTCGTCGGCACGGCCGAGGATGCGGATGCGGCCGTCCGCATCGATGGCGCCAAGATCGTTGGTCGTCAACCATGCACCGGTATCGGGCTGGCCGAGGTAGCCGGCCATGCGTGCCGGCGAGGCGACTTCAAGCGTGCCGGTGCCGGCGGCCGACAGGCGGACCTGCACGCCGGGCAGCGGCATGCCATCCACCGTGGCGGTGGCACAGGTCTCGGTCATGCCCCAGGTGGTGCGGATCGGCCAGCCGGCGGCGCGGGCACGGTCGAGCAGCGCTGCGTGAAGGGCGGCGCCGCCGACCAGCACGCAGCGCAAAGTCGGCGCCGGCGGGACGGCAGCATCCAGTAATTGCGCCAGCATCGGCGGCACGAGCGAGAGATGGGTGATGCGGCGGGCCGCAAGATCGCGTGCGACCGCGCCGGTGTCGAAGCCGTCATGCACCACGGCCGTCGCGCCGGCGCGCAGGCAGCGGTAGAGGATCATCGCGCCGCCGACGTGGTGGAGCGGCAGGCAGGCGAGCCAGGCGTCGCCCGGCCGCAGGTCCACGGCCGCGGCACTCATGCGGCTCGCCGCCGCCACTGCGCGCCAGGGCAGGCGCACGCCCTTCGCCCCGCCGGTCGAGCCGCTCGTCGCGACGATCAGGGCGAGGGAAGGATGTGCTGCCGCCTGCGCGAGTGCGACGAGTTCGTCACGCCGTACCGCATCGAGGCCGGGCGGGAGCGGGAAGGCGGTCCCTTTGCCCAGCCCGGCGGCGACCATGCCGGTAGCCAGCGTCGCCGTATCCCCGTCGAGCACCTGCAGGCCGGCTGCGTCCCTCCGGTCCGCCATGCCGGCGAGATCGTCGAAGCTCGCCGACGCGCCGTCCGGGAGGACGAGGGCGGTCGCACGGGGCGGGGCACGCCGAAGCCAGGCATGGAGGATCTGCATGCAGGAATTCTACGTGGGCCCCCGCCGGCCGCGCATGAGGCAGATCAATGTCGGACGTGCGGGGCGTGGCCGGCGTCGCTCAGGCGGCGAACAGCCTGAGGCGCGCGATGTCGCGGATGCGGATGCGGTTGCCACGCACGCTGATCAGCCCGGCATCGGCGAGGTCGTGCAGGTTGCGCGAGAGGGTTTCCGGCGTCATGCCGAGGCGGGAGGCGATGACCACTTTCGAGGTCGGCAGGGTGATGTATGCCTGGTTGTCCGTCGTCTCGTCGCAGCGCCCGAGCAGGTAGCAGGCGGCGCGCTGGACATGCCGATGGGTGGAGTAGGTCTCGACGTCGCGGATCAGCGCGAGCACCCGTTTGGACAGCTGCTGGAGGAGTCGCTGCGCCAGCACCGGCTGGCTGAAGGCGATGTCGAACAGCGCGGCCTTGTCGATATGGAGAATCCGGCTGTCTTCGAGTGTCGCGGCCGCATAGGGATAGGGCGTGTCGAGGAATAGCGCCGACTCGCCGAAGCTGTGCGGGGCGTCGATCAGTTCGAGGATTTTTTCCCGGCCGTCCGACGAGATGCAGGATTCCTTGACGAGGCCGTCCATGACGATGAAGAGTCCGCTCGGGGGGCTGCCGATGCGGAATACGGCTTCGCCCTTCGCGTAGAGGCGCTCGTGCGTCGCCTGTGCGAGGCGTACGCGCAGGGCAGCGTCCAGGTTCCCGAACAGCGGCAGTTGTGTCAGCAGTGTCAGTACATGCGTTTCCGGATGCTTCAATGGCGTCCTCGTCTCTGTGGGGCTGACTTTGTAATAGTACGGTTGATTATAGTTGACGCACGGAGTCAGATAACCCGCGCGGCTTGCGGACGAACCGGCCTGCCGCTTTCAGGCCCGAATGCCGAGACCCGGAGTATCGGGCAACTGCAGCCTGCCGTTCGCTATGACGGGTGTAGCGGCCACGTCGTCCGCGAGCCAGGCGGAGGTGCCGAGGCCGTGGGCCAGCGCTGGCGCAATGGCCGCCGCGAGATGGGCTGCCGCAGTGATGCCGACGGCCGAGTCGACCACCGAGGTGAGGACCGTTTCGATGCCGGCCGCCGCGGCCAGCCGGGCGATCGCCTGCGTCGCCGCATGGCCGCCGAGACGGGCGGGCTTGAGGACGAGACGCCGTACCGCCCGGGTGGCGATGACCGCTTCGAGACCGACCGGCGGCAGCGATTCGTCGAGGGCGAGTGCATAGGGCAGGCCGGACTGGAGGGCCGCATAAGTCGCGAGGTCCGGCGCGGCGAGGGGTTCCTCGACGGCTTCGACGGGCAGCTCGCGGAGGGCGTTGAGGAAGCGGCCCGCCTCCGCGACGCTCCAGGCGCGGTTGGCGTCGAGGCGCAGGCGCAGGCGGCCCTGCGTCGCTTCGGCCAGCGCCTGCAGGCGAGCGAGTTCCAGCTCCACCGGCGCGAGGCCGACCTTGATCTTGCCGAGGGAGAAGTCTTGCGCGAGGGCTTGCTGCGCCCGTTCCACGCAGGCTTCGTCGAGCGGGCCGAGCGCGGCGTTGATGGCGATGTCGGGCGGGGCGTCCGGGTTCAGCAGGCGGGCGAGCGGCAGGCTCTGCCGCTGTGCCTCGATGTCGAGCCGGGCGGTCTCGACGGCCCAGCGGACTTCGGGCGGCAACGCGGAAAAGTCGGCGCCGGCGGGACGGCGCGCATCAAGGAACCGCGCGGGACGGCGCGCATAGTCGTCGAGTGCGGCAAGCACCGCACCCGCATTGCCGCCGCTCGGCAGCGGCGCGCAGTCGCCCCAGCCGATCCGTCCATCCGCGTCGGTGAGTTTCAGTAGCGCACCGCGCCGTTCCGTCAGGATCGCCGATGCGGCGACCCAGGCCCGCTTCAGCGGCAGGCAGTAAGGAACGACTTCTGCACGAATCAAGGCCGGCGGCGGTACTTCGAGAAGTCGGGGGGGCGCTTTTCGAGCCAGGCGTTGCGGCCTTCCTGGCCCTCGGCGGTCATGTAGAACAGGCCGGTGGCCTGCCCGGCGAGTTCCTGGATGCCGGCCAGACCGTCGGTGTCGGCGTTGAAGCCGGCCTTGATCATGCGCAGCGCGGTGGGCGAGAGCTGCAGCATCTCGCGGCACCAGGCGACCGTTTTTCCCTCCAGTTGTTCCAGCGGCACGACGGCGTTGACCAGCCCCCAGTCGAGTGCGGTCCGCGCGTCGTACTGGCGGCACAGCAGCCAGATTTCCTTGGCGCGCTTCAGGCCGATGGTGCGCGCCATCAGGCCGGCGCCGAGGCCGGCGTCGAAGCTGCCGACGCGCGGGCCGGTCTGGCCGAAGCGCGCGTTGTCGGCGGCGATGGTGAGGTCGCAGACGAGGTGCAGCACGTGGCCGCCGCCGATCGCGTAGCCGGCCACCATCGCCACGACGGGCTTCGGCAGGCGGCGGATCTGCATCTGCAGGTCGAGCACGTTGAGGTGCGGGGTGTCGGTGGCCTTATCGTGATAGCCGCCGTCGTCGCCGCGCACCTTCTGGTCGCCGCCCGCGCAGAAGGCATCCGGGCCGACGCCGGTGAAGATGATGACGCCGATGGCCGGATCGCGGTGGGCGCGACCGAAGGCGTCCATCAGTTCGCCGATTGTCTCGGGGCGGAAGGCGTTGCGGCGCTCGGGGCGGTTGATCGAGATCTTCGCGATGCCATCGCCGGAGAGTTCGTACAGGATGTCGCAATACGTGATCGGGCCGGGGGCGGGCGTCCAGTGGGTAGTCATGTCGGGAGCAGGGTGCCGATAGCGAACAGGAAACCGAAGATCAGCTGCGCCCGCGCGGTATCGGCGAGCACGCGGTTGAAGGCGCTGCCCTCGGCTTCCCGGCAGCGGCGGATCACGGCGAGCGTCGCGGGCAGGGCGAGCAGAGCCAGCCAGGCGGTGGGGCGCAGCGCAAAAAGGGGCAGCAGCGCGAAGGGTAGCAGCATCAGTGCGGCATGCAGGCGGCGGCTGGCATGCGGGCCGATCACGGCGGCGAGGGTGCGGCGGCCGGCGGCGAGGTCCGCGACCCGGTCGCGCAGGTTGTTGATCAGCAGCACGGCGGCGGCCGGCAGGCCGATGGCGAAGCCGGCGAGCAGCGCCCGCGGGGTGAGGTCGCCGCTCTGCAGGTAGTGGCTGCCGCCGACGGCGACGAGGCCGAAGAAGACCAGCACGAACAGCTCGCCGAACGGCGAGTAGGAAATCGGCCGCGGACCGCCGGAGTAGGCATAGCCGGCGGCCAGCGACGCGAGGCCGGCGGCGACGATCGGCCAGCCGCCGAGGACGGCGAGATAGACGCCGAGGACGAAGGCGAGGACGAAGGCGAGATGCGCGGCATGGCGCACCGCGTCGGCGCTGACCCAGCCGGCTGCGGTGACGCGCAGGGGGCCGAGCCGGTCCGCGCGGTCGTTGCCGCGTTCGTGGTCGGCGGCATCGTTGTGCAGGTTGGTGCCGATCTGGATCAGCAGGGCGGCGAGCAGGGTGGCGAGGGCGGCCAGCCAGCGCGGCGTGGCGCCTTCCGCCCAGGCCAGCGCGATGCCGACCAGCACCGGCGAGGCGGCGAGCGGCAGGGTGCGCGGCCGGATCGCGGTCCACCAGACCTGCCAGCTGGCGGGCGGGGCGGCGACAGCAACGGTGAGGGCGGGAGATTCGGGACGCATGCGCGGAATTATCCCGGCTTTGTGCCGAAATGAAGGCACGCGATGCCGAAGGAAAGGTTTTTCCAATGCACGCCGGTGAAACCGCTGGCGGCGATGAGGCTGGCGAATTCGCGCTGGTCGGGAAAGCGGCGGATCGACTCGATCAGGTACTGGTACGCGATCGGCTGGCGTGCGACGGCCGCGCCGAGGCGCGGGATCACGAGCCATGAGTAGAGATCGTAGAACGGCGCCAGCCAGGCGTGCGGACGCGAGAATTCGAGGCAGACGAAGCGGCCGCCGGGCTTGAGCACCCGGTGGATCTCGGTCAGCGCGTCGCCGAGCTGCGTGACGTTGCGGATGCCGAAGGAGATGGTCAGGAGGTCGAGGCTGGAATCCTGGAACGGAAGATTCTCGGCTTCGCCGCCAATCCAGCTGTCGGGCTGTCTTCTCGCCGTCTGGCCGGCGCCGACTTTCATCATCTCGATGCCGGGGTCGCAGACGACGACATGGCGATCCTCGCGCAGCAGCAGGCGCGCTACGTCGCCCGTGCCCCCGGCGAGATCGACGACCCGCCCGGCGACATCGGCGCAGCGGCGGCGCAGGGTGCGCTTCCAGAGGCGGTGGATGCCGAAGCTCATGAGATCGTTCATGAGATCGTAGCGCGGTGCGACGACCTCGAAGACGCGGCGGATGCGGGCGCGTCGCTCATCGGTCGCCACCTGCTCGCGGCCGAAGCTCCGGTCGAGGGCGGGGGGCGGGCGGGACATGATTACTTGAGTGCAGCCTCGGCGGCGGCGGCGAGTTCGTCGGCCTTGATGCCGCCCATCTTGACGACGACGAGCCTGCCGGCCCGGTCGATGGCGACGGTGAAGGGCAGGCCCATCTTCGTGTTGCCCAGCGCGCGCATCAGGTCGAGCCCCTTGTCCTTGCCGAGCAGTACCGGATAGTCCATGTCGTAGGCCTTGGCGAAATCGCGCACCGGCTCGATCTTGTCCTCGATGCCGATGCCGATGACCTCCAGGCCCCGCTCGCGATAGGCCTTGCGCAGCTTCGCCAGCTCGGGGATCTCGGCACGGCAGGGACCGCACCAGCGCGCCCAGAAGTTGACGATCAGCGGCTTGCCGCGCCATTCGGCGAGGGCGACAGGCTTGTCGTCGAGTCCCGTCAGCGTGGCGGCGAACAACGCCGTGCTGTCCGCGCGGGCGGACAGGCTGAACACTGCCAGCAGAGCCAATAGCAGCAGGCGCAATCTGGACATCAGGGCAGGTCGCCCCGGCGGAAGATGAAGTAACCGAGCGCGGCCGCCAGCAGGCCGAGCGCCGTCGGATAGGCGAGGGCGAAGATCTTGTAGCCGAGCACGCCGAAGGCGTCGAGGATGACGTAGGCGGCCGGGCCGAGCACGATCAGCTGCGGGTCAAACAGGGCCAGCGCGGCGGTGCGGAAGACCTGCAGAGGATTGGCGAGCGCGATCGCGACCGCGACTTCGGGCGCGACGCGGCCCTGGATCATCACGCCGAGCAGGATCAGGTCGAGGAACAGCAACAGCACCAGCCAGGTCATGAAGGCCGCGCCCTGCGCCATGTCGGTGGTGCGGGCGACGGCGGAGATCAGCATGCCGATGCCGAGGAAGCAGGCGGCCATGGTGGCGAGCAGCGCGGTGTAGTAGCCGAACATCCCCCAGGGGACTTCGATTTCCTTGACCAGCGCGATCAGCACGGCGGCGAGCATGGCGAGGAAGACCGGCGCGAAGACGACCAGGTAGCGGCCGAGGATCTTGCCCCAGAACCACGCGCCGAGCGAGACCGGCAGCGACAGCAGGTATTCGAAGACGCCGGCCTCGCGGTCGCCGGCGACCGAGCGGACCGTGGTGATCAGTACGAAGATCGGCAGGATCGCCATGGTCAGCTGGATGTAGGTGACCAGCAGGCGCGACAGGCCTATGAAGCCGAGGACGCGCGATTCGGTCAGGCCGAACAGGAACAGCAGCGCTACGATGCCGCCGAAGACGGCGGTGTAGATCATGAACCAGCGCGCGCGCAGGGATTCGACGATATCGAGACGGGCGGTGAGCCAGAGTTGTTTCATGATTTTTTGGTCCTGACCTTGCTGACGACGTGTTCGCACATGGTGGGGAAATCGACCGAGCCGCCGACCGGATAGGCGACGGCACCGAAGTTGTAGCCCATCGGCGAGAACTTGGCGGCGTACTGGGCGGTGCGGGCGTCGAGCCAGCGCATTTCGTTGCCGCGCACGTTGGAGTCGGCGACCCAGATCTTCGTGGCCGGGTCGCGCACCCACGGGAACTTCTCGGCCTTGTCGTTGATGCACAGCGCGATGCAGCCCGGGTCGTCGAACTTGAAGACGGTGTTCTTCGGACCGCCGCGCATCTGGCCGGCGAAGCGGCGATCCGAGATCGCCATGTTGCAGATGATGCAGGTGTCGCGGTCCCACTTGATCGGCTGCATGCCCTCCGGCCAGCCTTCGTCCTTGGCGCAGCCGCCCAGTGTCGAGAGCGCTGCCGCCAGCGGCGTCACGGCGATGCCGTGCGCGGCGGCGGCTAGAAAGCCGCGTCGATCCATCTACTGCCCAGCCTCGTGGAGTGCCAGATCGCCGATCAGCGCGATGTAGCGCGAGAGCATGCCCATGAAGCGCAGGCGATCCGGCCCGGCGACTTCGCCGGTCCACACCAGGCCGTCCGCATCGGCGGTGAAGTTCCAGGTGGCGAGGGTCTTGGCGAGGGCGGCATCGACGCGCCGCGACACGAGGCGGCAGGTGTAGCGGCCGGACAGCGAGATATCGTCGGCGACCTTGTCGTCGAGCACCACCTTGCCGAGGTCCATCTCGATCACGCGGTTCACCAGCGCGGCGACTTCGTCGATGCGGTGACTCGAAATGATCATCGTGGCGCTCTGCTGCCGTTCGGCGAGCAGGTCGAAGAAGATCTTGCGCGCTTCGGGATCGAGGTTGGCGGCCGGTTCGTCCATGATCAGCAGCTTCGCATCGCGGCCGAGGGCGATGGCGATCAGCAGCTTCTGCTTCATGCCGCCGGACAGGCGGATGAAGGGCCGCGAGCGGATGTCGGTGACATCGAGGCCGAGGCGGGCGGCGATGGCGTCGATCTGCTGCGGGTCGGCACCGGACAGCGAGGCCGAGAACTCGATCAGCTGGCCGACCGGCATTTTCAGCGGGGGCGGCAGCTGCGGCACGAAGCCGATGCTGCCGAGCACCGCCGTGCGCTCCTTGCGCGGCGAACGGCCATCGATCGTCACCGTGCCTTCATGCGTGTATTCGCCCAGCAGGCAGCGGATCAGGGTGGTCTTGCCGGCGCCGTTGGAGCCGATCAGGGCGATGCGTTCGCCGAGCGGAATGTCGAGGTCGATGCCGTCGAGCACGCGCGCACGCCGAAAGCTTTTCGAGAGGTTTTCGCAATGGATCATGATGCGGATTTTACAGGCAGGAGGATCGGCGGCCTTGATCCTCCTTAACGTGCCTACATGAGTTTCGAGAGGCCCTTGACGTCGAACTTCAGCGAGCCGGTCGGGCAGGTGTCGACACAGAGGCCGCAGCGCGTGCAGTCGGGGCCGATCGCGACTTCGGTATCGACGGCGCGTCCCTTGATCACGGTGTCGAGGACGTGGGGCACGAGGCAGACCTTGCGGCAGTCGCCTTCGTGGAAGCAGCCTTCCAGCGTGTATTTCACGCGCAGCGGCGAGAAGATGCCGACGACGCCGTAGGTCAGGCCGATCGGGCAGGCATAGCGGCACCAGGCGCGACGGACGAAGAACACCTCGAAGACCAGCAGCGCGAGCACCCACAGCAGGGCGAGGCCCGGCCCGTAGATCAGGGCGCGCGACACGATGCCGGTCGGCGAAATGGCTTCGTAGACCGTGTAGCCGGTGACGAGCGCGAGCACGGCGAAGACGATCCAGAAGACGGTGCGCAGACGGCGATCGATCGGCTGGTCGGTGACCAGCTTCTTCTTCACGAGGAAGAGGTGGATCTTCTCGGCCCACTCGGCGAGCAGGTGGTAGGGGCAGACCCAGGAGCAGAAGGTGCGCCCGCCGAACAGCAGCCACAGCACCAGCACCGTGCCGGTACCGATCAGCAGGTTGGTGATGATGTGCTTGTGGGCGAGCATCACCTGCAGCGCGGAGTTGAGGTCGATCAGGTGGAAGCCGATGAAACGCGAGGCCGTCAGGGCGCCTTCGAGGATCTGGATGTCGAAATAGAAGGACACGACGAACAGCAGGTTCATGAGGATCAGCGCGATCCAGCGGCGGTTGCGCCACTTGTTCGACTTCTGCTCGTGCTCGCGCATGTGGGTCTTCATGGCCTGCAGGTCGGCCTTGTTGGTCATGCGCTTGAGTTCGTGCGCCTTGACCGCGCGTTCGGTGAACTGTTCCGGCTTCCTGGGCTCGGCGCCGAACATCACCTTGATCTGGTCGACGAAGCGACGTCTCTGGATCGGGTTCATGCTCTCCAGCCCTCCCCGGGAATGATTTCGATGCTGGCCGGTTCGGTCGGACAGATCATCTCGCAGACGCCGCAGCCGACGCAGGGTTCATGCACGACCGGAGACTTGCGCTGGCTGCCGTCCGGGGCGAATACCGTTTCGATGCTGATCGCGCCCTTGATCGGGCAGGCCTGCACGCACAGGTCGCACAGCTCCGTTTCGTAGGGGTGGTCGGCGACCTTGATCGGCTTCCAGCGGTCCACCTTCATGTAGCGCAGTTCGCCCTTGAAAGCGGGGCCGCGCGCCTGGCCCTTGAAGCCCTTGCCCTGGATGGCGAGGCAGGACTCGGGGCGCGTCAGTCGTGCCACACCGATGCGTTCGGCGAGGTTGAGCGTGGGTTCGGGGTCGTTTTCCTTGGCCAGCAGCACCGGTTTGTCCGCCATCTTCGCGCCCGGGCGCACGGCGAGGAATTCCGGCTTGTGGTAGGTCAGCGAACCGGTCGGGCAGGCCAGGATGCACTGCACCGCATCGCAGGAAAAGTCGCAGGCCTGCTCGCGTGCATCGATGTAGGGCGCGCCGACGCCGAAGCCGTCGACGAGGTCGGCGAGCTTGATCGCCTCGACCGGACAGACCTGGACGCACTGACCGCACTTGATGCAGCTGGACAGGAAGTCCTTCTCGTCCAGCGCGCCAGGCGGGCGCAGGCGTTTCTTCTGGGCGTAGGCAAGCGGCAGCCAGCCGGAAATGCCGGCACCGAGCACGCCGCCGGTCAGCAGGATGGTGCGCAATGCACGCCGGCGCGCCTGCTGCTTGCGCTCCTTGGACATCGGCGGCCTGGCCGCCGGGCCGGCCGCAGCGGTCGTACTGGTCGGTTTGTCGGGGGCCGTCTCACCGGCGCCGACTTTTTCTTCGTCGCTCATCCGTGATTCCTTTGCGGTTTGAGGTGACGCGGCCTGGGGTCGCGCGCCTGCAACTCCGGCGACGTGATCGGCGCGAGCCGCTCGAGGAAGTCGAGCAGTTCGAGTACCGGTGACGTCATGAAGAAGCGGGCAGGCGGGATTTCCATCCAGATCTGGTCGGCGAACGCGAAGTCCTCGTGGGGCGTGTCGCCGTAGCCGTCGCCATCCTTGTCGAAGCCCTGATAGGTATCGAAGTAATTGCCGGTCCATTTGTTCTTGTCGCCGGAGCCTCTGCCGCCCTGGAAGACATCGGTCAAATTACCTTCGAATATGTTGTCGTCAAGCTGGTTGCCACCGAGTTCGCTGGTCAGCTGGACGGCGATGCCGTTGTAGGCAAAGCGGTTGTTCTTGAAGCGGATCGTCGTGTCGGGCTGGAAGGGCGAGAGGTCGGAGCCGACGCCCACCGCGCTGTAGATGATCTCGTTGTTCTCGATGAAGATGTCGGAGGCTTCCTTGAAGCCGAGCGCCATGCCGGCCGCGCCGGTGGCGTGCGAGATGACGTTGTTGCGCGCGCCGCCACCTTCCATGTACATGAAGTAGACGCCGACCGCGTTGTCGATGAACCGGTTGTTCTCGACGATGTTGTTGTTGGCGAACATGAAGTGGATCGAGTAGCGGCTGCGGCGGCCCTCGTTGCCACGGTAGATGTTGCGGTGGGAATACCAGGCGACGTTGTCGCGCGAATCGGTGACGAGATTGTTCTCGATCAGGTTGTTGTTGCTGTACCAGAGGCGGATGCCGTCGCCGCGCACGCCGAGGTCGAAGGGCTTGGAGCTGACCTTGTTGCCGCGGATGATGCCGTTGCTCGACTGCTTGAAGTCGATGCCGAACAGGCAGTTGTCGATGACGAGGTTTTCGACCACGTTGTTGTGGCCGCGCACGTCGAGGCAGGAGTCGTCGGTGTCGTGGTTTTCGCCCGAGCCGGTCAGATGGATGCCGCGGATGACCGAATTGTCGGCCTCGAGCGAGAACACCGTGCCGCGGTCGCCGGCATCGATGGTGACCTGGCCGCCGCCTTCGATGGTCAGGGGCTTCTTCACCACCACCGGGCCGGCGTAGTTGCCCGGCGGGGGCTTCAGCACGGAGCCGGGTGCGGCGGCATCCACCAGTTCCTGGAAGGGCCGGTAGCCATGGATGCGCTTGTCGCGCATGTAGAGGGGGAAGGTAGGCTTGGGACGGTCGATGGTGACGCGGGGGGCGGTGGACAGGTCGGCGGTCGCGCCGAGCTGTCCCGAGGTTTCGCCGAGGCCGACCACATCACTGACCCCCTGTGCCGTGACCAGCAGGGAAAACGTGCCGAGCAGCAGGCCCGGCACGAAGGTACGCCAACGCGGCATCAGTCGCCCGCCTGCTCGCGCAGCTGCTTGCGGCGCAGCAGCAGGGCGAGCATCAGGCTGACGAAGGCCAGCAGCAGCAGCGCGTAACCCCAGTAGGGATAGGAGAAGGTCGAGAACTGCGCCACCTTGCCTTCGCCGAACACGGTCGGCATGAAGGGCTTGACGGTGAAGGCGCCCCAGGGATGCAGGTTGTGGCCGAAGAACCAGAGCCAGGCGGCGTACTCGATCACGAAGTAGACCGGCAGCAGGCCCGGCACCAGCGCGAGCAGCAGCTCGAAGCCGCGGATCTTCCAGACGCCGATCACGACGACGATCATGGCGACGATCAGGCCGGCGATGACCATGCCGGAGATGCTGGTGACGTTGTCGCCCCAGACCTTGATCTTGTCCGGTTCCTTGAAGAAGGTGCCGGCTTCGCGGACGTACTCGTCGACGTGGGCGGCGAGATGGCCGAGCACGTACTGGTCGACGATGGCCCAGGCGGCGACGGCGGCGAAGCCGACGGTGAGGATCGTCATCCGCAATTTTTTCTGCGTCACGGCGAAGGCGACCAGCATGACCGCGAAGAAGCCGAAGAAGAACTTGGCGAGCGGCTTCTCGACCGGTGCGCCGGTGGCGATCGGGAACATGCCGACGTAGTGGTTGATGGTATTCATCTCATGGACGCAGTCGAGGCCTTCGGCGCCCTTGTTCAGATCCTTGTTCTTGTCGAGAATCGGGTTGTAGCGCTCGTCGTCGTGACCCAGATCCTTCTCGATGATCTCGCCGGCCTGCTGGCTGCCCTTGCGCGCGGCCTTGCAGCCGTTGTAGACGCCGTCGAAGTGGAAGTGGATGCGGATGCCGTCCGGGAAGGCGTCGGGCGGGTAGTTCGGCGCGGTGAGCGAAACCCACCAGATCGGGGAAAAGTAGGCGACGACGATGGCCACCAGGGCGATCAGCGTCAGGCCGGTGACGACTTTGTTGTTTGCTTGCATGACTGTTCTCTGTGGATTGAGGGACCCGCCCGCATGATACGGGCGGGTGCTGCCTGTGTCGAACGAAACCCCGTCCTCCCCCTGGACGGGATCACTGATTCAATACCTGTTACTACTTCTTCTTGCCCTTGGGCTTGCACATCGAGCCCGGCATGGACAGGCTGGACTGGTAGGCCGAGATCGCCACCAGCTGCTCATTGGTGTAGGGCTTGATGATCTTGACCATGTCCGGGTTCGCGTTGCGGCGCTTGCCGTCGCGAATCTCGGTCATCTGGCGCAGCAGGTACTTGTAGTGCTGACCGGCGATCACGGGATAGAACTTCTCCTTGTTGCCTTCACCGTTGGCACCGTGGCATTCCTTGCACTGCTTTTCGTACAGATCCTTGCCCTTGGCGATCTGGGCCGCCGCATCGGCGCCTTCATAATGACCATGGTCGAGCGGAATGCACAGCTTTTCGATGTAGGCGGCGACGTTGGCCAGTTCCTGCGCGTCGTGCAGCTCCTTGGCGAACGGGTACATGGTCGGGTTGTCGCGCAGGCCTTCACGGATGTCCGCCATCTGCTTGATCAGCACGGTGGTGTGCTGGCCGGCGAGCTGCGGGAACGTGCCGTCGGGACGGCCGGCACCGGAGGGCAGGTGGCATGCGCCGCAAATCTCGTAGCCTTCCTCGCCGGCCTTGGGGTCTCCCTTCTTGTGCAGGGCTTCGATCTTTTCGCCTTCCTGGGCGTTCCATTTGTAGTCCTTGCCTTCGATGCCTTCCTTCTTGGGAGCGGGAGGGCCGGCCAGTGCGGCGGTGGCGGGAATCAGGGCGGCAACGATGGCCAGAGCCAGAATCTTTTTCATTCCAATGTCCTTATCAGGTTGGGTGTTAAAACTATAGCGCCCGGTCATGACGGACGCTTTGATATTCCTCAACTGACCTATGAGTCAGTTATTTCAGCTTCGACAGGTAGTCAGCCAGCACCTTGATTTCGGCATCGCTGACCAGATGCATGACGCCTTTCATGGCTGCGGTCTGTCCATTGCTGCGCGCACCGCTCTTGATGTCCTTCATCTGCTGCTCGGCATAGGCGGCATTCTGGCCTGCGAGCTTCGGATAGTTGGGCATCAACGGTTTCTTGGCATCCTTGCCGTGGCAGGCAACGCAGGTTTTTTCCTGATACAGCGCTGCCCCGTCGGCGGCGAAGACCGGAGCGGAAACCGCCAGGGCGGCGGCGATCAACAATGTTTTCTTCATGGTTATTCCTTTCGCTGGGTGGTGGCGGGGGAGCCGCAGGATAGGCGGCTCCCCCGGTTGCTTCCTTGAATCAGATCAATTTGTTAGACGATATTTCCTTGACGCTTGACAAGATTACTTGATCTTTTTAGCGCCATTTTGTTCGAGGTAGGTTTTGGCGCGGAGGCCGAGGTCGGCGGCCTTGACCTGGTACTGCCAGATCTGCTCGGCCCAGAGGTTGGCCTGTTCCCAATCCTTCTTG
>JAVEWF010000112.1:0-5662 GCA_034004665.1 Rhodocyclaceae bacterium | reverse complement strand
CCTCGACGCCGATGCGGCGGAACACCTCGGGGACGAGTTGGTCGATGAAGCCGGACTTGTCCGGCTGGAAGTAGGGCGCACGCACGCCGCTGTTCAGCCGCAACGGCTCGGCGTGCAGCGCCGGGGAAAAAAAGAGGCAGATCACCAGCAGGACCGATATTGGCCAGCATGCGTCCCGCTTCGTTACTCTGTACATTTCCATTTCCCGATTCTGCCGTGGTTCCAGGACTGAAAAACGTCCCGCTCCGGATGTCCGGAGCGAATTGTGCCTGATCTGCAGCGGTTTGTTAGCCCAAGGTATTACAGCCTGCCGGCACGGAATTCGAGGGAAAATCGCGTACTACCATCAGCTCGGCCGGGCGGCGACGGGCGGTACATTGATGGCCATCCAATAGACACCGATCTGTGAGACGGCGGCAGCGAATTCGGCGAAATCCAGCGGCTTCACGACATAGCTGTTGCAGCCGTTTTCGTAGCTTGCGTACAGGTCGCGTTCGTCCTGCGAGGCCGTGAGCATGACCACCGGCAGGCGAGCCGTGCGGTCTGAAGCACGTAGCCTGGACAGGACTTCCAGTCCGGACAGCCGGGGCAGGTTGATGTCCAGCAGCAGGAGCACGGGCAGGTCTGGCGGGAGGTTGCCTGCGTGCGAGCTGGTTCCGAGGAGGTAGTCGAGAGCAAGCTGACCATCGCCGATGACGTCGACGCGATTGGCAAGGTGCATTTTCTCCAGTACGCGCCGCGTCAGCAGCACGTCCTGAGCGTCATCTTCCACGATCAGGATGTTTCCGGCACTCATGGGGGTCTCCATGCGAATCCAGCGGGGTTAGTCGATCAACTGGCGCTCGAGAGCGTATCGGGTAAGCGCAGCGTTATTGTCGATACCGAGCTTTTCGAAGATGCGCGTGCGGTAAGTGCTGATCGTGTTCGGGCTCAGGTCCAGCAGGGCTGCGATCGCGGTGAGCGGCAAACCGTGTGCAATATGGAGCATCACTTGGTATTCACGGTCTGACAACCGGTCGTGCGGAGTATCGATATCTCGGGGGCTGCCAATCATCCGCACCAGTTTCGCCATCACCCCGGGCGAGAAATACTTTTTTCCTCTGACCAGCTGGCGCAGGGCCGCGAGTACTTCCGCGGCGGTACAGTCCTTGCGCAGGTAACCGTCCGCGCCAGCCTGGATTGCCCGCAGCGCCAGGTTTTCCTCGGCATGCAGGCTCAGTATCAGCACGGGCAGCACGGGGTTGATTTCGCGCAGGCTGCGGATGATCTCGAGCCCATTGCCGTCAGGCAGGTTGACGTCCAGGATGACGGCATCGTAGTCGCCGCATTGCAGGCGGGACACGGCCGCGGCGGCGGTGCCTGCCTCGTCGATGCGCCGGATGTCCGCTTCGTGCTCGAGGCTGCGTTTAAGCCCGTCGCGAATGAGCGGGTGGTCGTCGACGATCAGGACGTTCATGTGCGAGCGCTTCCTTCAACTGCATGCATGGGGACGCGCAGGGTGATGCGCGTGCCGTCGAAATCCGGACGGGTATCGATCGTCAGTGTGCCCTCTACCAGCGTGGCCCGTTCCTGCATGCCGGCGAAGCCGAGCGTGCCGCCGACCAGCGCCTCGCGGCCGAAGCCGCGGCCGTTATCCTCGACGACCAGCAGGAGTTCCTCGCCGATATGGCGCAGGGTCACCGTCACGCGCGTCGCCCTGGCGTGGCGTGCAATGTTGGTGAGAGCCTCCTGGAACAGACGGTAGATGTGAACCCTGGTCATGTCTGGCACGACGGGTTCAGTGGTCGGTCCGATGTATTCGCAGCGGATGCCCATGCGCTTGCGAAAGGCGGCCACCTCCCATTCGATCGCACCCGCCAGGTCGAGCGTGTCGAGCACGTGCGGACGCAGCTCCTGCGCAATGCGCCGCACCACGCCGGCGGTGTCGTCCACCATGCGTACGACATCCATCATTTCCAGCGCGATTGACCGGTCGAAATACTGCAGCTTCGAAATGAAGCGGCGCAGGTGCATCTTTACGGCCGTGAGCGTCTGACCGAGCTCGTCGTGCAATTCGCGTGCGATGCGCGTCCGCTCTTCCTCGCGTACGCCTTCGAGCCGGGCGGCTAGCTCCAGCCGTTGCCGGTTGGCTTGGTCGCGTGCGATTTCGGCCCGCTTCTGCTTGGTAATGTCGAGAACCACGCCGATCATGCGGACCGACTTGCCGTCGGCATCGTGCTCGATACTGCCGTAGCCGTGCAGCCAGGATTCGGTACCGTCGTCGTGACGGCGGATGCGGTAGACCTTGTCGCAACGTTGGAGTTTGCCGGCGATGGCTCCTTCGAAATGGGCCGTCATCGCGGTGCGGTCATCGGGATGTGTCAGCGCGAGCCAGCCAGCCCCTGTCTTCGGGTAGCCGGGGACGATGCCGAAAATTTCGTCTAGTACGGCCGAACCGTGCCAGCTGTCGGCGCCGATATCGTAGTTGAAGAAGCCGATGCGGGCGACCTCCTGCGCCTGCAGCAGCCAGCGTTCGGTTGCGAGCAGTGTCTGCGTTGCAAGCTTGAGCTCGGTGACGTCCTGTGCGGTGCCGTAGCCTGACAGCAGCCGGCCATCCGCATCGAATTCGAGCTCGGCGCGCTCGCGGATCCAGCGGACTCGCGTGCCGACGACGATGCGGTGTTCGATATCGTATTTCTCTCCGGCCAGCGCAGCCTGCCATTGCCGGGCGACGTAGTCGCGATCGTCGGGATGCACCCGGTCAAGGAATGCCTCGTAGTTCATCGGCCGCTCCGGCTCGATGTCGAAGAGGCGGTAGGTTTCGGGCGACCAGGTCAGCTGGTTCCCGAGGACGTCGAGCCGCCAGCTGCCGATGCGGCCGATCGCCTGCGCCCGCTGCAAATCCTCGAGGCTGTGACGCAGCGTGGCTTCCATGCGCTTGTACGACGTGATGTCGTTACCGGCCGACAGGGCACCGGTGATATTGCCCGTCGCGTCCTTGAGCCAGGCGCTGTGCCAGGCAATGGTGCGGCGGCTGCCATCGGCGACGAGGATGTCATTTTCGAAATACTCCGCGCCTTCGAGTTCGCCGGCCAGGATTTTTCGGAACACCACCTGCACCTGATCCCGGCCTTCAGGCTGTGGCAGGAAGTCGGCGAACCAGGAACGACCGACGATCTCCGCAGCGGGCAGACCGAGCAGTTTCGCGCCATAGTGGTTGATCCGGGTGATGACGCCTGCGCTATCCAGCGCGAGGATGATCGTTTCGACGGTATCGAACAGGTCTTCCAGACGGATGAGCGGCTCACTGGCACTACGGGCTGCCGCGGGCGGCGCCGGAATGACCATTGATCTCTCCTCCATACATCCCCTCTTGTAGAGCGGGGGATTTAACAGCATCCCAGAATTTCAGTATGTAGCCCCAATACTACATAAATGCAAGTTTCCGTGACAGCCAGGTGTCTAGCGGCAACAGGGCTCCGCTATCGCGAAACCACTACGGACGATAGGGGTTTCGCGATGTTCCCTGTAGGCACAAGCTTGTAAGTTCCGCGGCATGTGCTTACCGGATGACGAGAATGGATGCGCGATTTCATTTTCCCGAGGCGTTGCAGGCGGGCATCGGGGTACTGATCGAGAATGTCAATGTCTGGCTGTTCATCATCGATGCCGAGGACGCTTTCGTCTATTGTTCGCCCGCCTGCGAGCGGATGAGCGGATACGGCGCCAGCGGGTTCATGGCCGAACCAGGCCTGCTGGCAAGCCTTCTCCATCCGGAAGACCGGGCGGCCTATTTCGCTCACCAGCAGGACGATTGCGTGCACTGCGACGACATCGAGTTTCGCATTGTCCACCGCGACGGATCGCTGCGCTGGATCGCGCATCACTGTTTTCCCTATGGCGGGAACGGCCTGCGCGGCGGCATCAATCGCGACATAACGGCCCGCAAGCTTGCCGAGGTCGAACTGCACAAGCTGTCGCAAGCGGTCGAGCAAAGCCCGGTGAGCATCATGATCACGGATCTCGAGGGGCGGGTCGAGTATGTGAACGAGGCTTTCTGCCGCATCAGCGGTCATGCGATTGCCGAAGTGATCGGCCGCAATTCAAGCATGCTCAAGTCCGGGTTGACGCCGCCGGAGACTTACACAGCGATGTGGGAGGCCCTGCAGGCCGGCCGGGAGTGGCAGGGAGAAATGGTGAACCGCCGCCGCAATGGCGAGATCTACTGGGAATGGGAGCGTATCGCGCCGATCCGCCAGTCCGACGGTTGCGTGACCCATTACCTCGCCGTGAAAGAGGACATCACCGAACGCAAACGCCTTGGCCGTGAACTGGACAACCACCGTCGCCATCTCGAGGAGATGGTCGCCGTGCGGACGCAGGAACTGGTGACAGCCCGGCAGGCCGCCGAGGCGGCCAGCGTGGCGAAAAGCGCCTTCCTGGCCAACATGAGCCACGAGATCCGCACGCCGATGAACGGCATCCTCGGTTCGGTGCACATGCTGCGCCGGCGCGGCCTCACGGCCGAGCAGGCGGGCGTCCTCGACCAGATCGAAGCCGCGGGCCGGCATTTGCTCGGCATCATCAACGACATCCTCGACCTGTCCAAGATCGAGGCCGGCAAGCTGGACATGGAGCGGTTGCCGCTCGATGCCGCCGGCTTGCTCGACGAAGTCGCCGCGATGATGGCGGACAGTGCAGCCATGAAAGGACTGCAGCTCGCGGCGGTTGCGGAGCTGCCGCCGAACACCCTGCTCGGCGACCCGGTGCGGCTGCGGCAGGCGCTGCTCAACTATGTGTCGAATGCGATCAAGTTCACCGAACGCGGTACGGTCACGCTGCACGTGGAGGCGGTCGCCGAGGATGCTGCCGAAATGCTGCTGCGCTTCTCGGTGCAGGACACCGGCATCGGCATCGCCCCCGAGGTGTGCGAGCGCCTGTTCTCGCCCTTCACGCAAGCGGACGAGTCGATGACGCGCAAGCACGGCGGTACCGGCCTCGGCCTGTCGATCACCCGCCAGCTGGCCGGCCTGATGGGCGGGGCGGCCGGCGTCGAAAGCGCGCCGGGACAGGGCAGTACTTTCTGGTTTACCGCGCGGCTGGCGCGGGAAACGAAAGTCGGCGCCAGCGTGACGGCGACGCAACCGCCGGATGCCGAAGTGATCCTGCTGCGCGACTGGCGCGGCACGCGCATCCTGCTCGTCGAGGACGACCGCCTCAACCAGATGATCGCAGCAGAATTACTCGCCGAACTGGGCATGATCGTCGATGTCGCAGAAAATGGACGACAAGCGCTCGAGATGTTCGAGCGCCGCGACTATGCCCTCATCCTCATGGACATGCAGATGCCGCTGATGAATGGCATCGAGGCTACCCAGGCGATCCGCTGTCGACCTGACGGGCAGGCGGTGCCGATCGTCGCCATAACGGCGAACACCTACGACGATGACCGGCAGCGCTGCATGGACGCCGGCATGACCGGCTTCCTGCCCAAGCCCTTCGAACCGGAACAGCTTGCCGCTGTGCTGCTTGAGCAGCTGGCGCGTTGATCCGAAGGCGCCGTCCCGCCGGCGCCGACTTTTATTCCGGGCCGATGAGCTCCAGCCGGCGCGAACGCCAGTCGAGCACGGCGGTGCGCATTGCCATCTTGTCGGCCAGCGCGGGGAATTCGCCGCGGATTACG
>JAVEWF010000111.1:0-5685 GCA_034004665.1 Rhodocyclaceae bacterium | reverse complement strand
GGCAAGTGTTTCAGGGAGCGGCGCAGCTCAATCTGGATACCAAGGGCCGGCTGGCGATTCCGGCGCGTCACCGCGACGCGCTGACGCAAGCGGCCGAAGGTCGTCTGGTGCTGACCGCCCACCCGCACCGCTGCCTGCTGCTCTACCCCGAAGCCGCCTGGGCACCGATCCGCGACCGCATCCTCGCCACCCCCAGCTTCGACCCGCGCTCCGCGGCCGCCAAGCGCGTGCTGGTCGGCAATGCGCGCGACAGCGAGATCGACGCCGCGGGCCGCATCCTCGTCGCCCCCGAACTGCGCGACTACGCCGGCCTCGACAAGCAGGTCTGGCTGGTCGGCATGGGTTCCCATTTCGAGATCTGGAGCGACGCCGGCTGGCGTCGCCAGCACGAAACCGCCTTCGAGGCCCTGGCCGGCGACGAACCGCCGCCCGGATTCGAGGGCATCTCCCTGTGACCGTCCGCGATGAACGAACACCAACCCGTGCTGCTGGCCGAGGCGCTGGCAGCGCTGGCGATCCGGCCGGGCGGCCTCTACGTGGACTGCACTTTCGGACGCGGCGGCCACAGCCGGGCGATCCTCGCGCAACTCGGTCCCATGGAACAGGGGGGGCGGCTGATCGCGCTGGATCGGGATCCGACGGCGGTCGCCGCGGGCAGGGAAATAACCGATCCGCGCTTCACGCTCGTGCATGCCGCCTTCAGCCGTCTGGACGAAGTGCTGGCATCGCTGGGGGTGTCGCAGGCGGATGGCGTCCTGCTGGACATCGGCGTGTCGTCGCCGCAACTGGACGACCCCGCACGGGGCATGAGTTTTCGTTTCGATGCGCCGCTGGACATGCGCATGGACACGACGCAGGGGGAAACCGCGGCGGACTGGCTGGCGCGGGCCGAACAATCAGAAATCGAGGAGGTGATACGTGACTATGGCGAAGAACGGTTTGCTCATGCGGTTGCAAAGGCGCTTGTTGCTGCTCGGAGCGGGGAGCGTATTTCATCCACAGGACAGCTTGCCGCGCTCGTGGCGTCGGTCGTCCGCACGCGCGAGCCAGGCCAGCACCCGGCGACGCGCACCTTCCAGGCTCTACGGATTCACGTCAATCGGGAGCTTGAGGAGCTGTCGCTAACGCTGCCGCAGGCGCTCGGCCGCTTGCGGCCGGGGGGGAGGTTGGCCGTGATCAGCTTTCACTCGCTCGAAGATCGCATCGTCAAGCGCTTCCTGCGCGATGCGGCCAATCCGCCGCAACCGCCCAAGGGCGTGCCGGTGCGCGCCGCCGACCTGCCGGCGCCGACGGTACGGCTGGTCGGCAAGGCCATCCGCGCCGGCGCCTCCGAACTGGCCGCCAACCCGCGGGCGCGCAGCGCGACGCTGCGGGTCGCCGAAAAATGCTGACATGAGGCTGCAATGGCACGCCTCAACCTGATCCTGCTGGCCATCGTGCTCATCAGCGCCCTCGCCGCCGTATCCTCGAACCATCGCGCCCGCAAGCTGGTGATCGAATACGAGCGCGAACAGGAACGCATGCGCGCCCTCGAGGTCGAATGGGGTCAGCTGCAACTCGAACAAAGTACCTGGGCGACCCACGCACGCGTCGAGGAAGTCGCCCGCCAGCGCCTCGGGATGCATCCGCCCAAGGCCTCCCAGATCGTCACCGTCACGCCATGAGGCTTACCCGCAGCCCGCTGCTCGACGAACGCCTGCCGGCCTGGCGGGCGCGCTTCATTCTCGGCCTGCTGCTGCTCGGGTCGGCGGCGCTGGTGGGACGCTCGTTCTGGCTGCAGGGCATCAACAAGGAATTCCTGATCGGCAAGGGCGAGTCGCGCTACGAGCGGGTCATCGAAATGCCGGCGACGCGCGGCCGCATCCTCGACCGCAACGGCGACGTGCTGGCGATCTCCACGCCGGTCAAGTCGGTCTGGGCGATCCCCGAGGACGCCCGCCTCTCCCCGGCCCAGACGCGCGAACTGGCTAAGCTCCTCGACACCGACGCGCGCGAACTGACGCGCCGGCTTGCGACCGAGCGCGACTTCGTCTACCTCAAGCGCCGCATCGCCCCGGACGTGGCCGCCCGCATCGGCGAGCTCAAGCTGCCGGGCATCCACTTCCAGAACGAGTACCGCCGCTACTACCCGTCCGGCGAAGTCACCTCGCACATGCTCGGCTTCACCGGTGCCGAGGATGCCGGCCAGGAAGGCATCGAGCTGGCGATGAACGGCCAGCTTTCCGGCAAGCCGGGCAGCCGCCGCGTCATCAAGGACCGGCGCGGCCGCATCGTCGAGGACGTCGAGTCGATCCATGTGCCGCAGGACGGCAAGGATGTCGCCCTCGCGCTCGACGCCAAGCTGCAATACCTCGCCTACTCACAGCTCAGGAAGGCGCTCACCGACCACAAGGCGAAGGCCGGCGGCATCGTCGTGCTGGATGCCAGGACCGGCGAAATCCTCGCACTGGCGAACCTGCCGACCTACAACCCGAACAACCGCAGCAAGCTCTCCGGCGCACAGCTGCGCAATCGCGCCTTCACCGACACCTTCGAGCCTGGCTCGACCTTCAAGCCCTTCGGCGTGGCGCTGGCGCTGGAGCAGGGCCATGTGCGCTTCGACACGCAGATCCAGACGGCGCCCGGGCGGCTCACCATCAACGGTGCCACGATCAACGACGCCCACAAGCACGACCTGCTGTCGGTCGCCCAGATCATCCAGAAATCCTCCAACGTCGGCACGGCGAAGATCGCCCTCGGGCTGCGCCCGGAGGACATGTGGCGGATGTTCGACAAGCTCGGCTTCGGCCAGCCGCTCAAGCTGGGCTTCCCGGGCGAGGCAGCCGGACGCCTGCGCCCCTGGAAGCGCTGGCGTCCGATCGAGCAGGCCACCATGTCCTACGGCCACGGCATCTCGGTGACGCTGATCCAGCTCGCGCGCGCCTACCTCGCCTTCGCCCGCGACGGGGACGTGCTGCCCCTGTCCTTCGCCCGGCTCGAGACGGCGCCGTCCGGCGGCATCCGCATCTTTTCGCAGCAGACCGCCCGCGAAGTGCGCACCATGCTCGAAATGGCCGTGCAGCCCGGCGGCACGGCGCCGATGGCGCAGGTTGCCGGCTACCGCGTGGCCGGCAAGACCGGCACCGCCCACAAGCTCGAAGGCGGCCGTTACGCCAACAAATACATCTCGTCCTTCGTCGGCTTCGCGCCGGCCTCGGATCCCCGTCTGATCGTCGCAGTGATGATCGACGAACCCACGGATGGCATCTATTACGGCGGTGCCGTCGCCGCGCCGGTGTTTTCCCGCGTCATGGAAAGCGCACTGCGCAGTCTCGGCATCCCGCCGGACGACACGCCGCGCCCCCTGCAAATGGCCAACGCCCCGCCTGCAAAGGAGGACATGTGAGCATGGCGACCGACCTGCTCGCCGACCTGCAGGCCCGCGGCGTGACGCCGACGCGCCTGACGCTCGATTCGCGTTGCGTCGAACCCGGCGACGTGTTCCTCGCCCTGCCGGGGACGCACGTCGATGGCCGCGCCTTCATTGCCGATGCGCTGGCCCGCGGCGCCGCGGCCGTCGTGTATGAACCGGCCGGGCTTGCGTCCACCGTCCCGCCGGCGCCGACTTTCGCGCCGACCCTGGCCGTGCCGGATCTTGCCGCCCATGCCGGCGAAATTGCCCATCTCGTCTACGGCCGTCCATCCGAGCGGTTGTGGCTTTGCGGCGTGACCGGCACCAACGGCAAGACGTCCGTCTCGCAATGGATCGCCCAGGCGATGAGTTCCTTCGACTGCAAGTGCGGCGTGATCGGCACGCTGGGCAACGGCTTTCCGCCGGATCTGGAGGTCAGTCCGAACACCACGCCGGATGCCGTCACCCTGCATGCCGCCCTCGCCCGTTTCGTCCGCGCAGGCGCCGTCGCTTGCGCGATGGAAGTCTCCTCGATCGGCCTCGACCAGGGGCGCGCCAACGGGCTGCGTTTCGATGTCGCCGTCTTCACCAACCTGACGCGCGATCATCTCGAATACCACGGCTCGATGGCCGCCTACGGCGCCGCCAAGGCGAAGCTCTTCGAAATGGCCGACTGCGCCGTGCTCAACCTCGACGACCCGTTCGGCATCGAGCTCGCCCATCGCCTGCGCGGCCGCATGCGGACCATCGGCTACACCCTCGCCGAGTCCGACGATGCCGCCGCGACGGACACCGTGCTGCGCGCCACCGGCCTGAGCGAATCGGGGGCGGGCCTGTCCTTCACGCTCGACGGCATCCGCATCGCGGCACCGGTGGTCGGCCGCTTCAACGCATCGAACCTGCTCGCCGTCATCGGCGCCCTGCTCGCCGGCGACGAGGCGCTCGACGACATCGCGGCGGCACTGCCTCACCTCGTTCCCCCGGCCGGGCGCATGCAGGCAATCGGCGGTGATGTCGCGCAGGATGCGCCGCTGGTCGTTATCGACTACGCCCATTCCCCCGACGCGCTCGAGAAGGTGCTGACGACCCTGCGCGGCACGGCCGATGCGCGCGGCGGCCGGCTGATCTGCGTCTTCGGCTGCGGCGGCGATCGCGATCCGGGCAAGCGCCCGCAGATGGGCGGCGTCGCCGAACGGCTCGCCGACGCGGTCGTGCTGACTAGCGACAACCCGCGCGGCGAGGATCCGCAGGCGATCATCGCCGCCATCCGCGCCGGCATGCAGCGCCCGCCGGCCGTCGAAGCGGATCGTGCGAAAGCCATCGCCGCCGCCGTCGCCGCCGCCGATGCGCAGGACGTGGTCCTGCTCGCCGGCAAGGGTCACGAACCCTATCAGGAGGTCGCGGGCGAACGCCTGCCCTTCTCCGATCTCGTGCAGGCAAAGTCGGCGCTGGCGGGACGGCGGCAAGCCGGCACGCCGCCCATGGAAGGACGGTACAAGGATTCCTCATGCTGACACTCTCCGCCACCGCCGCCCTGCTCGATGGCCGCCACAGCGGTCATGACGTCGAATTCACCAGCGTCGGCAGCGATTCGCGCGCGGTCATGCCAGGCATGCTGTTCGTCGCGTTGCGCGGCGAGCGTTTCGACGGCCATGCGTTTGTGCAGGATGTACTGGCGCAGGGCGCGGCCGGCGCACTGGTCGCCGGAGACTGGGCCGCCGCGCATCCGGACCTGCCGCTGGTCGGCGTCGCCGATACGCGTATCGCACTGGGGCAACTGGCCGCCCGCTGGCGCGAGCGCTTCCGCATCCCGCTGATCGGCATCACCGGCAGCAACGGCAAGACCACCGTCAAGGAGATGTGCGCGGCGATCCTGCGCGCCGACTTCGGCCAGCACGCCGTGCTGGCGACGACCGGCAACCTCAACAACGACATCGGCCTGCCGCTGACCCTGCTGAAGCTGCGCGCCAGCCATCACGCCGCCGCGATCGAGATGGGCATGAATCATCCGGGCGAGATCGACACTCTGACGCGCATCGCCCGGCCGACGGTGGCCCTCGTGAACAACGCCCAGCGCGCCCACCTCGCCGGCCTCGGCACGGTGACCGACGTGGCGCGCGCCAAGGGCGAAATCTTCGCCGGACTCGACGCCCATGGCGTGGCCGTGATCAATGCCGACGACCCGCACGCCGATCTGTGGCGCACGCTGGTGCCGGGCTGCACCATGCTGAGCTTCGGCTTCGCCGCGACGGCCGACGTGCGCGGCCAGTGGACCGAACACGGTTTCGGCGGCG
>JAVEWF010000035.1:1463-27683 GCA_034004665.1 Rhodocyclaceae bacterium | reverse complement strand
CCAGCAGCAGACCGGTGATCGCCGCCGAATAATCCGAGATGTCGCCCGACTGCGTGCCGGTCCGGACGATCAGCCGCTCGGTGGCCAGGCAGCTGACGGTGACGACGAGCAGCGACGCGAGCGCCGAGAGGCCGTACTGGAAGACGAAGAAGGCGCACACTGGCATGAGCGACCAGACGACATGGCGCATGATCGTCTCGACGCTTTTCGGCGCCTTGATGTGCGGAGCGGAACGGATTTCGATCGACATTATCTTGCGATGGCCTTCTCGCGCAGGATCTGCTTGGCGACGCGGAACTGCTGCACCAGCGGAATGTTGGAAGGACAGACGTAGGAGCAGCAGCCGCACTCGAAGCACTCGCCGAGATGGTAGTCCGAACCCATCAGGTCGTATTCGCGCTTGGCGGCCAGCATGCCGAGCGTCGATGGATTCAGGCCCATCGGGCACGACTCGACGCATTCGGCGCACTTGATGCACGGATAGGTTTTGCGCCCCTCGCGCGCCAGCAGCTCGGCACCCGGCATCACCAGCACCCCCGACACGCCCTTGGTGATCGGCACGTCGAGCGAGGCGGCGGCCTGCCCCATCATCGGCCCGCCGAGGATGATCTCGCGGCCATTGTTCTGGCCGAGCGGTGGAGCGCCGGCATGTTCGAGCAGGAAGCGGATCGGCGTGCCGAGCGGCACGAGGTAGTTGCCGGGACGTGCCACGCCCGGGCCGGCGACGGTCACGACGCGTTCCGTCAGCCCGCGTCCGCGCGGCAGCAGCTGGCCGAGCGCCGCCAGCGTACCGACGTTGTTCACCACCATGCCGAGCGACACCGGCAGGCTGCCCGCCGGGATTTCCACGCCGAACAGGGCCATCAGCAGCATCTTCTCGGAGCCCTGCGGATATTTCGTCGGCACCAGCTCGGCGTGGATCTCCCCCTCCGGTATCCCGCCGGGGCGTTTCATCGCCCGCTCGATGGCTGCCCGTACCGCTTCGCGCGCATCGCGCTTGTTGTCCTCGATGCCCACGATGGTGCGGACCGCACCGGTGGCGCGCATCGCGTAGCGGATGCCCGTCACGAGGGCGTCGGCCTGCTCGACCATCACGCGATGGTCGCAGGTGAGATAAGGCTCGCACTCGCAGCCGTTCACCACCAGCGTATGCACCTTGGCCTGCTTCGGCACCGTCAGCTTGGCATGGGTCGGGAAGGCCGCCCCGCCGAGGCCGACCATGCCGGTATCCCAGACCGCCTGCAGGATCTCCTCGGCCGTCGCCGCGTCCATGTCGCGCGGCTGGCCCCACAGGTCCTCCTGCGTCGCCCCCGGGTGGGCGCGGATCACGATCGACTCGATCCACGGCCCGCGCGCGCCGGGACGCAGGCCAATGAACTCGACGACGCCCGTGACCGGCGCGTGGTGCGGCACCGACAGCCAGTCGTCGGTGCGCGCGATCGGCTGTCCGCGCACCACTTCCTGGCCGACGCGGACGATCGGACGCGGCACCTTGCCGATATGCTGCGACAGCGGCACCACCACCTGCGGCGGGAACGGCAGGCGGCGGATGCGCACATCCGCCGTCGCCTCCTTGCTGGATGGCGGATGCACGCCGCGCTGGAACGCCTCGCCGCGGAAGTAGGAAAGGAGCCTCATCGCTATCCGGTCAATGCCAGCCTAGTTGAACTTCGCGGCACGAGCCATCAGCTTCTCGACGCCCGGTTCGGCCATGTTCCACGGCGTGCCGGGATGGATGCAGCCGGCCGTGCACTTCTCGGCCGCCTTGACGATGTCGGCGAACTTGTTGCCTTTCGGATCGACGACGATCGCCAGCTTCTGGTCGTTATAGACGAAGGTCTTCGGTGCGAGGTTGATGCACTCATCGCACGCGGTGCACTCGGGTGTCTCGATCCAGACCGGCTCGTAATCGCCGTCATTGGCACTCGTGGCAGCGGGGGCCGCACCGGCAATAGTCGGCGCCGACGGGACGACGGCCGCGTTCGCGTCACTGCCCGAAAGGCCCAGCGTGGCCGAAATTTTCGCCAGCAGATCGGCCCGCACGCGTTCGGCCACCTCGGCGGCGTCCGCCGCCTGGGCGTTCAGACCGGCGATGTCGCGCAGCTGCTGCCAGAAGTGCAGGCGCTCCTCGGACGAGCGCACCATGTCCTCGCTGACGAGCAGGCGCATCAGGCGGTTCTTCTGGTCGACCGCCCAGATGTACGGGAACTTGCCCTCGCGCTCGTCCTCGTCCAGCCCGATGAAATCGGCGAGCATCACCATGTTCTCGTTCCAGGTCTCCGGCGGCGCCTTCTTGAACTGTTTGAGGAAGCGCGCCTCGGTCGCCGCGAAATCGGCGAAGGTCATCGGCAGGGTCAGCGACTTCTCCGCGCCGTCTTCCTGGTACTTGAGCGTGTAGGTCGGCCAGTCCTGGTCCAGCGCCGGGTTGCCTTCGAGGCTGGTGCACTCGCTGAAGGTGACGCCGGCATCCGGGTCGAAGCGGAACAGCGGGTAGGCGCGCGACTCGACCGCCAGCTTGCTCTGGTCGACGCTCTTGTCGTCGCCGACGCCGTGCTCGGGCGGGCAGACCGCGTAGATGTTGAACAGCGCCGGGCGGCGGCTGTTGAGGCCGTCGATGTAGCTTTCGAGCAGATGGTTGACGTGGGCGATGGTGCCCTGCATCACGTAGGACGTGCGGTGCGCCATGCCGATCAGCGAGATTTCCTTGCGGGTTTCCTGCTTGCCGCGCTGGGCCGCGCCGTAGGGCGCCATGTCCGACACCTGCGAGATGAAGCCGGAAGTACAGGCCTGGCCGCCGGTGTTGGAATACACCTGCGTGTCGACCACCAGCACCTTGATCGGCATGCCCGACATCATCGCGCGCGACAGGTTCTGGAAGCCGATGTCGTACATCGCGCCGTCGCCGCCGATCGACACCACCGGCGGGCACAGCAGCCACTCGTCCTCGGAGAACTTGCTCCAGGTGAAGCGGCGGAAGAAGTCGTCGTCGCGGTCCGGCAGGTAGTCGCCGGCCAGCTCCTTCTCGGCCAGGCGCACAGCCTTGAAGCCTTCGGCCATCTTGGCCATGTGGCCCTCGAACAGGCCCATCGCCACGGAGGGCGAGTCCTGGAACAGGTGCGAGGTCCAGGGGAAGGGATAGGGATGGAACGGATAGGTCGAGCCCCACACCGAGGTGCAGCCGGTCGAGTTGACCACGCCCATCTCGGCGCGGCCACGCTTGGTCGGTCCCTCGACGTAACGCCACTTGAGGTCCTTGAGCTTTTCGAGCAGCTGGGCGGTATTTTTCACCCAGACCGGGTCGAGCAGTTGCGAGGGCTTGTTCTCGTTGAGCTTGGAGGCGAGATTGGACAGGGTCAGGTCGTGCTGTCCGGTCGCTTCGACGGCGCGCACCACGGCGGTGGTGTCGGTCAGGTCGACGACGGAAGCCAGCTTCACGCGCATGTGCTGTTCGAGCCTGCCGATCAGGTCGTCGAGCTTGGCCACGAAGGCCTTGACGCGCGGCTGCATCAGCGCGGTCACCGTCGAAGTGAACAGGTGGATCGCCGTCTTCTCGCCACAGCCGAGGCAGGCGCCGTCGCCGCAGGCCATCGAGTTGTAGTTGTGCTTGTCGAGCAGCAGCGTTTCGAGGGCGCCGATCTTCTCGTCGAGGCTGTCGATGCGGCTGTACTCCTTCGGCGTCGTCGGCAGGTCGAGCCAGAAGCTCCAGTCGTCGCGCAGCTTCTGCACCGACTCGTCGGTCTGCGTGACCATCTTCAGCGCATCGTCCTCGCAGACCGTGACGCACAGCGCGCAGGCCTTGCAGGTATAGGGATTGATGGTGATCGAGAACAGACCGCCGCTGCCCTTGGCCTTCTTCTCCTTCAGCGACCAGAACGGCTTGGTGGTGCCGAAGGCGAAGTCGCCCATCTGCGCGGTGAACTGCTTGAACTCGGCCGCCATCTTCTCGCGGTCTTCCTCGGGCGCCTCGGCAACCGTCGCCGCGATGGCCTCGTCGATCAACGGACGCACGGCCGCGCCGTCGCCGCCGATCATGCCGCGCAGCTTCTTCTCGACCGTGCGCGCGGCCCGGCGCAGGAAGCGTGTCGGCGTGCCGGTGGTCTCGATGCGGTTGATGATGGTGTTGAAGACATCGGCAACGCTGCTGACGAGGCCGGGAATCGCGGAGTCCGGACATTCGGTGTAGCAGTTGCCGCAGGCCGTGCAGTTCTCGGCGATCCACACCGGATGCTCGAAGCGGATGCCGGTCATGTCGCGGAACACGCCGGTCGCGGCCGGCATCAGCGAGGTGCCGATGAAGGGATCGACGAGGTTGTCGGAACCCTTGCCGGTCAGGTAGAAGTTGCCGGTCTGCTCCCAGAAGCGGTGGATGTCGGCGACCTTGCCATCGGAGGCCGGCAGCTGCTTGAGCATGATCGGCAGACCGACATCCTTCCGGATGAGTTGCTTGCGCGTCACGCCGACCTGCTTGTCGGTAATTTCGGTCAGTTCGGTAAAGCCGCGCTTCACCACGCGCAGGTTGTCGGCCACCACGCGGGCGCCCTTGTTGCCGAACTTGGCCTGCAACTGCGCCTCGATGGCGGTAAACAAGGCGTTCTCGGTCAGCCCGGCGTTCTTCATGGTCGGGCTGGCGGCAAAGAAGGCGCCCTGGAAGGCGATGCCCTGCATGCGCAGCTGCAGCTCGGGCGAACCGGCCTCCTCGCGCGCCACCTGGAAGGCGTCGATGTAGAAGACATGGATGTCGTTGTCGACGATGAACTTCTGCGCCCAGAGCGGGAAGCTCGCCCAGGTTTCGTCGCCGAGATTGGACTGGATGATGAAATAACCGCCCTTCTTCAGGCCGGACAGCGGGTTGCTGTGGCCGAAGACGTTGGGGTCGGGCGAGAGCACCACATCGACGTAGGTGTATTCGCAGTTGATGCGAATCGGTTCCGGGGCGGCCGACAGGTAGTAGGTCGTCGGCTGACCCTTCTTCTCCGAGCCGTATTTCGGGTTGGCCTTGATGTCCCAGCCGAGCAGCTCGAACAGCGTCATCGCGAGGTTCTTGCCGGTGGTGATCGCACCCCAGCCGCCGACCGAGTGCATGCGCACCGTGATCGCGCCCTTGGGCAGCAGGTTGGGGTTCTCGCTGCCGCGAATGCCCATCGCGCCGATCTGCGGATACTTCTCCTGCAGGTCCTGCTGGTGCACTTCGTCCTTGGGATTGAGCGGGTCGCGCGCGAAGTCGATCGACAGGTAGTAGAACTTGCGCTTGGCGCCATCGGGCAGCATGTTCTCGACGGCGGCGATCAGGCCTTCGGGCTGCAGGTCGCGCGAGCCGAGGCCGTAGCAGCCGGAATAGAGGCGCGGCATCTCGCCCGAGGCGAAGGCGGCATAGCCGGGATAGGGGCGCTCGTCATCGGGGGCCAGGCCGTTCTCGATGCACTTGACCAGCGTCGCGCGCACTTCGCGCATCAGCGGCAGGTCTTCGGCCAGCGGCTGGTCGGTGCGCTCGAGCACCGCCACGCCCTTGCGGCCGGCGAGCAGCTTGCCGAGCAGGTCGCCGGGGAAGGGGCGGAACATCGTGATATTGACGACGCCGACCTTGAGCTTGCGCGTTTCGCGCAGGTAGTCCGCCACGCATTCCGCCTGCACGATCATGCTGCCCATGCCGACGATCACGTAGTCGGCATCCTCCAGCTTGTAGCTGGAAACGCGCTGGTATTCGCGCCCGGTCAGGCCCGCATACTCGGCCATGCAGGCATCGGCGATCTCGTTGATGTGATCGAAGAAGTAGGGGCGCTGGCCGGCGGTGGCCTGCATGTAGGCGTCCTGGTTCTGCACCGTGCCCGAGACCAGCGGCACGTCGACATCCCAGATCGCCGGCACGCGGCGGCGCTTCGGGCCGTAGAGCATCTGCTGGGCCGGGGTCGGCGTGTCGATGAGGTCGTCGGGCTTGCCGACGTATTCCGCCACCAGCTCGCGCTCGGGCAACAATGCCGACTCGATCAGGTGCGTGGTGAGGAAGCCGTCCTGGCCGATGATCGCCGGCGTCAGCGACAGTTCGGCGATCTTGCGGCCGATCAGGTTGAGGTCGGCCGCCTCGGTGGCACTCTTGGCCATCACCTGGATGAAGCCGGTGTCATCGACACAGTGGTAGTCGTCGTGGCTGCAATGGACGTTGAGCGAGGCCTTGGTGATCGCGCGGCAGCCCATGTTGAGGATGTAGGGCAAGCGCTTGCCGACCGCACCGTAGAGCGACTCGTGCATGAAGGCGACGCCCTGCGCCGACGAGAAGTTGGTGGCGCGCAAGCCGGTCATCGCCATGCCGGCGGTGACGCCCGCGGCGGCGTGCTCCGACTCGGGCTCGATGAAGATCAGGGGCTTTTCCGAAATGTTGAGGTGGCCCTTGGCGACCTCTTCCGCCCAGTACTCGCCCATCTGCGTCGAGGGCGTGATCGGGTAGGCGCCGGCGGCGTCCGAGGCCTCGCGCTCGACGTGGATGACGGCGGTGTTGCCATCGACCGCATCGCGGATGCCGGGATACTTCACCTGCGTTTTTTCGGCTTCGCTCTTGGACTGGAACAGTTTCATCAACATGGCGGACTCCTGGTTAATTCCGTGAAATTCAGTGCAGTTCAATGCAATTGCGGCAGCGCATCCTGACGCAGGATCTTCTTGGCTGCCGCGCCCTTGACGGGTTTGTTGGGGGTGTTGAACCAGACGATGGCGCCGGTCGGGCAACGCTCGATCGGATCACGCGTCGCCCAGGCGTTGAGTTCGTAGCGGACCGTCGCCAACTGGCCGTCGAGCTGCATCAGCCCGGGGGGCGCATCGGCGACGCACTTGCCGCAGGCGGTACAGGCGACCTCGCAGGATGCCTCGGCCGTATCACCGTCCGCCTGGTTCTTGCAGGCGACCCACAGCTTGCGGCTGACCGGTTCGAGCGAGAACAGGCCCTTCGGGCAGACTTCGACACAGTCGTTGCAGGCGGAACACTTGTCGGCATCGACGACCGGCAGGCCGTGGGCGTCGAGATGCAGGGCATCGAAGTTGCACACGGCCTCGCAATCGCCCAGTCCGAGACAGCCCCAGGCGCATTCCTTGCCACCGCCACCCACGACGGCCGCGGCACGGCAGGTCTTGAGCCCGGCATAGCGGGCACGCACGAAGGCGACATGCTTGCCGCCCGCGCAGGCGAGGCGCGCGACTTTCTTCTCTACGTTACCCGCCGCCACGCCCAGCAGGTCGGCAATGTCCTGGCGTTGCTGGACTGAACTGACCGTGCATTGGGCAGGGACGACGTCGCCGGTCACCACCTTCTCGGCAAAGCCGCGGCAGCCCGGCATGCCGCAGGCGCCGCAATTCGATTTCGGCAGGAGATCTTCGACCTGCTCGATCCGCGGGTCTTCGAAGACGAAAAGTTTGCGGTTGGCAAAGGCGAGCAGTCCGGCGAGCAGAATGCCCAGCACGGCCATGAAGCCCCCTGCCAACGCCAGATTCGACAACGATCCCATGGAGAAGCGACACCTCGAAACATGATGGCGCGCTGCCCGAAACAGGCGCGCCGTGACTGAACCGAACACCGCCCCCTTCCCGTTCGCAAGAACGGTCCGCAGGGCGAACTTCGCTGGCTGTCCCGCCCGCACGCCTTGCGGGCATGCGGCACGGAAGCCATCACGGCGCGGCCGGTGGTTTCCGGCCAACTGGGCAGAAAGGCGGCTTGCTGCCTTTCCGGACTGGCACGCACAAGGTTGCGCCCTGCACGTGTTCGTGATGCGGCGCAGTATAGGCAGCATTGACGCAGCGCAGCAAACAATGGTTTTAATGCCCTACATAAATTAGGCTTTTGATCTCGATTTTCAGGAAAAGTCGGCGTCGGCGGGACGGCCCAGCGCCGCAGGCAAAAGCGGAGTGCGTCGTTATCAGGCAAAATGCACCCCCCCATGCTCAGTGCGACAGCTCTTTCCTGCATCCGCGGCGAACGCCGCCTGTTTTCCGGACTCGACCTCGACGTCGGCCCCGGCGAATGGCTGCACGTGCAGGGTGAGAACGGTGCGGGCAAGACCAGCCTGCTGCGCATCCTGGCGAGCCTGTCGCCTCCCGCCGAGGGCGAAATCCGCTGGCGTGGCGAGCCGATCGCCAGCCTCGCCGAGGATTACCGGCGCGAACTGCTCTTCCTCGGCCACCACGGGGCGGTAAAGGAGGAGTTGACGCCTTACGAGAACCTGATCCTCGCCGCCCGGCTCGACGGCACCGAGTTGAACGAAGTCGAGGCGCTGAAGGCCCTCGCCCGCTTCGGCCTGCGCGGGCGAGAGGACCTCGCCGTGCGCTTTCTGTCGGCCGGCCAGAAGCGCCGCGTCCTGCTCGCCCGCCTCGCCGTGCGCAAGGCCACACTGTGGATCCTCGACGAACCCTTCACGGCGCTCGACGTCAAGGCCGTCGAGATGTTGTCCGGCCTGATCGTCGAGCACGTCACGCAGGGCGGCATCGCCATTCTCACCAGCCACCAGGCCATCCCCCTGCCCAACGGCAAGATCATCATGGTGGGCGCATGAATACCGCACTTGCTCCCATTTTCGCCATCATCCGCCGCGACCTGCTCCTGGCCATGCGCCGCAAGAGCGAGGTGCTGACGGCGCTGTTCTTCTTCATCATCGTCGTCAGCCTGTTTCCGCTCGGCATCGGGCCCGAGACCGCGCTGCTGAGGAAGATCGCCCCCGGTGTGATCTGGGTCGCCGCGCTGCTCGCCACCATGCTCGGCCTGGCGAGGCTGTTCGCCCCCGACCATGCCGACGGCACCCTCGAGCAGATGGTGCTGTCCCCCTCGCCGCTGGGCCTCCTGATAACAGGTAAAATCGCCGCGCACTGGATCACGACCGGACTGCCGCTGGTCCTGCTGGCACCGGTGCTGGGCATCCAGTTCGACCTGGATGGCGGTGCGCTCGGCATCATGGTGGTTGCGTTGCTGCTCGGCACGCCGCTGCTTTCGCTGATCGGCGCCATCGGCGCAGCCCTGACGCTGGGCCTGCGCGGGGGCGGCGTGCTGCTCAGCCTGCTGGTGTTGCCGCTGTACGTACCGGCGCTGATCTTCGGTGCCGGTGCCGTCGAAGCACACATTTCGGGACTGGGTGCCGGTGGACATCTGTCCCTGCTGGCGGCGCTGCTGGCGCTGGCCGTGTTTTTCGCGCCGTGGGCAACCACGGCTGCCTTGAGGATCGCAATTGAGTAATCGCATCGTCAACTGGTTCAAGTACGCCAGCCCGCAGAGCTTCTATCCGCTCGCCGGGAAGCTGATCCCGTGGTTCTGGACGCTCGCCATCGTGTTCACGGTAGCCGGCCTGTACATCACCTTCTTCGCCGCCCCGACCGACTTCCAGCAGGGCGAGGGCTACCGCATCATCTTCATCCATGTGCCGGCGGCCTGGATGTCGATGTTCATCTACATCGTCATGGCCGGCTGGGCCGGCCTCGGCCTCGCCCTCAACACCCGGCTCTCGGGCATGATGGCCCAGGCACTCGCGCCGACCGGCGCGATCATGGCCTTCCTGTCGCTGTGGACCGGCGCCTTCTGGGGCAAGCCGATGTGGGGCGCCTGGTGGGTCTGGGACGCGCGCCTGACCTCGGCACTGATCCTGTTCTTCCTCTATATCGGCTTCATCGCGCTGCAGGCCGCGATCGACGACCCGCGCCGCGCCGACAAGGCCGGGGCGATCCTCGCGCTGGTCGGCGTGGTCAACGTGCCGATCATCTATTTCTCGGTGAAATGGTGGAACACGCTGCACCAGGGCGCCTCGGTCTCGCTGACCAAGGCGCCGACCATGGCGGCGACCATGCTCTGGGGCATGCTGGTCATGGCGCTGGCCTTCTGGATGTACTCGATCGCCGTCGCCCTGACACGGGTGCGCGCCATCATCCTGGAACGCGAGGCCCACACGGAATGGGTCAAGGAGCTGCCGGAGGTGAAATCGTGAACTGGGGTTCTCCGGCCGAATTCTTCGCCATGGGCGGCTACGGCCTCTACGTCTGGGGCAGCTTCGGCGTCTGCGCGTTGCTGATGATCGCGGAACCAATCCTCGCCGCCAAGCGTCGTAAGGATATTTTGCGCAGCCTGCGCCGCGAACGCATCGCGGAAAACCTGGACAACCAATGAAGCCACGACACAAACGCATCGCCCTGATTGGCGGCGGCCTGGCCGCCATCGGCATTGCCGCCGCCCTGGTGCTGAATGCCCTCAACAGCAACATCGCCTTCTTCGTCACCCCGACCGAGGTCGCCGAAGGGAAGGCGCCGCAGGACAAGACCTTCCGCATCGGAGGCATGGTCAAGGATGGCTCGCTGCGGCGCGACAACCTGACCGTCCATTTCGCCATCACCGACACCGCCAAGGAAGTGCCGGTGATCTACACCGGCATCCTTCCCGACCTGTTCATGGAAGGCAAGGGCGCGGTGGCGCAGGGCCGCATCGGACCGGATGGCGTCTTCGTCGCCAGCGAAGTGCTGGCCAAGCACGACGAGAACTACATGCCGCCCGAGGCGCAGCACGCCGTGGATCAGGCGCAGCAGACCGCCAAGACCCTCAAACAATAAGCCAGTCGCCTTATTTATCGCCATGACCCCTGAACTCGGCCACTTCGCCCTGATACTTTCCCTGTGGGTCGCCCTGGCCCAGGGAGTGTTGCCGCTCGTCGGCGCGCAGCGCAGCCAGCCGCAATGGATCGCCATCGCCCGCCCGGCGACCACCGCCTCCTTCCTGCTGGTCGCGATCGCCTTCGCCTGCCTGACCTGGTCGTTCTATATCAACGACTTTTCGATCGCCTACGTCGCCGCGCACTCGAACACCCAGTTGCCGACCATGTACCGCATCTCCGCGGTCTGGGGCGGCCACGAAGGCTCGCTGCTGCTGTGGGTGCTGATGCTCGCGGGCTGGGCGCAGGCCGTCGCGCTCTTCTCCCGGCAACTGCCGGATGCGATGGTGGCGCGCGTGCTCGGCGTACTGGGCCTCGTGATGTTCGGCCTGCTCGCCTTCGTGCTGCTGACCTCGAATCCCTTCGAGCGCCTTCTGCCGGCCGCCGAGGAAGGTCGCTCGCTCAACCCCCTGCTGCAGGATCCGGGCCTCGTCTATCACCCGCCGATGCTCTACATGGGCTACGTCGGCATGTCGGTCGCCTTCGCCTTCGCCATCGCCGCCCTGCTCGCCGGCCAGCTCGATGCCGCCTGGGCGCGCTGGTCGCGCCCCTGGACGACGGTCGCCTGGATCTTCCTGACGCTCGGCATCGCCCTCGGCTCCTGGTGGGCCTACTACGAACTCGGCTGGGGCGGCTGGTGGTTCTGGGATCCGGTCGAAAACGCATCCTTCATGCCCTGGCTGGTCGCCACCGCGCTGATCCACTCGCTCGCGGTGACGGAAAAGCGCGGCAGCTTCAAGAACTGGACCGTGCTGCTCGCCATCGCCGCCTTCTCGCTCTCGCTGCTCGGCACCTTCCTGGTACGTTCGGGCGTGCTCACCTCGGTGCACGCCTTCGCCACCGACCCGCGCCGCGGCATCTTCATCCTGATCCTGCTCGCCATCGTCGTCGGCAGTTCGCTGCTGCTGTTTGCACTGCGTGCTCCCAAGGTCAGCCTCGGCGGCCGCTTTTCGCTGCTCTCGCGCGAAACGTTGCTGCTGGTCAACAACGTCCTGCTGGTCGTCGCCTGCGGCGCGGTACTGCTCGGGACGCTGTACCCGCTGATCATCGATGCGCTCGGCCTCGGCAAGCTGTCGGTCGGCCCGCCCTACTTCAACGCGGTCTTCGTCCCGATCATGCTGCCGCTGCTCGTGCTCGTCGCCGCCGGCCCGATCGCGCGCTGGAAACAGGCCGAACTGGGCGACATCGTGCGCCGTCTCTGGCCGGCTGCCGTGGTCGCGCTGCTGGCCGGGATCGCCCTGCCCATGCTGGCGGGCGAATGGCATGGTTATGTCGCCCTCGCCCTCGCACTGGCGGCCTGGATCATCGCGGCCATCGTTCTGCAGGCGATCCAGCGCCTCAAGACCGGCAACCCGCCCCCGTCCTGGTGGGGCATGCAGATCGCCCACTTCGGTCTCGCGGCCTTCGTGATCGGCGTGGCGATGGTCGGCAGCTACGAAGAGGAGCGCGACGTGCGCATGTCGCCCGGCGAAACGGTGACGGTCGGCGGCCATACCTTCAAGTTCCTCGGCGTCGAGGACGTGCGCGGACCGAACTATACGGCCGCGCGCGGCAGCTTCGAGTTGTCGAAGGACGGCAAGATGCTGCGCATCCTCCATCCGGAAAAGCGCAACTATGACTCCTCGGCCATGCCGATGACGGAAGCCGCGATCGATGCGGGCCTGACGCGCGACGTCTATGTTTCGCTGGGCGAGCCGCTCGAGGGCGCTGCCTGGGCCGTGCGCGTCTACTTCAAACCCTTCGTCGACTGGATCTGGGGCGGCTGCCTGCTGATGAGCCTTGGCGGGCTGGTCGCCGCTGCCGACCGCCGTTACCGCCTGAAAGCCAGGACGGCAACGAAAACCGTCGCCACCGGAGCAATGGCCGCATGAACAAGTTTCTCCTGCCGCTCGGCATCTTCATCGTCCTGGTCGCGCTGCTCGCGGTCGGGCTCAACCTCAATCCGCGCGAAGTGCCGTCACCGCTGGTCGGCAAGCCGGCCCCCGCCTTCACGGTCCCGCAATTGCACGAGCCGGAGAAGACCTTTTCGCCCAAGGACATGCTCGGCAAGGTCTGGCTGTTCAACGTCTGGGCGTCCTGGTGCGTTTCCTGCCGCGAGGAGCATCCGATCCTCGTCGAGTTCGCCAGGACCGGCATGGTGCCGATCGTCGGGCTCGACTACAAGGACAAGCGCGCGGACGGACAGCGCTGGCTGGCGCGTTTCGGCAACCCCTACCAGATCGTTCCCTTCGACGCCGACGGTCGCGTCGGCATCGACTACGGCGTCTATGGCGTCCCGGAAACCTATCTGATCGACAAGGCCGGCGTGATCCGCTTCAAGCAGATCGGCCCGGTCACCCCCGAAGTGCTCGAAAAGAAAATCATCCCGCTGGTTCAGGAGTTGAACAAGTGAAACGACTGCTCGCACTGGTTCCGGCGGCCCTGCTGTCATTCAGCCTGCTGGCCAACGAGGCCGCGCCGCTCGCCGAAGATCCTGTCGTCGAGCAGCGCCTCGTGCATATCGCCGGGGAACTGCGCTGCCTGGTCTGCCAGAACGAATCGCTGGCCGGTTCGCAGGCGGACCTCGCCAAGGATTTGCGCCGGGAAGTCCGCGGCCTGATCAAGGAAGGCAAGTCGGACGAGGAAGTGAAGGACTTTCTCGTCAGCCGCTACGGCGACTTCGTCCTGTACCGGCCGCAGGTGAAGCCGGAAACCTATCTGCTCTGGGGCGGGCCTTTCATCCTGCTGGTCGCGGGCATCATCGCCCTCGTCAGCTACCTGCGCCGTCGCAATCGCCTCGTTCCCGACACGCCCTTGACCGAGGAAGAGAAAAAGCGTGCCGCCGACCTGCTGAAAGCCGATTCATGACCAACCTGTTGATTTTCACCGTGGGGGCCGTGCTGCTGGTCGCCGCAACCCTCGCGCTGATCCTGTCGCCGTTCCGGCGCTCCGGGCAGGCGCGTGCGGCCCGTGCCGACATCGACCGCAAGCAGCTCAATGCCGCGATCTACCGGGACGAACTGGCCGAGCTGAAAAGCGATCTCGCCGAAGGCTCGCTTTCGCAGACCGACTACGACCAGGCCTACGCCGAACTGCAAAGACGTCTGCTCGAGGACAGCGCGGAGGATGCGCCGGCCCCAGCTGTCGCATCTGCCGGCCGGAAACTGCCCCTAGCACTCGGCATGGTGCTGCCGGTCGCGGCCGCACTGCTCTACCTGCTGATCGGCACGCCCGCAGCACTGAACCCGCCGCCCCAACAGCAGCAATTCACCGCCGACGACATCGATCGCATGGTCGCCAGCCTCGCCGCCAAACTCGAAAAGGAACCCGATAACCTGCAGGGATGGGTGATGCTCGCCCGCTCCTACAAGGCCATGGGGCGCCTGCCTGAGGCGGTGCGTGCCTATGAACGCGGCGGCCCGCTGCTCGAGGGCAATGCCGACCTGCTGCTGGACTATGCGGACACGCTGGCCGCCAGCATCGGCGGCTTCGATGACAAGGTCCGCACGCTGATCGATCAGGCGCTCACGCTCGATCCCAAACATCCGCAAGGCTTGTGGCTGCGCGGGACGGCCGCCTACGACGCCAAGCGCTACAGCGCAGCGATCGCGGACTGGGAATCGCTGCTGGCGCTGCTCCCGCCGGATTCGGAAGATGCCGGCGTACTGCAGGCCAACATCGCCGAGGTCAGGGAACTGCAGGCCAAGGCAAAAGTCGGCGCCGGCAGGACGGCAGCGGTACCCGGCGCATTCCTCAAGGGTCGGGTCGCCGTCGCCCCTGCGCTCACCGGCAGGATCCCTGCCGGTGCCGTGCTGATGGTGGTCGCACGACCCACCGACGGCTCGCGCATGCCGGTCGCGGTCGCACGGCTGCCGCTCGGGCAATTCCCCATGGCGTTCACGCTCGACGATCGATCCGTCCTCAGTCCCGACCGCCCCCTCGCCAAGTTCCCCGAACTGCTGGTCGAAGCCAGGATCTCTGCCAGCGGGCAGGCGATGCCGCAAGCCGGAGACCTCTACGGCCCGGCGCAGACCGCCAAACTCGGCGCCGTCAAGATCGCTCTCGAGATCGATCAGGTCCGGCAGTGAGCGCTCCGGCAGCCGCGCCGCCCTCCCTCGCCGATATCCGTCGCATCCGGGCCGAGGCGGCCTGCCTCGCCACGGCGGCGGATGTCGCGCAGGCCTACGATCGCATGGCGGCGGCCATCACCCGCCGGCTGCAGGACGCCAACCCGATCATCTACGCCGTGATGAACGGCGGACTGATCCCCGCCGGCCAGCTGCTGCCTCGCCTGGACTTTCCCCTCGAAACCGCCTACCTGCATGCCACACGCTACGGTCATGCCACAAGCGGTGGCGGCCTCGACTGGCGCGTGCGCCCCACGGCGAATCCGGCGGGACGCAGCGTGCTGGTCGTCGACGACATCCTCGACGAAGGTCATACGCTTGCCGCAATCTGCGCCGAGTTGCGCGCCTCCGGCGCCATCGAGGTGCTGACGGCCGCGCTGGTACACAAATGCCACGACCGCAAGGCCATCCCGGACATGCGTGCCGATTTTTCCGGCCTCGACATCGCCGACCGCTTCCTCTTCGGCTGCGGCATGGATTACCGGGGTTACTGGCGCAACACGGATGGCATCTACGCCGTGAAGGGCCTGTGAACTACGCTCTCTCTTAAGTTAGATCAAGGCGGCCGCTTCCCGTTTTGTCGAACATAATCCCGTTCTTTACAAGGGGGTAAGGGAAATGAGCATCTGGAACACATTGAAGCAGCCCAGCGCCAAATATTCGCTGATCGGGTTGCTGACCTTCGGTTTCTTCGCCGGCATCATTTTCTGGGGCGGCTTCAACACCGGCATGGAGGCGACCAACACGCTGGAGTTCTGCATCGGCTGCCACGAGATGCGGGACAACGTGTATCAGGAATACAAGAAGACCATCCACTACCAGAACCGTACCGGCGTACGCGCAGTCTGCTCCGACTGCCACGTGCCGAAGGACTGGACGCACAAGATGATCCGCAAGATCCAGGCCTCGAAGGAAGTCTGGGGCAAGATCACCGGCATCGTCGATACGCCCGAGAAGTTCGAGGCGCACCGGCTCGAAATGGCCCAGCGCGAGTGGAAGCGCATGAAGGAGAGCGATTCGCGCGAATGCCGCAATTGTCATACCTGGGACGGCATGAATCCGGAAGCGCAGAAGCAGCGCGGTCGCAAGCAGCATGAACTCGCGCAGAAGAACAACGAAACCTGCATCGACTGCCACAAGGGCATCGCGCACAAGAAACCGCAAGGCATGACCGAGGACGACGACGAAGAGTAATCCGTCCGTCAGGAACCGGCAGGGGCGGCTCTGGCCGCCCCTTTCGTTTTGTACGGACCGTTTTGTTACGATGCACTCATGATTTCACGTCGACAATTCCTGCGGGGGGATATTTCCGGGCGCCAGGCGCCGCTCCGTCCTCCCTGGGCCCGCCCCGAGGCCCACTTCCTTTCGACCTGCACACGCTGCGGCGAGTGCGTCAAGGCCTGTCCGGAGAATATCCTGGCGCTCGTCCGCGGCTATCCGGAAGTACGCTTCGCGCAAGGGGCATGCACCTTCTGCGGCAAATGCCAGGAAGCCTGTTCGCCACAGGCGCTCGTAGCACGTCAGGACGAACGCCCATGGGCCCTGCTCGCGCAGGCGAACACGAATTGCCTTGCCTACCGGGATGTCGTGTGCCGCAGTTGCGGCGATGCGTGCGGAGAGGCCGCCATCCGGTTTTCTCCGCGGATTGGCGGGGCAGCCCGCCCCGAAATCCTGTCCGAACACTGCACCGGATGCGGTGCCTGCGTTTCCGCCTGTCCCGCCGGCGCCGTCACGATGGCTGCCGCCGGCGGAAAGGCATGAACGACTCAGTTCTTGACGTTGCCGACGAAGGTGTTCTCGACCAGCGGGGGGGCGTCGACCTGCGGCACGTGGCACTGCGTGCAGTTGTAACGCGCCATCGAGCTGTCGGCCAGTTTCTTGCCGGTACGCGGGTCGATGAAGTGGCTGTCGCCGATCTTCGGCGCCTTTTTCTTCTCGAAGGTCGCTGCACTGTGGCAACTCATGCACTGGTTTTCCTCGAGATTGACGTCGTCGAAGTTTTCCACGGCGTGCGGAATGACCGGCGGCTGGGTGCTGAAAGTACGGGCCACCTTTTCCTGCAGACCCGGCTTCTTGCCGACATAGGACTTCGGCGTGGCCACCTTGTCTCCGGTGGCGACATCGTCGCCGCGCATCGACTTGACCCCGGCGAATTGCTGGGTACAGCCGAAGAGCAGTGCGGCAGTCAGTGCCATGGCCATCGTGACGGTACGTTTCATGATCGTCTCCCTTCCCGTGAGAAATGAATACAGTGTTGCTTGCCTATTTACCCGATATTCCAAACCGGCTGCCGAATGCGAACACGTCCTTCGAGCAGACGTCGATGCAGCGTCCACAGTTCGTACAGTTTTCTTCCATGATGACCGGCGGGGTCCCGCCGATCCCCTTCAAGGCCGGCCGGATCACCTGTTGTTCCGGGCAGACCGCGAAACAGTCCATGCAGTCGTTGCAGGCCTCGCGCTGCGGCAGCTTCACGCGCGTGAACGACAACTTGCCGATCAGGCTGTAGAAGGCGCCGACGGGACACAAGTGACCGCACCAGCCATGGCGCATGACAAAAAGGTCGAAGAGGAAAACTGCCAGAATCACTGCCCAGGCCATGCCCAACCCGAAGAACAGGCCCCGATGCAGCATCGAGACCGGGTTGACCATTTCCCACACGATCGTGCCGGACACCGCGGCGGCAACCAGCGTCATGCCGAGAATCCAGTAGCGCGTGCTGCGTGACAGGTGCGCCCCGCCCTTGAGGCCGAGCCGCATGCGCAACCAGTTGGCAAGGTCCGTGACCAGGTTGACCGGGCAGACCCACGAGCAGTAGGTGCGCCCGCCGACCAGCAGGTAGAAGAGCAGCACGATCGCCACCCCGATCAGCGCCAGCCGCTCGGGCGACTGGCCGGCCACCAGCATCTGCAGCAGCAGGTAGGGATCCGCCAGGGGCAGGAAATCCAGCGTGTAGCTGTAGTTGAGATTGCCCTTGACGATCCAGAGCTTGAACCACGGACCGACCAGGAACAGCAACAGGATGCCGATCTGGCTGAAGCGGCGCAGGATGAGCCATTGGTGGGCCTTCAGCCAGCCCTTCTCCGCGATGGCCTCGGCGCCAGGCCGCTGAGGAACGGCACTCATAGCCGGCCTCCCTGCAGGGCTTTCGGGAAGACCGGGGCAGCAGCATCGGGGGCCGCAGGTTCTGCCGTGAGGCCCTTCCCGCCATGCTCATAACGCATTCCCTCGGGCAGGTTGTACTGGTGCTCGGCATCCGGTGCGACCAGGCTGCCGCCGGCCTTCTCCTTCTCGACCCAGCCGAGCCGATAGTGGGCGGACAACTGGCCTTTCGCCATGTACATCGGCAACACCTTGATCGCGGCGATCTCGGTGGGGCAGGCCTTCTCGCACTTGCCGCAGCCGGTACAGTCCGAGGAGTGCACGACCGGGATGAACAGGGCATGCTTGCCGGTGCGTGCGTTGGACATGGGCTCCAGCGTGATGGCCTTGTCGATGACCGGACAGACGCGATAGCAGATATCGCAGCGCAGACCGAGGAAATTGAGGCAGGTCTCCTGGTCGATCAGCACCGCCAGCCCCATGCGCGACTTGTTGATGTCGGTGAGCGAGTGATCGAGCGCTCCGGTAGGGCAGACCTTTATGCATGGAATGTCCTCGCACATCTCGCAGGGCGCCTGACGTGCGACGAAATACGGCGTACCGGTGGACATGGGCTCCTCGGGCTTCGCGAGGTGCAGGATGTCGTAGGGGCAATCGCGCACGCACATGCCGCAACGGATGCAGGCGGCAGAGAATTCGGTTTCCGGCAGGGCACCGGGCGGGCGGATGGCGGCAGGGGGAAGCGCCGTGGCATGACGCGCATAGAGGCCGAGCCCCAAGCCCAGCAGTCCGACACCGCACGCCATGCGTGCAGTGTCGGCAAAGAACTGGCGACGGGATGAGCCCCTTGTTTTGCTTTCATTGTCCATGATGACGGGACGGGGAGCAGACCCCCTGCACTGCGCCCCGCTTTCACAGTTAGTTCAAGTCAGACGATCAGACCTTGACGACCTTCGCGGCGCACTTCTTGAAGTCCGTCTCTTTCGAAATCGGACAGGTGGCGTCGAGAGTCAGCTTGTTGACCAGGCGATGCTCGTCGAAGAACGGCACGAAGATCAGCCCTTCCGGTACCTTGTTGCGGCCCTTGGTTTCGACGCGCAGCTGAATTTCGCCGCGACGGCTCGCGACCTTGACCACGTCGTTGCGCTTGAGACCGCGCTTCTCGGCATCCTTCGGGTGCATGAAGACGACCGCATCCGGGAAGGCCTTGTAGAGTTCTGGCACGCGACGGGTCATCGAGCCGGTATGCCAGTGTTCCAGCACGCGGCCGGTGCATAGCCACAGGTCGTACTCGTTGTCCGGCGGCTCGGCAGCCGGCTGGTAAGGCAGGGCGAAGATGACCGCCTTGCCGTCCTTGTGGCCGTAGAACTTGACGCCGGAACCCTTCGGCACATACGGATCGTAGCCTTCGCGGAAGCGCCACAGCGTTTCCTTGCCATCGACCACCGGCCAGCGCAGGCCGCGCACCTTGTGATACACGTCGAAGTTGGCCAGGTCATGCGCGTGGCCGCGGCCGAAATCGGCGTATTCCTCGAACAGCCCCTTCTGCACGTAGTAGCCGAAATAGTCGGACTCGTCGTTGGTGTAGCCGGCCCAGGCGTGTGCATTGACCTTCGCCGTATCGTCCTTCGGGAACTTGTTGACCACGCCGTTGGTGTAAAGCACTTCGTACAGCGTCTTGCCCTTGTATTCGGGCATCTTGGCGACCATGTCAGCCGGCCAGACATCCTCGACCTTGAAGCGCTTGGAAAATTCCATGTACTGCCACAGGTCGGACTTCGCCTCGCCCGGCGCCTTGATCTGCTGGCGCCACATCTGGCCACGCCGCTCGGCATTGCCGAACATGCCTTCCTTCTCCATCCACATCGCCGCCGGCAGAATCAGGTCGGCCGAAAGCGCCGACACGGTCGGGTAGCAGTCGGAAACGACGGTGAAGCACTTCGGGTTGCGCCAGCCGGGATAGATCTCGTCATTGACGTTCGGGCCAGCCTGCATGTTGTTGGTGGTCGAGGTCCAGAGGAAGCCGATCTTGCCGTCCTTGGCCATACGCGATTGCAGCACGGCGTGATAGCCGGGCTTGGGATTGAGCAGGCCGGCCGGCAACTTCCACTTCTTCTCGGAAATTTCGCGATGCTGTGGATTCATCACCACCATGTCGGCGGGCAAGCGGTGGGCGAAGGTGCCGACCTCGCGCGCCGTGCCGCAGGCGGAGGGCTGACCGGTCAGCGAGAACGGACCGTTGCCGGGCTCGGAGATCTTGCCGACCAGCAGGTGCACGTTGTAGATCATGTTATTGACCCAGGTGCCGCGCGTATGCTGGTTGAAGCCCATGGTCCAGTAGGAAGCAACCTTGGTCTTCGGGTCGGCATAGGTCTTGGCCAGCTTTTCGAGCCTGTCTTTCGGCACGCCGGAAATTTCGTGCGCCTTGTCGAGCGTGTATTCCGAAACGAAGGCGGCGAACTCGTCGAACGTGATAGGAGCGGCCTTGTTCGGATCGCCCTTCGGCTTGCCGTCCGGGCCGGGATAGCCGTTGTTGCCGGCCGCCTGCTCGAGCGGGTGATTCGGCCGCAGGCCGTAGCCGATGTCCGTAACGCCCTTCTTGAAGTTGACGTGCTTCGCGACGAAATCCTTGTTCACCGCGCCGTTCTGGATAATGTAGTTGCAGATGTAGTTGAGGATCGCCAGGTCCGATTGCGGCTTGAAGATCAGTTCGTTGTCGGCCAGTTCGCAGCTGCGATGGGTGAACGTCGACAGCACGTGGATCTTGACGTGGTCGGCCGTCAGGCGGCGGTTGGTGATGCGCGTCCAGAGGATCGGGTGCATCTCCGCCATGTTCGAGCCCCACAGGACGAACGCGTCGGCATGCTCCATGTCGTCGTAGCAGCCCATCGGCTCATCGATACCGAAGGTACGCATGAAACCCGCAACAGCCGAAGCCATGCAGTGGCGCGCATTCGGGTCGATCGAGTTGGAACGGAAGCCGGCCTTCATCAGCTTGACAGCGGCATAGCCTTCCCATACCGTCCATTGCCCGGAGCCGAACATCGCCACGCCGGGGGCACCCTGATCCTTGTTGGCAAGGGTGGCCTTGACTTTCTCGGCCATGATGTCGAAGGCCTGATCCCAGCTGATCGGCTGGAACTCGCCGTTCTTGTCGAACTTGCCGTCCTTCATGCGCAGCATCGGCTGCGTCAGGCGGTCCTTCGCGTAGTGGATCTTCGCCAGGAAGTAACCCTTCACGCAGTTGAGACCCCGGTTGACCGGTGCATCCGGGTCGCCCTGGGTAGCAACGATGCGTCCATCCTTGACACCGACCAGCACACTGCAGCCGGTACCGCAATAACGGCAGGCGCCCTTGTCCCAGCGGAGACCATCATCGCCTTTTGCCTGCGCCAGCGCCTGGGCACCGGGGATCGACATCCCCGCCACGCCGGCTGCCGCTGCAACCGCATTCGTCTTGATGAATTCACGCCGTGTCAGTTTCATTGCAGACCTCCTTGTCGATGCGGCATCGCCTCGCGGCTAAGCCTCCACTGAGATTTCCATTTCTGGATCGGATTCGCTCTGGTGATACACCATGGACGCCGACATCACGCCGTCCAATTGACTGATGAACTCGAATAGCCGGGTCGTGTCGTGATCGCTTTCCGCCTCGATGGTGACGATCACCTTGCCTTCCGGAGAAACCGCATGAACCTCGACGCCATCGATCTCCCTCAATCCATGCTGAACCGTCTCGATGTGATCCGGATGGGGGATGACGATAACGCTGGATATATTCATGAAGACAACCCTTGTGACCCCACGAAAGTTAGGGGAATTGGATTCGTGCATCCTAGGAGCCTCACCCATCGATTGAATTGATGATGGTCAAGGATTTCTAATGTTGAGGCTCGCGCTCGGAATAGCCGCCCCCAATGAAAACGCCGCCCGAAGGCGGCGCATTGCCGGACCTGACGAATCGGCGTCAGCCCTGTCCTGCCACGGCTTTCAGAGTCCGAGCACGAACTTCACGAGCGTCTTCAGGTCGGCGTCCGATGTCGTCGTGTTCGGCGGCTGGACAATCTCGCCCCAGTTGCCCTTGCCGCCCTCCCGCACCTTCTTGAGCAGTTTGGCCTCGGCACCGGCATCGCCCTTGTAGCGGGCGGCGACATCCTTCCAGGCCGGCCCGACCAGCTTCTTGTCGACGGTATGGCAGCCGAGACAGCCTTCCTTCTGGGCGAGCTTGAGATCCGCAACCGCAGGCCCGGCCAGCACCAGGCCCGCAATCAACCCAAGCAGCTTCATCGATTTCATCGTTCCCATCCTTCTCTAGTTGGCATCGTAATAGTAAGGCTTCTGCGGCACCCTGGACGCGTCGATCCTCCGCTGCTCTTCCGGGTCGCGCATCCCCTTGTCCCACCAGAGGGCACGGCCGCTGCGCTGCACTTCCAGCTCATCGGGGTGTTGCTCCAGCCAGGTACGCATGAACCGGGTATGTTCGGATTCGTAAGCCATCTTTCTGCTCCTTCAGTTGCGGGGGGATTGATCTTCCTTGAGACGAACGATGCGCGTCACGGCCGGCAGGCGGCGCAGGCTGCGCATGATGCGGGCGAGATCGAGGCGACCTGCGACCTGCAGCGTGAAATAGAGGGCGGTTGTGGCGCCGGTGTCGGTGTCCATGTGGACATCGGTAATGTTCGTGCCGTGCGCGGCGATCGCGGCGGCCAGGCGCGCCAGCACGCCGGGCGAATTCTGCGCGACCACCTTGATCAGCACCTCGAAGGGGCCATGGGCATCCACGTCCCACTCGACATCGACCCATTCCTTGCCGCCAGCGCCGCGGCCGGCTTTGGCGCTGCGCAGCATCTGGCAGTCGTGCGTATGCACGATCAGGCCCTGGCCGGCACGGATCACGCCGACGATCGGATCGCCGGGAATCGGCCGGCAGCAGCGCGCCAGCTGCATCGCCATGTCCTGGCTGCCATGGATGCGGATCGCGCCGGCGTTCTTCGCGACCGGTCCGCCCGAAGCGCGGCCGTCGAGCAGGCGGCGTGCGACGATGGCCGGCAGCCGCTTGCCGAGGCCGATGTCGGTCAGCACTTCGCGCTGCGTCTTGCCGGAAAAGGTCTTGAGGAAACGCTGCCAGGCGGACGTGCCCAGCTCCTCGAGCCGGTGGCCGAGGTTGTGCAGCGCCTGCGCCAGCAGGTGTTCGCCGAGCGCAGCCGACTCCTCGGTCTGGCGGGTCTTGAGGAAATGGCGGATCTGGGCGCGTGCCTTGCCGCTCTTGACGAAGCCGAGCCAGTTGGGATTCGGCGCGGCATTCGGTGCCGTGACGATCTCGACGCGATCGCCGTTGCGCAGCTCGGTGCGCAGAGGCATGTGCTCGTGGTTGATCTTGCAGGCGATGCAGCGATTGCCGATGTCGGTATGCACCGCGTAGGCGAAATCGACCGCCGTCGCGCCGCGCCGCAGCGAAAGGATCTTGCCGGCCGGCGTGAAGACATAGACCTCGCCGGGGAACAGGTCGACCTTGACGTGTTCGAGGAACTCGGCCGAATCGACCGAGGCCGTCTGCAGTTCGAGCAGCGACTGCAGCCACTGGTGGGTGGTGCGCTGCAGCTCGGTCAGCGACTGCTCGTCCTTGTAGAGCCAGTGAGAGGCGACGCCGGAATCGGCGACATGGTGCATCTCGCGCGTGCGGATCTGCAATTCGACGGGCATGCCGTAGGGGCCGATCAGCGTCGTGTGCAGCGACTGGTAGCCGTTCGCCTTGGGAATGGCGATGTAGTCCTTGAACTTGCCCGGCACCGGCTTGTAGAGGCCGTGCAGCGCGCCGAGCGCGAGATAGCAGGTCGGAATGTCGGCGACGACGATACGGAAGCCGTAGATGTCGAGCACCTGCGAGAACGACAGGTGCTTCTCGCGCATCTTGCGATAGATGCCGTACAGGTGCTTCTCGCGACCCATCACCTCGGCGTCGATGCGGCATTCGGGCAGGCGCTGGCGGATCGCGTCGAGGATCTTGCCCACCACCTCGCGCCGGTTGCCGCGCGAGGCGCGTACGGCCTTGGCGAGGACGCGGTAGCGCATCGGCTGCAGCGTGCGGAAGGCAAGCTCCTGCAGCTCGCGATACAGGGTATTGAGGCCGAGGCGGTTGGCGATCGGTGCGTAGATCTCGAGCGTCTCGCGGGCGATGCGCTTGCGCTTGTCCGGCCGCACGGCATCGAGCGTGCGCATGTTGTGCAGCCGGTCGGCGAGCTTGATGAGGATGACGCGCACGTCCTGCGCCATCGCCAGCAGCATCTTGCGGAAATTCTCCGCCTGCGCTTCTTCGTAGGACTGGTGCTCGATGCGATCCAGCTTCGAGACGCCATCCACCAGCTCGGCGGTGATCTTGCCGAAGTCCTGCGCGATCTGCGCCTTGGTGATGGCGGTGTCTTCCATCACGTCGTGCAGCAACGCGGCGGTCAGCGCCTGCGGGTCGAGCCGCCAGTGCGCCAGGGTTTCGGCGACGGCCAGCGGATGGGAGATGTAGGGATCGCCGCTGGAACGGAACTGGCCGCGATGCGCGTTGGCCGAGAAATGGTAGGCCGCGGCGATCAGGTCGACATCCTCGGGCTTCAGGTAGGACGCCAGCTGCGCGAGGAAATGCTCGAGATCCTCGGCGAGATCGATCGGCGGATGCATGTCCACCGGAATGATGGGCGGCTCGTCGAAAACCGCGGCGGGCGCCGCGGCGACGGAAATCGGATGGGGAGACGCTGTGGCCGCCGGCATGTGCCTCCCCTAGATCATGCTTGTCAGGCCTGGTTGCGATACAGGACTTCCATGCCGTACTTGCCCTCGGACAGTTCGCGCAGGGCCAGCACGGTGGGCTTGTCCTTGTCCACCTCGACCTGCGGCGTGCTGCCCATCGTGATCTGGCGGGCGCGATAGGTCGCGGCGAGGGTCATCTGGAAGCGGTTGGGAATGTACTTGAGACAGTCTTCGACGGTGACACGAGCCATGGAGAATCCTTTGAATTCAATGAAGTGAGAGGAAGCGGAAAACCTCGGGGTGGCGCACCCGCTGTCGACCGAAATCGAGGCGCGAGGCCCGCACCGCAGCGGCCAGATCGGCCAAGGCTTCCTGCAAGTCGTTGTTGATTATAACGAAATCGAACTCGTCCACATGCCGCAATTCCGAGAGCGCGGCGGCGACGCGCCGCTGGATCACTTCCTCGCTGTCCTGCCCGCGCGTCCGCAGGCGGCGCTCCAGCTCCTCGATCGACGGCGGAACGATGAAGATGCTCACGGCGTGGGGCATCAGCTCGCGCACCTGCTGCGCACCCTGCCAGTCGATTTCGAGCAGCGTGTCCCGGCCCGCACGCATTTCGTCGAGCAGCCAGTTGCGCGAGGTTCCATAGAAGTTGCCATGCACCTCCGCCCACTCGAGAAATTCGTCGCGCTCGCGCATCGCGAGGAAGGTCTGGATATCGACGAAGTTGTAGTCGTGGCCGTCGCGTTCGCCCGGCCGCGGAGCGCGCGTCGTGTAGGACACGGAATGCCGGATGGCCGGATCCTGTTCCATCAACTGGCGCACGAGCGTCGTCTTGCCTGCGCCGGACGGCGCCGAGACGATGAAGAGGGCACCGGCGGTATCGGTATCGTTTTCGGGGGTGAGGTTCATGATTTTCAGCTTACCTGTAAAAGTCGGCGCCGGCGGGACGGCGCCCGGTCGTCGTCACTCCAGGTTCTGCACCTGCTCGCGGACCTGCTCGATCAGCAGCTTCAGTTCGAGCGCGACGGCCGTCACCGCCGCGGACACGGATTTCGACGCGAGCGTGTTCGCCTCGCGATTCAGCTCCTGCGTCAGGAAATCGAGCCGCTTGCCGACCGCGCCGCCCTTCGCCAGCACCCGTTCGACTTCGGCGAGATGGGTGACGAGGCGCGCCAGCTCCTCGGCCACGTCGATCTTCGCGGCGAAAACGCCGACTTCCTGGCGGATGCGATCCTCGTCGAGGGCGGCGACCGCCTCGCGCAACTTCGCGGCGAGGCGCTCCGTATATTCGGCGATGGCCGCCGGCACCATCGGCTCGACCCGCGCGACTTCCGCACGCATGCGGGCGACCCGCTCGCGCAGCACCTCGGCCAGGCGTGCGCCTTCGCGCGCCCGGCTGGCGATGAATTCGGCCAGCACGGCTTCGAGCAGGGCCAGGCTTTCGGTTTGCAGACGCTCGGGCGTCACTGCCTCGGCGGCTAGCACGCCCGGCCAGCGCAGCACGTCGGCGACCGTCAGCGGCGACGTGGACGGCAGCACGGCGCGCACGGCGTCCTGCATCATCCCGAGCTGCAGGACCAGATCCTGGTTCGGCATTTGCTGGGGGA
>JAVEWF010000035.1:0-1363 GCA_034004665.1 Rhodocyclaceae bacterium | reverse complement strand
TATCACGGCCAGTTCCGCGAGAGCTTCGTGCGCGGCGTGTTCGCGCGCCTGCTCTCCGGCCTGCGCGAAGTGCATGCCAACAAGCTGCTGCATCTCGACATCAAACCCTCCAACATCTACCTGCGCACCGACGGCTCGCCGGTGCTGATCGACTTCGGCGCCGCCCGCCAGACCCTGACGCAGACCGATCCGGAACTGCGCCCCACCTACACGCCTGGCTACGCCGCGCCCGAGCAGTACGGCAACCAGCCGGGTCAGGGACCCTGGACCGATGTCTACGCCGTCGGCGCCAGCATGTACGCCTGTCTCGCGGCGGCGGCCCCTCAACCCGCCGACCTGCGGCTCATCAACGACCTGCTGGTCCCGGCGACGCAGCGCTGGGCCGGGCGCTACTCGCCCGAACTGCTGAACACGATCGACCAGTGCATGCGCCTCGACCCGCTGGAGCGGCCGCAGAGCGCCTTCGCCCTGCAGCGCCTGCTGGCCGCCCCCTACACCCCCCCACCCCAGGAGCAAGCATGACGAACCGCCCCGACGGCCGCGCCTCCGACGCGCTGCGCCCGCTGACCATCACCCGCCGCTACACGCGCCACGCCGAAGGCAGCGTGCTGGTCGAATTCGGCCACACCAAGGTGCTGTGCACCGCCAGCGTCGAGGAACGCGTGCCGTCCTTCCTCAAGGGCAAGGGACAAGGCTGGGTGACCGCCGAATACGGCATGCTGCCGCGCTCGACGCACACGCGCACCGACCGCGAAGCGGCCAAGGGCAAGCAGTCCGGCCGCACCCAGGAAATCCAGCGCCTGATCGGCCGTTCCCTGCGCGCTGTCACCGATTTGTCGGCGCTGGGCGAACGGCAGATCACGCTCGATTGCGACGTACTGCAGGCCGACGGCGGCACGCGCTGCGCCTCGATCACCGGCGCCTGCGTGGCGCTGCACGACGCGCTCTCCGGTCTCGTCGCCGCCGGCAAGCTCGCCGCGCATCCGATGAAGGACTTCGTCGCCGCCGTCTCGGTCGGCATCGTCGAGGGCACGCCGGTGCTCGACCTCAACTACGACGAGGATTCGAGCTGCGACACCGACATGAACGTCGTGATGACCGGCGCGGGCGGAATGTGCGAGGTTCAGGGCACGGCGGAAGGCACGCCCTTCACGCGCGCCGAACTCGACGCCCTGCTGGCGCTGGCCGAAAAAGGCATCGGCGAAATCGTCGCCGCGCAAAAGTCGGCGCTGGCAGGACGGCAGTAGGAGATGTTCGAGCAGGCCTTCCGCAACATCGACGACGTTCTCTGGAAAGAGGCCGGCTGCACCACCGAGCTCGACTACACCGAGCAGACTTCCTGGCTGCTGTTCCTCAAATACCT
>JAVEWF010000110.1:0-5717 GCA_034004665.1 Rhodocyclaceae bacterium | reverse complement strand
CGCCTCCAGCCTGACGGCAGGGTTTCGCTGCCTTATGCCAGCCCGTCCATCCGCGATCTCTACGATGTCGCGCCCGAAGATGTGGCTGAAGACTTCAGTCCCGTCCTCCGCCGCCTCCATCCCCTTGACTTGAAGCGGATCATGGCTTCGATCGCCGAATCGGCACGGACCATGTCGCAATGGCGCGACGAGTGGCGCTTCACTCACCCCGTCAAGGGCGAGCGCTGGATCGAGGGGTGTTCCATGCCCGTGCGGGAGAGCGATGGCAGCATCCTCTGGCATGGTTATGTGCATGACATCACGGAGCGCAAGGACCGCGAAGGGCGTCTCGCGAAACTTCATGCCTTCCTGCGCATCATTACTGATGCCGTACCTGCGCTCATCGCTTATGTCGATGCCGACCTGAGGTATCGGATGGTCAATCGCAGCTATGAACGCTGGTTCGGACGTTCCGCGAGCAACATCGAAGGCCACCTGGCCAGCGAAGTGCTCGGAGATGCGGCGTGGCGAAGAATATTGCCCTACGTGCAGCGAGTGCTCGCCGGGGAGGTGGTCGAATATGAGACCGAAGTGCCGTACAAGGATGGCGGATCGCGCTGGGTCCAAGCCTCCTACCTGCCTGACCGGAGCGAGGTCGGGCAGGTGCGCGGGTTCGTGGTGATGGTCATCGATCACACCGAGCGCCAACGCATCGAGGATGAGTTGCGTCAATCCCGGCAACAGTTTGTCGACCTGATGGCCCGCCACGACAACATCCACGAATCCGAGCGCCGGCACATGGCGCATGAAATCCATGACGAGCTCGGTCAACTGCTGACCGGCATGCGCCTGGCGTTCTCCGCGCTCAGGATGCGGGGCAATGGCACACGCAAGGTCGATATCTGCCCAACTGTCGATCAGCTGGAACGACTGCTCGACGATGCCACGGGGGTCGTCCGCCGGATATCCGGCAATCTGCGCCCCGTGTTGCTGGAACATGGGCTGCTGCCGGCCCTGGAGGGGCTGGCCATGGAGTTTCGCAACATGACCCGAATCACCTGCCGTTTGACGGTCAGCGGAGAGCCGCGGCAGATCGATGAGGCGAGGGCGGTGGCGGCATTCCGGATTGCACAGGAGTCACTGACCAATATTGCACGTCATGCGCATGCCACGTCGGTGACGATGCATCTGTCATATACCGACGATCGCCTGCGCATCCTGGTGCAGAACGATGGCCGTGGCTTCGATGCCCCGGCAGCGATGAAGTCGCGCGCCAGCCTCGGATTGTTCGGCATGCAGGAGCGGGCGGCGCTGGCCGGTGGCTGCCTGCGGATTGTCAGCACGCCGGCAATGACGGGAACACGCATGGAACTCGACCTGCCGCTGGATAGGAAGGTGGACGCATGAAGAAAATTAGGATTTGGATCGCGGACGATCACGTGGTCGTCCGCAGCGGTCTTCGACAGATCGTCGCAGCAACTCCGGACCTGGCCATCAGCGGCGAGAGCCAGGATGGCCCCGGTACGATGGAAGCGGTCCAGCAAAAGAAGTTCGACGTATTGCTGCTGGATCTGTCGATGCCGGGCGGAGGCGTCGAACTGATTCCTCGTCTGCTGCAGGCCAGGCCGGCCTTGCGCATGGTCGTGCTGACCATGCATAGCGAACCGCAGATGGCCGCGCATGCGGTCAGGGCAGGCGCTGCCGGTTACGTGACCAAGGATGCCAGCGTGACGCTCCTGCTCGATGCCATTCGCACGGTGGCGGCAGGCAGGAATTTCATGGAGCCGGGCCTGGCCGATGCATTGCTGTTTCAGCGCGTAAGCGAAGAAGAGCCTTCCCCCGAAGTGCTGACCCGGCGTGAATATGAAATCCTGAAGCATCTCGCCTCTGGCCAGAGCCTGGTCAATATTGCGAGCCGCCTCGGTTGCAGCGCGAAGACCGTCAGCGTACACAAGTCACGCCTGATGCGGAAGCTCAACATCGGTACCAACGTGGACCTGTTTCATTATGCTTCGCGTCATGGACTGATCATGCGATAGCGATCAAGACTGCATCCTTGGGCTGCGCGTTCCGGCCCGGTCGAGGCATCGATCCGTCGTCCGCAAGGGGGCGACACGAAGCGGCTGCCGGTCTACTTCCGGTTTTTGCTAGTGCCGGACGTCTTCGAGATGACCGACGGCGTCGTGTTCGCGCTGGTTGGTTTCGTGGCGGCGCTTGACCAGCCACATCGTGCCGGCGACGAAGAGGCCGAACAGGACGATGACCCAGTAGATGTGCAGGCCCGCCTTGATCAGCACCGAGTAGATGCCGGTCATGATCAGGATCGACAGGTTTTCGTTGAAGTTCTGCACGGCGATGGAGTGGCCGGCGCCCATCAGGATGTGGCCGCGGTGCTGGAGCAGGGCATTCATCGGCACGACGAAGAAACCCGAGCAGATGCCGACCATGACCAGCAGCGGCATCGCGGCCCAGGTATCGCGCACGAAGACCATGACGATGATGCCGATGCCCATGGCGATACCGAGCGGAATGACGCGGACCGACTTGCGCAGCGTGATCATGCGTGCAGCGAGGATTGCACCGATGGCGACGCCGATGGCGACGACACCCTGCAGCATGCTCGCCTTGGACAGGTCGAGATTGAGCGCGGCCTTGGCCCATTCGATGACGATGAACTGCAGGGTCGCGCCGGCTCCCCAGAACAGCGTCGTCACCGCCAGCGAGATCTGGCCCAGCTTGTCGCGCCAGAGCAGGCGGAGGCAGTGGTTGAATTCGTGGAACAGATACACGGGGTTTTTTTTCAGCGGCTTGTGGTCGACGCCGGTGTCGGGTACGTAGAGGTTGAATAGGGCGGCGACCAGGTACAGCCCGCCGATGATCAGCAGGTTCATCTCGGCGATGCTGTCGACACCGGTGTCGACCAGGGGCAGGTCGAATGCAAGCAGATGGCCGGCGATGGATGGCTGGATCAGCATGCCGCCGAGTACCACGCCGAGGATGATGGCACCCACGGTCAGGCCCTCGATCCAGCCGTTGGCGATGACCAGTTGCCGGTGCGGCAGGTATTCGGTGAGGATGCCGTACTTGGCCGGCGAGTAGGCGGCCGCGCCGAGGCCGACGACGGCGTAGGCGACGAGCGGATGCACCTCGAAGAACATCAGGCTGCAGCCGAAGATCTTGATGCCGTTGCTGATGAACATGACGCGCCACTTGGGCATCGAGTCGGCGAATGCGCCGACGAAAGCGGCGAGCGCGACGTAGGAGACGGTGAAGAAGGTCTTCAGCAGGGGCTCGTATTCCGCCGGCGCCTGCATGTCGCGCAGGATGGCGATGGCGGCGATCAGCAGGGCGTTGTCGGCGAGCGCAGAGAAGAACTGCGCCGCCATGATGATGTAGAACCCGAGGCTCATGGCCGCCGGTTTATAGCACGAAAGTGTTTTGCCAATTCCGCCGTCCTGTGCGCGAAATCCCACTGCAGCGAGCCGCAGGCGCGTTATCAGGCTTTCTTATGTCAAGAAATTGTGATTGAATATCAACATAAATAGATAAACCGAGGAGTTTTCATGGCGGATCGCAGGCTTCAGGTCTTTCACGCCGTTGCACGTCAGCTGTCCTTCACCAAGGCCGCCGAAGTGCTGTTCATGACGCAGCCGGCGGTGACCTTCCAGATCAAGCAGCTGGAAGAGCATTTCAACACGCGCCTGTTCGATCGCGGCCACGGCCGCATTTCGCTGACGCCCGCGGGCGAACTGGTGCTCGCCTACGCGGAGAAGATCCTCGGCCTGTCCGGCGAAATGGACGTGCGTCTCGCCGAGATGACCGGCGAGGTGGGCGGTTCGCTGCTGGTCGGCGCCTCGACCACGATCGCCGAATTCCTGCTGCCGCGCATCCTGGGCGAATTCAAGTCGAAGTATCCGAATGTGCGGCCGCGCCTCATCGTCGCCAACTCCGAAAGCATCGAGACGCGGGTCGCCGAGCACACCATCGACATCGGCTTCATCGAGTCGCCTTCGCACCAGCCCAACCTGCAGACCGAAGTCTGCTGCGAAGACGAACTGCAGGTCATCTGCAATCCGAAGTTCCCGCTGGCGCGCCTCAAGGAGGTCGCCCCGCAGCATCTGGTGGATCATCCCTTCGTCTCGCGCGAGCCGGGGTCGGGAACGCGGGAATTCACCGAGGTATATCTGCGCAAGCACGGCGTCGACATCGACCACATGATGCCGGTGATGGAGCTCGGCAGTCCCGTGGCGCTGCTCGAAGTGGTGGAAACCGGGCTCGGCTACGCGATCGCCTCGCGGACGTCCGTGATGAAGTCGCTGCGCCTCGGCGACCTGGTCTCGATTCCGCTCAAGCCGCGCCTGACGCGCAAGCTGTCGATGGTCTATCCGAAGGAGAAATTCCGTTCGCGGCTGGTGACGGCGTTCGTGGACTTCGCGACCGAGAAACTCAAAGAGTGCAAGACGCGCTAGCGTCGCGCCGCTCGGTGGCCGTCCGCCTGCCATGAGGCTTCCGTAGTGAGACCCATCGGCGCCGTCGTCGATCGCGCGGCGCTTCTCCATAACCTGCGCGTCGCCCGCCGGCATGCCGGCCATGCCCGGCTGTGGGCGGTCGTCAAGGCGAATGCCTACGGACACGGCCTGGAATGCGCCGTCGACGCGCTCTGCGACGAAGCCGACGGTTTTGCCCTGGTCGAACTGGCGCGTGCCGTCCACTTGCGCGAGCACGGCCTGAGGCTGCCAGTCCTGATGCTCGAGGGCTTTTATGCGCCGGACGAGCTGCCCCTGTTCATCCGCCACCGGCTGATTCCCGTCCTGCATCGTCGCGACCAGGTCGACGCCTTGCTCGCCGCCGACTGGCCCGTCGACCTGCCGGTCTATCTGAAGATCGACAGCGGCATGCACCGCCTCGGCCTCGACGCCGCCGGCCTCGCTGCCGCAAAGTCGGCGCTGGCGGGACGGGTGCGCGAGGTCGTGCTGATGACGCATTTCGCCGATGCCGACGGCCCGCGCGGCATCGACTGGCAGCTGGAGCGCTTCGCCGCGATGACCGCCGGCATGGACGGTGTGCATTCGCTCGGCAATTCGGCGGCGATCCTGCGTTATCCGGCCAGCGTCGGCGACTGGGCGCGGCCGGGCATCATGCTCTACGGCGGCTCGCCGTTCGCCGATGTTTCCGCTGCGGAACTCGACCTGCGACCCGTGATGACGCTGCAAAGCGAGGTGATCGCGGTGCAGGAACTCGCGCCCGGCGAGTGCGTCGGCTATGGCTGTACCTTCACCGCCGATCGGCCGATGCGTATCGGTGTCGTCGCCTGCGGCTATGCGGACGGCTATCCGCGTCACGCAGGCACGGGGACGCCGATCCTGGTCGAGGGGATGCGCACCCGCACGCTGGGTCGCGTGTCGATGGACAAGCTCTGCGTCGATCTGACCGGGCTTCCTGAAAAAGTCGGCGTGGGCGGGACGGTGACCTTGTGGGGTGCAGGCATGCCCGCGGACGAGGTGGCGACGGCAGCCGGCACCATCAGCTACGAGCTGTTCTGTGCATTGTCGCCACGCGTTCCGGTGACCGTCGTGGGGGAGGCCGGTTGATGGCCAAGGCGAAATCGATCTATTCCTGCACCGAGTGCGGCGCCACGTCGCCGAAGTGGCAGGGCCAGTGCCCCGGCTGCGGGCAGTGGAACACGCTGGTCGAGAGCGTCGCCGACGTCGCGCCGGGCGCGAAGCGCTTCGGCGCGA
>JAVEWF010000109.1:1943-5721 GCA_034004665.1 Rhodocyclaceae bacterium | reverse complement strand
CGCCGATCCGGCAGGATGCCGTGATTCTCGCGCGCGGCCGGGACAATCCCGCCGCCACGGCGCTCATGCAGTACCTGCGCAGCGACAAGGCCCGCATCGTCATCCGCAGCTTCGGCTACGATCTGTAGATGTCCGCTGCCGACTTCGCCGCCCTCTGGCTCACCGTCAAGCTCGCCACCGTCACGACCGGCGTGCTGCTGCTGCTCGGCACGCCGCTCGCGTGGTGGCTGGCGCGCACCCGCTCGTGGTGGAAAGGGCCGGTCGGCGCGGTCGTCGCCCTGCCGATCGTCCTGCCGCCGACGGTGATCGGCTTCTACCTGCTGGTCGCCATGGGGCCGCACGGCCCGGTCGGGCAATTCACGCAATGGGCCGGCCTCGGCCTGCTGCCCTTCAGCTTCGCCGGGCTGGTCGTCGCCTCGGTCATCTATTCGCTGCCCTTCGTGGTCCAGCCGCTGCAAAACGCCTTCGAGGCCGTCGGCGAACGCCCGCTCGAAGCGGCCGCCACGCTGGGCGCCTCGCCGCTCGACGCCTTCTTCAGCATCGCGGTGCCGCTGGCGAAGCCGGGCTTCCTGACCGCCTCCATCCTCGGCTTCGCCCATACGGTGGGCGAATTCGGCGTGGTGCTGATGATCGGCGGCAACATCCCCGACAAGACGCGCGTCGTCTCGGTGCAGATCTACGATCATGTCGAGGCGCTCGAATACGCGCAGGCCCACGGCCTGTCAGCCACGATGCTGGCCTTCGCCTTCCTCGTGCTGCTCGCGCTCTACACGCTCAACCCGACGGGGCGGCGCAAATGAGCATCGCCGTCCGCTTCCGGCTCGAACGTCCCGATTTCACCCTGGACGTCGACCTCGACCTGCCCGAGCGCGGCGTCACCGCGCTGTTCGGACCCTCCGGCTCGGGCAAGACCACCCTGCTGCGCTGCATCGCCGGGCTGGAACACGCGCCGGCGGGCCGGCTCGTCTTCGCTGGCGACACCTGGCAGGACACGGGAACCTTCCTGCCCACGCATCGGCGGCCGATCGGCGTCGTCTTCCAGGAAGCCAGCCTGTTTCCCCACCTTTCCGTGCGCGGCAACCTCGACTACGGCCTGCGCCGCTCAAGCCGCCGTCCTGCCGGCACCGACTTTTCCGGCATCGTCCCCGACATCGGGAATATCGCCGGGCTCCTCGGCATCGGCGACCTGCTCGACCGCAAGCCCGACACACTCTCGGGCGGAGAGCGCCAGCGCGTCGCCATCGCCCGCGCCCTGCTTGCCCGGCCGCGCCTGCTGCTGCTGGACGAACCGCTGGCGGCGCTCGACCTCGCGCGCAAGAACGAGATCCTGCCCTACCTCGAACGCCTGCACGACGAACTGGAGATCCCCGTCCTCTACGTCAGCCACGCACCCGACGAAGTCGCCCGGCTCGCCGACCACCTCGTCGTCATGGACCGCGGCCGCGCCGTGGCGCAGGGCCCGCTCGGCGAAACGCTGGCGCGTACCGACCTGCCGATCAAGCTCGGCGAGGACGCCGGCGTGGTACTCGACGGCACGGTCGCCGAACGCGACGAGCGCTGGCACCTCGCGCGTATCGCGCTGCCCGGCGACGACAGTCATTCCCTCTGGGTGCGTGACGGCGGCCATGAAGTGGGCCGGCCGGTGCGCGTGCGCATCCTGGCCCGCGACGTCAGCCTCGCCCGCGACCGGCATGAAGGCACCAGCATCCTGAACATCCTGCCGGTCCGGGTAGTGAAACTGGCCGACGACAGCCACCCGGCACAAACCCTCGTCCGTCTTCAGGCGGGGAACGCCCCGCTGCTCGGCCGAATCACCCGCCGCTCCGCGGCCGCACTCGAACTCGCACCCGGTCGCGACTTGTGGGCGCAGATCAAGGCCGTGGCGCTGATCGGCTGAAAAACGAACAAGGAAGAACCGCCGTGATCGACGACGGCAAAGCCCGGCGCAGTATCAGTACTCGCGCAGCAGGGTAGGACGGCGCGGCAGGAGCCGCAGGCTCAGCTCGCGCATCACGAAGGGCAGCGTGGCAGCCGCGGCCCAGCCGAGGACAAGGGCAAAAGCCGGCATGGAATCGAAGGCCAGCCAGATGAAGACGCACGCCGCGAAAATGACGACCACGGCGAGCACTCCTGAAATCAGGACGGAACTCTCACGGATTCGGTTCATGTGATTCACGGCATGTCTCCTCTCGACAGTTCCGGAACATGTCATGGCATGTCCCGGACCCCATGCCATGAATATACGGCACAACTACACTAAAAGTAATAGATCTAGATCAATATTTTTTACCCCTTATTTCGCGGTATCAAGCGCAGCAGAGGCCTCCGTGGCCAGGGTCAGGCGGATTTTCTGGGCCAGGATTCCGGCCCACTCGTGGATCACGAACCAGCTGGCAAAGGCGGCAGACGCGCTCGGGAGGCAGTCGAAAACGTCCTCGAGGCGGAAGGATTCGACGCCCGGCGAATGGTCGACGAGATGGCCGGTCGGGGCGGGAATCACCTCGAGGCCCTGCGCCGCGAACTCCCCGACGGATCGCCGCATGTGCGCCGCATGGGTCACCAGGACGACGCGGCGGATGCCCGCCTGCTTCAGCAGCGCGGCGGAAAACCGCGCGTTGTCGGCGGTATCGAGCGACGCGTCCTCGACCCAGCGCGGCGCGATGCCGAAGTCTTCCCGCAGGCTTTGCGCCATTGCCGGCGCTTCGGCGACGACGCCCAGGGGGGCGCCTCCACTGACGAGCACGGGCAGGCGGCTGTCGCGGGCCAGCTTCGCGCCAAAACGCAAGCGTTCGAGCGCCAGACGATTCGGCGCCGGAGCACCGCCGTACTCGAGTGCAAGGCGGCGAATGCCCGCACCGAGAATCACGATCGCCTCGCCCCGGGCTAGATCCCGTTCCTCAAGCACGGGGACATCCTCGAGCGGCCGGGCCAGCAGGTCGAGTACCGCCGGCGTGCTCGTCAGCCAGATCAGCGCGAGGCCGCACCAGGCGAGGCCGCGCCCCAGTCGAGGCCTGCGCTTCGCCAGCAACAATCCGGCGGCGATGCAGACCAATGGCATGAGGGGCGGCAGCGCCAGTGCCGAGAGAATCTTCTTGATGAACAGGGAAAGTGGCATGGCGAGTCCGCCGTTATCCGTCAAATGATGGATTATTCCAGCATCCGGGGCAATTTTCCCGGCCATCCGGCAGCATCAATCTGCTATCCTTTTCGCCCTCTGTTGATCTGATCGGCATACAAGATGTTCGCGGTCCAATGCACCTTCTGCCAGCACGAAAACGTGCCGGGCGCCCGTTTCTGCGCCGAATGCGGCTCGCCGCTGCATTTGCGCGTCTGCCCCAACTCGAAGTGCGGCAAGGTCAGCGACGTCAACGCGAAGCAATGCGAGCACTGCGGCACCTTCTTTCCCGAAATACCGCTGGCCGACGGCAGCGCCCCGCCCAGGGAAGCGCCGGTCGCCGCGAAGACGCAGCCGGCCGCCGAAAAGAAACAGGGCGTCTCCGCCCTGCCGCTGATCATCGTCGCCGTCGTCGCCGGCGGCCTGCCGCTGTTGTGGTTCAACCGCTCCCACCTCCCCGCGCCCAAGAACTGGCAGCCCGATCCGGTCGGTTCGGCAGCCGCACCGGCGCAACCCGCGCCTTTCCCCGTCCCCCCGCCGGCCGCCCAACCCGCACCCGCCGCCGCCCTGCCGCCGCTGCAGGTTGCGCCGCCCGCAGAACCGGACCTCGACAAAGCCGCGGCCGACAAGGCCGCTGCGGAAAAGGCCGCGCAGGAAGCCGAA
>JAVEWF010000109.1:0-1843 GCA_034004665.1 Rhodocyclaceae bacterium | reverse complement strand
AAGCCGAACGCGAGAAAGCCGCGAAAGCCAAGGCCGCCCGCGAAGCGAAGGCCCGCAAAATTAAGGAGGCCAAAGAGGCCAGGGAAGCCGCTGCGGCTGCCGAAGCCCAGCGCCCCTGTACCGAAGCAATCGCCGCCGTCGGCCTGTGCGACCCGAAGCAGATCAAGAAGTGACCGAGCGCTCCCACCTGCTGCACCGACTGCTGCACTTCGTACTGGTCGCCTGCATGCTGCACGCCGGCCTCGCCCTCGCCGCCGACCGCGTCAGGATCCACGCCACCGCAGCCCAGCAGGACATGCTGCGCGACATCGCCCGGCACGTCGCCCGCGATGCCGACATCGAACTCGTTCCCCGCAGCGTCGCCGGCACGCCCGAAGCCCTGCTGCGCCTGCACGACACTGGCGCCCTGCAACTCGCCCTGCTGCAGGCCGATGCCGCGCCCGCCTACATCGGCGCCACCCTGCGCGGCAACCCCGATGCCACGCGCATGATCGAGCCCGTGCGCGCGATCGCCCCGCTCCACCTCGAGGAAATCCACTTCCTCGTGCGCAGCGACTCGCCGATGAATCACCTGCACGACCTGGCCGGCGCACGCATCAACCTCGGCACGCTGCACAGCGGCACCGCCCTTTCCACCGCGAGCCTCTACCGGCTGATGTTCGGCGCCGCGCTGCCCGACACGCAGGCCAGCTTCCTCCCGGAAGACGAAGCCCTCGTCAAGCTGATCACCGAGGGCAGCATCGACGCCGTCGCCGTCGTCGCCCCGCGTCCCGCCCGCCTGCTCGCCAACATGAAGCCCGAAGCGCGCAACTTCGTGAAGCTGCTGCGCTTCGACCCGACTCATGCAACCGCGGCCGCCCTGACCGGCCTCTACGCCCCGGTCACCGCCGCCGCCGCCGACTACCCCAACCTGCTGGAAGCCGACCAGCCCGCGCTGGCCGTGCGCATCTTCCTCGGGGCCAGCGGCCACGGCGAGAAGCGCGACGCCCTGCTCGCCCGCTTCGCCGCCGCCTGGTGCCGCAATTTCCCCCGTCTCAAGGCCGAGGGCCCGCCGCAATGGTCCGCCCTCGAACTCGTCGCCCGGCCCGAATTGCAGGGCTGGGCCACCTCGCGCATCGCCGCCCGCGAGATCGCCGCCTGCATGGAAGGCGTGGCACCGCTCAAGGAACCCTGCACGCAGGAAGACCGGTTGCTGGGGCTCTGCCAGTAACGCTGATAGAAAAGTCGGCGCCGGCAGGACGGCGCCCGAATCTCCGGGCCGCCTAGACCAGCACCTCGACCACGGCCGGATGGCCCAGGAAGGCCTGAGGGCTGGCGCTCGCACCATAGGCGCCCGACTGGAAGATTACGACCAGATCGCCCGGCACCGCCTTCGCCAGCGTCATGCGGTCGGCCAGCAGATCGAGCGGCGTGCACAGCGGGCCGACCACCGAGGCGGTTTCGGATTCCGTCGCTTCCATCCGATTGCCGATGGCGACCGGATAGTTCTTGCGGATCACCTGGCCGAAATTGCCCGAGGCCGACAGATGATGATGCAGGCCGCCATCGGTGACGAGGAAGACCTGGCCGCGCGACACCTTGCGGTCGACCACGCGTGCGACGTAGATGCCGGCCTCGCCCACCAGGTAGCGTCCCAGTTCGATGACGAGTTCGGTATCCGGCAGCTCGGTCTTCGCCCGTTCGGCCAGCGCCGTGAGATTCGCCCCGATCGGCGCCGTCTCCAGCCGCTGCTCGCCGGGAAAATAGGGAATGCCGAAGCCGCCGCCGAGATTGAGGAAGCGCACGGGGGAAGGCGCTGACCGGGACAGGCGCAGGGCCAGCTCATAGGCCTTGCACTGCGCCT
>JAVEWF010000108.1:0-5740 GCA_034004665.1 Rhodocyclaceae bacterium | reverse complement strand
CCGTGATTTTTTGCTTCGAGTTTTTTGGCGATTGCATCGAATGCGGCGTCGAAGGCGAGACCATTGAGCTCGTCGGAATTGACCAGCACGCCTTTGTCGACGAAAGCCTCTTTGGCCAAATCGATCGTGCTGTCGTCGGCCGGTTTGATGACCTGTTCGATCGGCAGCGAATATTTTTTCGCAAATTCCCAGTCGCGCTGATCGTGCGCCGGTACGGCCATCACCGCGCCCGAGCCGTAGTCCATCAGCACGTAGTTCGCGACCCAGATCGGCACTTCGCGGCCGGTGATCGGATGCACGGCTTTCAGGCCGGTATCCATGCCTTTTTTCTCCATCGTCGCCATGTCGGCTTCGGCGACCGAGGCCGTTTTGCATTCGTGCAGGAACGCCGCGAGTTCCGTGTTCGATTGCGCGACGTGCAGCGCAATGGGATGTTCGGCGGCGAGGCTGACGTAGGTCACGCCCATCAGGGTGTCGGGGCGCGTCGTGTAGATTTCAAAGTGATCGGCCACGCCGGCAATCGGCTGCGCCAGATCGAAACGCATCTGCACGCCCTGGCTGCGGCCGATCCAGTTTTTCTGCATGGTTTTGACCTGCTCGGGCCAGCCGGGCAGGTTGTCGAGGTCTTTCAGCAATTCATCGGCGTACGCCGTAATTTTGATGAACCACTGCGGGATTTCCTTGCGCTCGACTTTGGTGTCGCAGCGCCAGCAGCAGCCGTCGATGACCTGTTCGTTGGCGAGCACGGTTTCGTCGTTCGGGCACCAGTTCACCGCGGAGGTTTTTTTGTAGACGAGGCCCTTCTCGTACAGACGCGTGAAGAACCATTGTTCCCAGCGGTAATAATCCGGTTTGCAGGTGGCGATTTCGCGCTGCCAGTCGTAGCCGAAACCGAGGCGCTGCAATTGGCCGCGCATGTAGTCGATGTTTTCGTAGGTCCACTTCGCCGGTGCGGTGTTGTTTTTCACGGCGGCGTTTTCGGCGGGCAGGCCGAACGCATCCCAGCCCATCGGTTGCAGCACGTTCTTGCCGAGCAGGCGCTGGTAGCGCGAGATCACGTCGGCGATGGTGTAGTTGCGCACATGCCCCATGTGCAGCTTGCCGCTCGGGTACGGGAACATCGCGAGGCAATAATATTTTTCACGGCTCGGATTGAGCTCGGCGCGGAAGCTTTGTTTCTGCTGCCAGTACTGCTGCGCGCTGCGTTCGATGCTGTCGGGTTGGTATTGCTCGTCAATCACGATGGAACGGCTCTGAAAAGGCTGAATTGGAAGGCGTGTGAAGGGGGCGGATTCTATCAGTTATCCGGTAGCAGCCGGCGCAGTTGATCGCGCACGGCGAGCTGGTCGGCTTTGCCGAGCCGGCCGAGCGTTGCGCGCACGAGGCGATGGTCGAGCGTGAACAGCTTGAACCGGATCAGCGACGGCGCGGGCAGGCCGGCGGCTTCCAGATCGAGGATCGCATAGTCCAGCGGCCACGGCGTGTGGGCTGCTGACGTGATCATCGCCATGACCGAGTGGCCGACATTGCGGTTGAAGTGTCTGGCCGATGAAAGCACCAGCGCCGGCCGGTTTTTGGCTGCGGTCTTGTCGGTGAACGGAAAAGGCACTTTCACAATATCGAAGGCATCGAGTTCCATCATCAGTCCTTACAGATCCTTGTAGGCCGCTTCATCCTCGGCGGTTTGCCATTCGCTGAGTGTGCCCTCGACTGCCTTCAGGTATTGCACATCGGCGGGCTGCACACGGCGGACCTCGACGTGCCCATCGTCGGCGATATCCCATGAGATCAGATCGCCGGGCTTTATGTTCAGGGCAGCGCGAACGGCCTGAGGTATGGTCGTCTGTCCCTTGCTCGTGATTTTGGCAATGTTGGTCATGACTGGCTCCCCGGTAATGCGCATTACTTCCTTACTTTAATGCGTATTGGCGGTTTATGCCAGGCAGGAGAGCCAGAACTGCCCCGCAAAATGCCAGCGCAGGCCAGGTACCAAACCGCATGAACGGCGTCTCACCGGTCATCGGCTGGAACGAGCCGAGCAGCACGGCCCGCTCGAATTGCGGGATGCGGGCGGTGATGCGGCCTTTGGCGTCGACCAGTGCGGTGACGCCGTTGCCGGTGGCCCGGATCATCGGGCGGCCGTTTTCCAGCGCGCGCATCTGCGCCATCTGCAGGTGCTGGAGCGGGCCGATCGAGCGGCCGAACCAGGCGTCGTTGCTGAGTGTCAGCAGGGCGGTACTGTCGGCGCCGGCGCGGGCAATGTCGGGATAGACGACTTCGTAGCAGATCGAGGTGGCGAACTTTACGTCAGCGGCAGTCAGCGGGGGCTGCCGATCCGGGCCGGCGCGGAAATCCGACATCGGCAGGTCGAAGAACTGAATCAGTCCGCGCAACTGGCTTTCCAGCGGCACGTATTCGCCGAACGGCACCAGATGGCGCTTGTGGTAGAAATCCGTGCGGCCATCGGCCAGCACGGCAGCGCTGTTGCGCATGGTCGTTTCGTCGCCATCGCCATCACTATCAGCGCCGCGCAGCAGGGTCGGGATGCCGGTGATCAGGCTGCTGCCGCGCTGGCGGGCGACGTCGGCCTGGTCGTCGAGAAAATCGCGCGCGTTGTCGTAGAAATTGGTGATCGCCGCTTCCGGCCAGATCACGATATGCGCGCGCTCCCACAGCGGCGCGCTCATGTTACGATACAGGTGCAGCGTCGCCTCGTACTGCTCGCGATCCCATTTCAGCTGCTGCGGGATATTGGCCTGTACCAGCGCGACCTGCCGGGGGCGGCCGTCCGGCTGCGTCCAGTCGATACGCTGCAGGCCGGCGCCGCCGGCCCAGCAGATGAGGCTCGCGAGCAGGGCGGGCAGCGTGCGACGCCAGTGGTGCGCGGTGGCGAGCGCGGCGGCAGTCAGCGCGACGATGAAGCCGAGCCCGTAGATGCCGACCACGGGCGCCCAGCCGGCCAGAGGCGTGTCGAGGTGGGCATAGCCGACGTAGAGCCACGGAAAGCCGGTCAGCAGCCACAGCCGCACCCATTCCCACAGCACCCACCATGCGGCAAAGCCGGCGGTGCGACCGCCGCGCAGAGGGCGAATCCAGCGCGCATAACCGTAGCCGAGCCCGGCGTGCATCAGCGCCAGCGCCAGCGCAAAGCTGCCGGTGAGGCCGCCGGCGAGAGGCCCCGAGGCGGCGCCGTAATCGTGAATGCTGACGTAGATCCACGAGATGCCGCTGCCGAACAGGCCGACGCCGTACCACCAGCCGCGCCACGCGGCCTGATGCGGCGAGAGATTGTCGAGCAGCCCGTGCAGTGCGATCAGCGAGAGGATGCCGAGCGGCCAGTAATCGAAGGGGGCCAGCGACAGCGTGATGAGGGTGCCGGCGATCAGCGCGAGCAGATGGCCGGGCCAGCCGGGTGCGCAGAGTTTGCGTGCCAAAAGAAAGCTCCCTTACTTTATTTGAGCGCGGATGTTAGGGCTTGTTGGTTTGATTTACGATGCGGCTGTCTTCACATCCTGTAAACGCGATGTCGTTCGCAAATACGTCAAACAGGGTTGCGCGGGACGAAAGGGCGAAATAAATTGCCGTGATCGGTATCGGCGCCAGATCAACGGACGGTCAAAAAAAGGAAATGGAATTCGATGCGGTTACCTGCGGGCAAAAAAATATTTCCCTTCGTGCTGTCATTTTGGCTATCAGGTCTGGTCGCTGTTTCTTCGTGCAATGCAGGCGCGCCCATCGGCCGCCAAATGGTCATCCACAAAGTGCAGGAGCTCGGCCTGGAAATCTGGACCGAAGTCGAACCGGCCTGGGAAACCCGCCTCGATAAAAGTGCCGGCGCGCCGACCTTCATCGCCGAAACCCCCGCCAGCACCTATCCGCCCGCCGGCATGACCTGGACCGTACCGGGACAACAGTTTACCGCCCAGGAATTTCCCACCGCCGCCCAGGGCGCGGTGTATCAGGCCGCCATCAACTACGGACTGCCCGCGGCCCAGGCCAAAGCCCTGCCGCTCAAGACCGCCCGCTATGGCGACCTGAACGGCTACGAATCCACCTTCTCCGCCAGCGCCGGCGGCGAACCCGTCGACGTCAAAGTCTTCTTCGGCCACCGCCCGGGCAAACCCGCGGTCGCGATGCAGGTGTTCACCCAGAAAGACAAGCTTCCGCATATCTCGGAAAACATTCGCCGCTCCTGGACCCATATACGCTACCTGGCGCCGTAACAATGACGGCGCTTTTCCCATGACGAAACAGAACGACACGGAAACCCACAACCCCATGAACCCCGTAAAGCAAGGAAAGCCATCATGAGCGCCTACATCATCGGCAATGTCTTGGGCCGACTCGTGGCCTCCTACGCCCTGGTCTGGCTCGTCATGTTTATCGGCACCCGTCTGCGCTGGCGCAACGCCTTTCGGAACACCCACCGCTGGTTCGGCATTCTGAGCATCGGCGTCATCTTCCTGATCGGGGTCGCGATATCCGTCTCCAAAACGGCCACCTGACATCGCCTGTCAAGCCGACGGGCTCCTGCGAAATCCTCTCGCCCCAAAAAGCCACCGTTGTCCCGGGTGATATATCAATCGTGCAGTCATGGATTTCCATCTCCCAGGGATTGCGCATGTTTGACTGAACGGAATCAGAAATGACCAAGTTTGGAAAAAGGATTTCCGGCCAAGCCCTGGTCGAGCACTTAGTATTGTGGCCGGCACTGGTGCTGGTGACGATGTCACTCATCCAGGCGGGTTTTCTGTATCGCGGCAAAACCACCCTCGAACACGCCACCTTCATGGCGGCGCGCGAAGGCTCGCTCCAGCACGCCTTCAAAGCCCCCATGAAAAAAACCCTGGCCCAAGGCATGGCACCCCTGGATGTGCGCGCCAACCCCGGCACCGGCACCTACGTCATCGCCGCCGGCGCGGCCGGCGTCCCCGGCACCACCTACGCCAAACACTTCCACCTCACCAAAGCCGCTGGCGGCGCCGACATCACCGTCATTTCCCCCAGCCGCTCCGCCTTCAACCAATTCGCCCGCGAGCAATACATCCTCTGCACCGACGACAACAGCTGCCGCAACGGCAACGTCGTCGAAAAAACCCAGCGCATGCGCCAGATCCCCAACGACAACCTCAGCGTGCGCCCGGCCACCACCCACAGCGTCAGCGTCCAGGGCGGCAGCGCCAGCCTCAACCTCCAGGACGCCAACCTCCTGAAAATCCGCAGCCACTGGTGCTTCGGCCTCGAAGTCCCCATCGTCAACGCCGCCCTCTACCGAACCCTGACCGCCCTGGGCACCCTGACGGCCGAACAACGCTCCTGCATCGCCCGCACCGAAGCCGCCCGGGCCCTGGGCCAGACCACCTACTACATCCCCCTCAGCGCCAGCAGCATCGTCCGCATGCAATCGGCCGTGCGCTGCGAAGACTCCTCGTGCAGCAACCTCGGCACTGGCGGCGTCCTCGCCGGCACCGGCAGCGGCGGTCCGGGCGGCACACCGGGCAGTGGCAACCCCGGCACCGGCAACCCCGGCAGCCACCCCCCCGGTAACGGCAACCCCGGCAGTGGCAACAACCCCGGTGGCGGCACCACCAACCCCCCGCCAACCGACCCCGTGCCCCTGTGCACCCCCGAGGAAAACAGCGAACCGGTCGCCACCACCCCCAGCGAAGACAGCGGCGTCCTCGGCGACATCTGGGACGCCCTCAAGGACATGGCCGGGACTGCCCAGGACTTCATTCGC
>JAVEWF010000107.1:0-5750 GCA_034004665.1 Rhodocyclaceae bacterium | reverse complement strand
CGGGCTGCGCCGCACCGGGGGCAAATACGGTATGGTGACGATGTGCATCGGCACCGGGATGGGTGCCGCCGGAATCTTCGAACGGGTCTGACGGGAGGAGGGGAACATGAAGCTGTCGCGTTTCATGCGCAGGGCTGCGCTGCTGGCCGCCGTACTCGCGGCACCGGTCCTGCAGGCGGCCGAGGTGGCCGGCATCAAGCTGGATGACAAGGTGCAGGTCGCGGGTCGGGAACTCGTGCTGAACGGTGCCGGTCTGCGCACCAAGTTCGTCTTCAAGGTCTACGTCGGCGCGCTGTATGTCGCCGACAAGGCGACGACTCCGGCGGCGATCTACGACAGCCCGGCGCCCCGCCGCATGCTCATGCGCATGATGCGCGACATGGATGCCGAATCCCTCTACAAGGCGCTCGACGAAGGCCTGCGCAACAATCTGACCGAGGCGGAACTCGCCGGACTCAAGGCGCAGATCGATCAGCTCGGCGTGCTCATGAAAGGCATCGGGGCGGTGAAGGAGGGCGACAGCATCACCATCGACTTCGATAGCCAGGGCATCGGTGTCGGCGTCAATGGCCGTGCGCAGGGCCGGGTCGAGGGTGCGTCCTTCGGCCGGGCGCTGCTGAGGGTCTGGCTTGGCGACCAGCCGGCGGATGCCGACTTGAAGAGGAATTTGTTGGGCGGCTGAAAAATAAAACAGGAGGAGGCATGATGGAAAAGGTGTGGCTGAAGACGTATCCGAAGGACATCCCGGCCGAGATCAGCATCGATCACGTGCCATCCCTGGTGGCTCTGTTCGAAAAGGCCTGCGCGGACTATGCGGGGCAGACGGCCTATATCAGCATGGGCAAGGAGATGAGCTATCGGCAGCTCGATCAGGAAAGTCGTGCCTTCGCCGGCTGGCTGCAGTCGCTGGGACTGAAGAAGGGTGACCGCGTCGCGCTGATGATGCCCAACCTGCTGCAGTACCCGGTGGCGCTGTTCGGCACGCTGCGGGCGGGTTGCGTCGTGGTCAATTGCAACCCGCTCTACACGCCGCGCGAACTCGAGCACCAGTTGAAGGATTCCGGGGCGGCGGCCATCGTCATCGTCGAGAACTTCGCCCATGTGCTGGAGCAGGTCATCGCGCGGACCTCGGTCCGCCATGCGATCGTTACGCCGATGGGGGAGATGATCGGCGGCCTCAAGGGCGCCATCGTCAATTTCGTGGTGCGCCACGTCAAGAAACTGGTGCCGGCCTGGAAAGTGCCCGGTGCGACGAACTTCAACAGCGCATTGAGTGCCGGCCGTCAATTCGGTTTCACGCCGGTGGCGCTCGGCCATGACGATATCGCCTTCCTGCAGTACACCGGCGGGACGACCGGGATCTCGAAGGGTGCGATGCTGACGCACGGCAACATCTGCTCGAACGTCATGCAGGCGCACGCGTGGATCCGCTCCAAGGTACGCGACGGCAAGGAGTTCATCGTCACCGCGCTGCCGCTGTACCACATCTTCGCGCTGACCGCGAACTGCCTGACCTTCCTGATGATCGGGGCGCGCAACCTGCTGATCGCCAATCCGCGCGACATTCCGAATTTCATCAAGGAGTGGCGCAAGTATCCGGTCAGCGTCCTGACCGGCGTCAACACGCTGTTCAACGCGCTGCTGAACAATCCCGAGTTCGCCAAGCTCGATTTCTCGACGATGAACGTGACGCTCGGCGGCGGCATGGCGGTACAGGCACCCGTGGCCGAACGCTGGATGAAGGTGACGGGCAACCCGCTGATCCAGGCCTACGGCCTGACCGAGACCTCGCCGGCGGCCACGATCAACCCGCTCGACCAGCAGGTCTTCAATGGTTCGATCGGCCTGCCGATCTCCTCGACCGAAGTGTCGGTCCGTGACGACAACGGCCACGAGGTGCAGTTGATGCAGGTCGGCGAGATCTGCATCCGCGGCCCGCAGGTGATGACCGGCTACTGGCAGCGTCCGGAAGAAACCGAACTGGTGCTGGGGCCCGACGGCTTCCTGCGCACCGGCGACATGGGCTACATGGACAAGGATGGCTACGTGTTCGTCGTCGACCGCAAGAAGGACATGATCCTCGTCTCGGGCTTCAATGTCTATCCGAACGAGGTCGAGGAGGCGGTGGCGATGCACGCGGGCGTGATCGAGGTCGCCGCCATCGGCGTGGCGGACGAGCACTCCGGCGAGGCGGTGAAGATCTTCGTCGTGCGCAAGGATCCGATGCTGACCGAGACGATGCTGATCGAGCACTGCCGCACCGTGCTGACCGGCTACAAGCTGCCCAAGCACGTCGAGTTCCGCGATGACCTGCCGAAGACCAACGTCGGCAAGATCCTGCGCCGCGCCCTCAAGGACGAGTGATGCCGATTCCCGCTGCCCTGCGCAGAAACCTCGCGCTGCCCGTGATCGGGGCGCCGATGTTCATCGTCTCGACGCCGGCGCTGGTCGTCGCCCAGTGCCGCAGCGGCGTGATCGGCGCCTTCCCGGCCCTCAATGCCCGTCCGCAGGAACTGCTCGACGAGTGGCTGGAGCAGATCAAGGCCGCGCTGGCCGCCGATCCGCAGGCCGCGCCCTTCGCGGTCAACCAGATCATCCACCAGTCCAACACGCGGCTGGAGCATGACATGGCGCTGTGCGTGAAGCACGAGGTGCCGCTGATCATCACCAGCCTGCGCGCGCCCGGCGACATCGTGCCGGCCGTGCATGCCTACGGCGGCCTGGTGTTCCACGACGTGATCAGCGTGCGCCATGCCGAAAAGGCGCTGGAAGCGGGCGTCGATGGCCTGATCCTCGTCTGCGCCGGTGCCGGCGGTCATGCCGGCACCCTGAGCCCCTTCGCGCTGGTCGGCGAGATCCGCAAGTTCTACGCTGGACCGATCGCGCTTTCGGGCGCCATCGCCAGCGGCTCTTCCATCCTCGCGGCGCAGGCGATGGGCGCCGACTTCGCGTACATCGGCACGCGCTTCATCGCGACGGAAGAGGCCAACGCACCGCCGGCCTACAAGCAGGCCCTCCTCGATGCGGCTGCGACGGACATCGTCTATACGCCGTACTTCACCGGCGTGCATGGCAACTACCTGAAGCAGAGCATCGTCAGTGCCGGACTCGATCCCGACAACCTGCCGGTGCGCGACAAGACGGTGATGAATTTCGGCAGCGATGCGGCGGCGGGCGCCAAGGCCTGGCGCGACATCTGGGGCGCAGGCCAGGGCGTGGGCGTCATCGACGAGGTGCAGCCGGCCGCCACGGTGGTTGCCGGAATGAAAAGGGAATACGACGCCGCGAAGGCGGCGTTGTGCAGTCATGCGTACTGAAAGGAAAGGAAACAGGAAATGAGCGACTACCGCGCGCCGATCAAGGATATGCGCTTCGTCATGGACGAACTGGCCGGCCTGCCGGAGATCAGCCAGTTGCCGGGCTTCGAGGAGGCCACGCCCGACATGGCGGATGCCATTCTCGACGAGGCGGCGAAGTTCACCGGCGAAGTGCTCGCCCCGCTCAATCGCATCGGCGACAAGACGGGCTGCACGCTGACGCCGGAAGGCGTGGCGACCCCGCCGGGCTGGAAGGAAGCCTACCGCCAGTACTGCGAAGCGGGCTGGAGCGGCATTACCCAGCCGCAGGCGTTCGGAGGACAGGGTTTGCCCGAAGCGCTGGGCGTCGCCGTCATGGAGATGGCACAGTCCGCCAACATGTCCTTCTCGCTCGGCCCGCTGCTCACCTCGGGCGCGGTGTCCGCGCTGCTGACCTGCGCCAGCGACGCACTGAAAGCCATTTTTCTCGAGAAGATGGTCAGTGGCGAATGGACCGGCACGATGAACCTGACCGAGCCGCAGGCTGGCTCTGACCTTGCGCTGATCCGGTCGCGCGCCGAGCCGCAGGCCGACGGCAGCTACCGCGTCTTCGGCCAGAAGATCTTCATCACCTACGGCGATCACGACATGACGGACAACATCGTCCATCTCGTGCTCGCGCGCCTGCCCGATGCGCCGGCCGGCGTGAAGGGCATCTCGATGTTCCTGGTGCCGAAGTTTCTCGTCAATGCCGACGGTTCGCTCGGGGCCCGCAACGACGCGCACTGCGTCTCGCTCGAACACAAGCTCGGCATCCACGCCAGCCCGACCTGCGTGATGGCCTACGGCGACAATGGCGGTGCCGTCGGCTGGCTGCTCGGCGAGCCGAATCGCGGCCTCGAATACATGTTCATCATGATGAACGAGGCGCGCCACAGCGTCGGCCTGCAGGGCGTCGCGCTCGGTGAGCGGGCCTATCAGCAGGCACTGGCCTATGCCCGGGAGCGCAAGCAGGGCCGCGACGCGGTGACCGGCGAGGCGCTCGTCACCATCGACCGGCATCCGGACATCCGTCGCATGCTGATGCTGATGAAATCCCAGGTCGAGGCCTGCCGCGCACTGGCCTACTACACCGCGGGCCTGCTCGACCGGGCGCATGCCGCTCCGGATGAGGAGGCCAGGAAGCGTGCCCTGTATCTGGCCGAATTCATGATTCCCATCGTCAAGGGCGGCAGCACCGAGATGGGCATCGAGGTGACTTCGCTGGGCATCCAGATCCACGGCGGCATGGGCTTCATCGAGGAAACCGGGGCTGCCCAGCACTGGCGCGATGCCCGCATCACCACGATCTACGAGGGCACCACGGGGATACAGGCCAATGACCTGCTGTTCCGGAAGCTGATGCGCGACCAGGGCGCGACGGCGAAAGCCGTCTTTGCAGAAGTCGGCGCTGGCGTGACGGCCCTGATGTCATCCGCCAGGCCGGAACTGCAGGCAATCGGGAAGCGGCTCGGTGCCGCATTGCAGGCGTGGATAGCGGCGACGGAATGGCTGGCGGCGAACGTCAAGACGGGTCTGTCTGGCGTGCTGTCGGCAGCCGTGCCTTATCTCCAGTTGTCTGTGGTCGCCTGCGGCGGCTGGCAGATGGGGCGGGCCGCACTGGCAGCTGCCGCTCATCTGGATCGCGACGACGGGGATGCCGATTTCTATCGGGCCAAGATCGCCTCCGCTCGTTTCTATGCCGACAGCCTCCTGCCGCAGGCCATGGCGTATGCCGAGACCGTCAAGTCGGGCGATGCGGCGCTGGCAGGTTTGGGCGATCGCTTGTTCTAAACCCGAGAAGCTTCTTCAGCCCAGGTAGTAGAAGGCCAGATTCGCCAGCAGCATGGTCATGACCCACAAGGCCATGCTGCCGGTCGGCCAAGCGCGCATCAGCATGCCCTCGGGGCGGCGGTGGCGCAGCAGAAAGTCGGCGATGGCAAGACGGCGCGCATCCAGTAATTCCGCCAGGCCGGCGCGCGTGGCGGCGAGCGCGTCGCGGAAGGTGGCGACGAAGCCATAAGCCGCCTTGCGGTAGAACCAGTCGCTGTCGAGATTGACCGACTTCAATTCGGGCGGATAGATGCCGGTGCGCATCAGCACGGCGAAGGCGAGCGCGGAGAAGAACAGCAATTGCGTCTGCGCGACCACGTGCGAGGCGGTGTAGGGCCGGTAATCGGTGGCGTAGGGGAGCAAGCGGTAGAGCGCGTCGGGGAAGACGCCGATGCCGATGCACAGCGCGGCGGCGACTCCCATCGCGACCAGCATGTTCTTCGGCGCTTCTGCGCAGCGGATGCCCGAGTCGTGGCCGAAGAAGGCGAAGTAGGGAATCTTGATGCCGGCATGGTGGAACACGCCGGCCGAGGCGAACAGCAGCACCAGCCAGTTGAAGGTCATGCCCTCCATGGCGGCCGC
>JAVEWF010000034.1:0-27976 GCA_034004665.1 Rhodocyclaceae bacterium | reverse complement strand
TGGTCCCGCGCATGTGGGGCGGCCTGACCACGCCGGCCGAGCTGCGCATCATCGCCGACGTGGCGGAGAAGTACGAGATTCCCACCGTCAAGATGACCGGCGGCGCGCGCATCGATCTGCTCGGCATACCGAAGGAAAACCTGCCCAAGGTGTGGGAAGACCTCGGCAAGGCCGGCCTGGTATCGGGCCATGCGTATGGCAAGTCGATCCGTACCGTGAAGACCTGCGTCGGCGCCGAGCACTGCCGCTTCGGCACGCAGTTGTCGATGAACATGGGCGTCAAGCTTGAGAAGATGCTGTTCGGCATGTGGGCGCCGCACAAGGTGAAACTGGCCGTGAGTGGTTGTCCGCGGAACTGCGCCGAAGCCGGCATCAAGGACGTGGGCATCATCGGCGTCGATTCCGGCTACGAGCTCTACGTCGCCGGCAACGGCGGCATCAAGACCGAGGTGGCGCACTTCCTCTGCAAGGTGAAGAGCGACGAGGAGGTCAAGGAATACGCCGGCGCCTTCCTGCAGCTGTACCGCGAGGAGGCCTACTACCTCGAACGCACCTGCCACTACGTCGCGCGCGTCGGCCTCGATTTCGTCAAGAGCGTCGTCGTCGAAAACGCCGCGCGCCGCAAGGAACTCTACGAGCGCCTGCTGCTCGCCCTCAAGGATTACGAAGATCCGTGGGCGGAAGCCGTCGCCACCCAATCCCCAGAATATGTTGCCCTGGAGGCCACCGCATGAACTGGAAACAAATCTGCACGCTCGGCGACATTCCGCGCCTCGGCAGCCGCGTCGTAAAAACAGGAAAAGGCGACATCGCCGTGTTCCGCACCGCCGACGACCGGATCTTCGCCCTGCACGACAAATGTCCGCACAAGGGCGGGGCGCTGTCGCAGGGCATGGTCGCCGGCACGATCGTCACCTGCCCGATGCACAGCTGGAAGATTCAGCTGGAGAACGGCGAGGCGGTGGCACCGGACGTCGGATGCGCGAAGACCGTGACGGTGAAACTGGAAGACGGCGCAGTGTGGCTTGCCGTGTAACCGGAACACAGGCGTCACTTACAAACGGATCAGCTCAGAACCAGAACTCCGGATAGCGCCGCGTCTTCGGCAGATTGTTCACCACCAGCGCCACCAGCAGCAGCAGCAGCGGCCCGACCGTGGCAGGCACGAGCACATACCCGTAGCCGAGCTTCACGATCTCGGGCGAGCCGAGCGTCGCGATCAGCGCCGTCGCCCCGCCGGGTGGATGAAGAGTCTTCGTCAGGTGCATCAGCGCGATGGCCGTAGCGACCGCCAGCGCCTGGGCGAGTCCCGGAATGTGGTGAAACAGCTGCCAGCAGAGGACGCCGACCAGCGCCGAGACGACATGGCCGCCCAAAAGATTGCGCGGCTGCGCCAGCGGGCTGCGCGGTGCACCGTAGAGCAGTACGGCGGAGGCGCCGAAGGAGCCGATCATCAGCGGCTGGTCGTGAGGCGCGAAGAATCGCGAGGCCAGCCAGGCCAGCAGGCCGATGCCGAGCACCGCGCCGATCCATGACCAGAACACCTCGTCGCTGTGAACCCGCGGCGGGCTGCCCGCCGTCGTGCCGCGCCACTTGTGCCAGTAGTCCTGCCAGCTTTCGATCTTCATGCGCTACGATCCTTCCGGCGCTGGCGCAAGCGTGCGACCGCATGCTTCCAGGCGAGGTGGTAAATGGTGCGGAAATCCTCGGTACTGATGTCCAGGTAACCGGGAATGTGTTCCATCGCGTCGAGGATATCCTCGTCCGTCAGTTCCGGCTCGTGATCCAGGTCGAGCGGGGCTGCGGTGTCATGATCGCTGGCCATATTGCCTCCTCATCGTTCGTCTCGGTCATTCTGCCCGCGCAGCAGACGTTCCCTGCCCGGCACGGAGAAGGTGCCCTCGATGCGCAGCAGTTCGTCGCGATGCTGCCGGGCAAGCCGGCCGACGAGGCGCGCCCCCTTGCGGGTGAGATGCACCTCGACGGCACGGCCGTCGCTGCGACCTGCGCGCCGCTCCACCAGTCCGAGCTTTTCGCAGCGCGTCACCAGCGCCACGGTGCCGTGGTGCTTGGCGACGAGGCGTTCGGCGAGTTCGCCGACGGTCGCCCATTCGCGCCCCGGAAAGCCCTTGATGTGCAGAAGCAGCAGGTATTGCAGGTTGGTGACACCGGCGCGGCGCGTCAATTCCTCGCTCCAATGGACGAAGCGCCGCAGCTGGTAGCGGAACTGCGACAGGGTCGCGAAATCCTCGTGGGTGAAATCCGGCTCGGTCATGCAGTTAACCCAAATGGGGGAGTTGACCGGAATATAGCATGCGGTCAACAATATCACGGCGTGATGTTTTATCCCATACAACTAGACGTGGAGGAGATCGACATGCAACCCGAACTCGACATGCCGGCGCGCGACGCCGAGGGCTATCTGATCGAACCGGCGCAGTGGAACGACACCGTCGCCGAAGTGTTGGCGGGCGAACTGGGCATCGCACTCGAGGAAGACCACTGGGATGCGATCCGCTTCATGCGCAGCTACTACGACGAGCATCAGGTGGCCGCCGATGCACGCCATGTCATCAAGCATCTCGAACGGCGCCACCCGGGCGTCGCGCGCAAGCGGCTGTTCGAGCTGTTTCCCTACGGCTACCCGGCCCAGGCCTGCAAGATCGCCGGCATGAAGCGCCCGCGCGCCTGGAGCACGGGCTGAACCCAGGCGCCGCCGTCCCGCCGGCGCCGACTTTTCAACGCATCAGATCGGCCGGCCTTCGCCGGCCTCTTCGTGGGTCTTGCCATCGCGGATGTGATAGATGCGCTTGAAGGTCGGGATGATCTTCTCGTCGTGGGTGACGACGATGATCGCGGTGCGGTATTCGCGTGCCAGGTCGTTGAGGATGCGCACGACCGTCAGCGCGCGTTCGGAGTCGAGCGGCGCGGTCGGTTCGTCGGCGAGGATCACCGGTGCGTGGTTGGCGAGTGAACGTGCGATGGCGACACGCTGCTGTTCGCCGCCGGAGAGCTGCGACACTTGCGCGCCGGCGCGATGCTGGACGTCGAGCGCGGTCAACAGCTCCAGCGCGCGCTTGCGGGCGCTGGCATTGTCTTTGCCGGCCAGCATCGGCAGCAGCGCCACGTTGTCGGTAACGTCGAGGAAGGGGATCAGGTAGGGGGCCTGGAAGACGAAGCCGATGCGGTCGCGCCGCAGCGCGCGCAGATCGGGAATCGTCCAGGCGTCGTCGTAGATGACATCGCCGGCCAGTTCCATGCGCCCGGCGGTCGGCTCGATGACGGCGCCGAGGCATTTCAGGAGCGTGCTCTTGCCCGAGCCGCTGGGGCCGACCAGGCCGACCACTTCACCCGGCCAGATGGTCATGTCGACGCCCTTCAGCGCATCGACGGCGGCATCGCCCGTGCCGTAGCGCTTCTTCAGGCCGGTGAGTTTGATGGCAGGCGTGTCCATTCAGCCTCCGATGGCTTCTGCCGGATCGATCGCCAGCGCGGCGCGGATGGCGACGCTGCTCGCCAGCGCGCAGATCGTCAGCACGATGGCGAAACCGCCGATGGCATCCTGCGGCAGCAGCAGCACGTATTTGGGAAAAGCCGGTCCCCACAGCCCGGCGGAAATGCGGCCGACGAGGAAGCCGATCACGCCGAGCGCCAGCGCCTGCTGCAGGATCATGCCGGCGATGATGCGGTTCTTGGCGCCGATCAGCTTCAGGACGGCGATCTCGCGTACCTTGGCCAGCGTCATGGTGTAGATGATGAAGGCGACGATGGCGGCGGTGACGATGGCGAGGATGACGAGGAACATGCCGATCTGCTTGGCCGAGGTGGCGATCAGCTTGGCGATGAGGATGTCTTCCATCTGCGCCCGGGTGTAGGCGGTCAGCCGCTTCCAGCGCTGGATTTCACCGGCCACGGCGGCGGCATCGGCACCGGGCGCGAGGCGCACCAGCACGGTATTCACGCTGCGCGCCTGGGTGGCGCTGGCCTGCGCGGCTTCGAGCAGGCCGGGCACGCCGGGGCGGTTGAAGGCCGGATTGGCGGCGGTGCGCGCGCGTTCGTTGACCAGTGCGTCGTTGTCCTTGAGGAACTGGATCTCCTGCGCGTCCTTGAGCGGCACGAAGATCATCGGATCGCCGGAGGACGACACCATGCGCCGCGTCAGGCCGACCACGGTGTAGTCGTGGCGCCGGATCTTCACGCGCTCGCCGAGCTTCAGGCCCGTGCGCTCGTCGGCGATCGCTTCGTAATGGCCCTGCAGGATCGGCCGGCCGGCCGTCAGGTAGGGCGGCACACCCGGACGATTGGGCCGGTCCACTTCGATGCCGACGATCATCACGCGCGTGTCCTTGCCGCCATGCGCCATCTGGATCGTCAGGTAGGCCGCATTGCCGGTCTCGGCCACACCCTCGATGCCGGCGATGCCGCGCCAGACATCGTCGCGGATCGAAGAGGGTTCGGCATACGGCCCGAGCGTGCCCTGCTGCACCACCCACAGGTCGGCGCCGCTGTTGTCGATCAGCACCTGGCCGTCATCGACCATGCCGCGGAACACGCCGGCCATGGTCAGCGTCGCGCCGATCAGCAGCCCGAGGCCGATGCCGGTGAACAAAAATTTGCCCCAGCCATGCAGGACATCGCGACTGGCGAGGTTGATCATTTCAGCGCATCCACCGGCTTGATGCGGGCGCCATCGGCGAGCGCCCTGGCGCTATGCACGACCACCGTGTCGCCGGCGGCAAGTCCCTGCAGGATTTCCACCTCGCCGCGTGCCGAAATGGCGCCAGCGGTCACTGCAACGAAACGCGCACGCCCGTCGGCCGGTTGCCAGACGCCGCTTTGATTGCCCCGCCGGTGCAGCGCGGCGGCAGGAATCGCCAATCCTTTCTCGATCGCCGGCAAACGCAGTGTCACTTCCGCCAGCTCGCCGATGGCGATGCCCCGGGGCACACTGTCGAACACGACGTTGGCGATACGCTCCTCGGTCACCGCGTCGCCGACCCAGTCCACCCGCTCGACGCGTCCAGCGAATTTTTCACCCGGCCGCGAACGCAGCACGATCCCGGCCGGCAGGCCGACCGCCAATCCGCTCGACCGGCCCTGATCGATGCGGACACGCAGCCACAGACTGGCCGGATCGATCACCTGCACCACCGCCTGGCCGGAGACGACCGTCGAGCCGGGTTCGGCCAGGCGTGCCGTGACGATGCCGTCGACCGGGCTGATCAGGCGCAGGTGGGCGCGGCTCATGCCCGTGCCCGCCAGTTCGGATTGCGCGCGGCGCACGTCTTCTTTCGCGGCAGAGAGTGCAGCGCTTGCAGCCGAACGCGCGGCCTGCGCGGCAGCGGCTTCATGTACTTTGGCATCGGCAGCTTCCCGGCTGACGAAATTCTTCCTGCGCAGATCGGCGTAGCGGTCGGCGCTGGCCTGAGCGAGCCGTGCGCGGCTGCCGGCTTCCGCCAAGGCGGCCTCGGCCGACTGCACCCGCTGCGCGGCGGCGGCAGCCGACGCTGCGCCTGCCGCGAGGCGCGCGTCCAGATCGACCGGTTCCATCTCCGCGAGCAACTGGCCGGCCTTGACCACATCCCCCTGATCGACCAGCACGCGCGCGACGCGTCCGGCCAGCGTCGGACCGATGTTGTAACTGCGCCGCGCCTCCATGGTGGCGATGCCGAACAGGCTGCGTTCGAGCCGGGCTTCCCTGGCCGTGTCGAGCGTGACCCGGACAGGCGCCAACGGTCCCTGCGTGGCGACGATCCAGCCGAAGGCAGCCGCGAATGCAAGGCCGACGAAAGAGAATGCGAGGGTTCGTGATGACATCGTTTTCATTTTGGCAACCTTTGTAGGCCAGCAGACATATCCGGTAGATGAAGGGTCGCACGCAGCCCGCCACTGGCACGATTGGTCAACGCGATCTCGCCGTCGTGACTCAGCGCGATCTGGCGGACGATGGCCAGCCCGAGGCCGGTGCCGCCCGTATCGCGGCTGCGCGAGCCTTCGATCCGGTAGAACGGTTCAAATACCTTCTCGAGTTCGGCGTCGGGCAGGCCCGCGCCGGCATCGTCGACAGTGATGCGCACCCCGTCGGGCCCGGGCGTCGCCTCGACCGAGGCACGGTCGCCATACTTGATGGCATTGTCGATCAGATTGGCCAGGGCGCGCTTGAGCGCGACCGGCCGGCCGAAAATGCGCAGGCTGTCGGGGCAATGCAGGACGACCGGGCCACGGGCGGAAAAATCGTCGGCCAGGCTTTCCAGCAGCGCGGCGAGGTCGATCGGCTGCAGCGGCTCGTCCACCGCCTTGCCGCGCAGGAAGTCGAGCGTGCCGTCGAGAAGCTGCTGCATTTCCTCGATATCGCTGCGGAAACGCTCGCGCAACCCGGCCTCGGCCAGCATTTCCGTCCGCAGACGCAGCCGCGTGACCGGAGTCTTGAGATCGTGCGAGACGGCGGCAAGGAAGCGTTCGCGCTCCTCGATGCCCTGGCGGATGCGCATCTGCATGACGTTGAAGGCATGGGCGGCCTCGCGCACTTCGGCCGGTCCGTCTTCGGAGAGCGGCGGGCGACGCAGGTCGTCGCCCAGGCCATGTGCGGCCCGGGCCAGTTCCGTCAGCGGACGCACCGTGCTGCGGGCGGCAACCGCCACCACGCCGACGACGGCGATCAGCATCAGGGCCAGGTTGAATGCCAGGTGCCAGGGCTGGGCGAAGATCTCGTCGGGCGCACTGCCGCGGATCCGCAGCCACTCGCCCGACGACAGTTTCAGATAGAGATCGTAGGCAAACGCACCGAAGTGCGGCAGCCGGACCGGGCGCACCTCGACGCCGTCGCCGAGCAGCCCATGCAGGCGGCCGGGAAGATCGACCAGCAGCGTCGGCCCGGCCACGGCATCGGGCGCCGTGGCCTCGATGGCGAGCTGCTGGCGCGGCGAAGAGAGCTGCAGGGCCAGATCCTGGCGGCTGCCGGCATCGTGGCTGTCGATGGCGCGGTAGACGGCGGCCAGCCGGTGCGCCATTTCGTCGCTGACGGTACGTCCCACCGTGCGCTGACGCTCGGCCAGGTGAATGACGGCACCCGCCAGCTGGGCGACCACCAGGCCGGTGGCCATCAGCAGCACCAGGCGGCCGAACAGCGTGCGCGGCCACCAGCGACGGGGCGTCACGCCGTCGCCTCCACGCGGGCCGCCAGCACATAGCCCTCGCCGCGCACCGTCTTGACCAGCGCGGGCTCCTTGCCGTCGTCCTGCAGGCGCTTGCGCAGACGGCCGATCGTGACGTCGATGCTGCGGTCGAACAGGATGGGCTCGCGACCGTTGGCCAGTTCCAGCAGCTGGTCGCGCGACAGTACGCACTGGGGATGCTCCAGCAGGACGCGCAGCAGGCGGTACTCGGCGCCCGACAGCGGCACCACCAGGCCATCGGGGGCAAGCGCGTTGCGTGTGGCGACGTCGAGCGTCCATCCGGCGAAGCGGAAGGACTTGACGTCCTCGGCGGCGAGATTCGGCGGCAGTGCCTGCGCCCGGCGCAGGATGCTGCGGATGCGCGCCAGCAGTTCGCGCGGATTGAAGGGCTTGGCGAGGTAGTCGTCGGCCCCCATTTCGAGACCGACGATCCGGTCGACTTCTGCGCCGCGTGCGGTGAGCATCAGCACCGGCAGGTTGGAGCGGCTGCGCAATTCGCGGCACAGCACCAGTCCGTCCTCGCCCGGCAGCATCAGGTCGAGCACCACCAGATCGATGCGGCTGGATTCCAGCGCACGCCGCATCGCCCTGCCGTCGCCGACCGTCGTCACGCGATAACCCGCCTGCTCCAGATATTCCTCGAGCAGGCGGCGAATCTCGCGATCGTCGTCGACGACCAGCAGATGTTCGACGGCAGGCGCCATGCGGCCCTACTTCCGGCCGAACGACATGCGGCCGAGCAGACCGTCCCTGACGATCAGCTGGTGGTAAAGCGCGGCCAGCACATGCAGCGCGACGAAGGCCAGGACGAGCTTTGCGACCAGGCCATGCACCTTGCGCGGCAGGAAGTCGTGAAAATCCGCCGGCAGCGCGCCGCTGCCGAAGACCGCGCCGATCGCGCCGCTCTGGATCATCAGCAGCATGCCGCTCACGGCCATCAGCAGCACCGCGAGGTTCAGCGCCATGTGGCCGGCGCGGGCAAGTCCGTCGCCGGGCGCGGCAGGCGGTGCGGGCAGGCGCTTGCGCAGTACGATGCGGACCAGGACCAGGAGGCCGGCCAGGGCACCGACGCCCATGTGGATGGTGATATTGCCGATCTTCGCCGGGTTGTTCGGCATGTCCTCCAGCACGAGCATGCCCGTCGCCATCAGGAAAATGACGGCAGCGGCAGCCAGCCAATGGACGACGACCTGCGGCAGGGCGTAACGAAAATTCTGCATCGCGAATACTCCATGAATTTGGGTGGGCCTATTTTCGGCGATCGATGCCGTGCCGTGGCGACGACTTGGTAACACAAGATGACAAGCCCGCACCTGTCACCGTGGCTTACCCGAAAGCGGATCCGGCGATGCGCCGCGATCCGTATCATGCACGCTTTCCGATTGAGAGCCCGCCATGTCCACGTCCCACTTCCCCGACTTCTTCGCGCAGGCGCCGACCATCGTGGTCCGCGACCCGCTGGCCGACTTTCTGGGGGCCGTCGCAGGCGGCACGATCGACTACCGCTACGAAGATGCCGTGCGGCTGGCCGGGCACAGCTGCCCGACCGTCGCTTCCGCCTTCCTGATGACGCGTGCGGCACTGGCAGCGCTGTATGGCGATGCGTTGCCGGTGCGCGGCGACATCCGCGTCGATCTCGCCGAAGCCCACGATGCGGGCGTCGCCGGCGTGATCGCCAGCATCGCCACGCTGGTGACCGGCGCGACGGCCGATACCGGATTTCGCGGTCTGGCCGGGCAGTTCAACCGCCGCGACAAGCTGTTTTTCGCGCAGGCACTGCATCAAGGCAGCCTGCGTTTCACGAGGCTGGACACGGGTGCAGCCGTCGAAGTCGCCGCCGACCTGTCGCGCATCCCGGGCGACCCGCGCATGGGCGAACTGATGGCCCTGTGCCTGTCGGGCCAGGCGACCGCGGAGCAACTACGAGAATTTCAGGCGCAGTGGCAGGACCGGGTGCATCGCCTGCTGCTGCAGCACGCTGACGATCCGGATGTCATCCGGGTATATCGCTAGTCGGCGCCGTCCCGCCGGCGCCGACTTTGTGTGCGTTCAGTCGGTCACGCCGAAGGAAACGCTCATCAGGCCGATGACATCACCCGCCTCCAGCCCGTCCTTCTCGAAATTGACGATATCCAGCTCCCCTTTCGGCTTGCCGTGGCACGGCAGGCAGGGCGACAGCAGGCGGATCGGTTCCATGTGGCGATAGACCGTCTGTTTGCCCCATTGCTCGGTGGTGGTGCGGGGGCGGTTGTCGTCACGCGCGGCCTTGACGTAATGCACCAGGGCGGCGCGCTCGGTTTCGTCGGGTGCATTCGTCGGGCTGCGGTAGGCGCGTCCGGGCTGCTTGATAACGATGCCGGTCTTGGCGGTGAACACCTGGCCCATCTCGCGCTCCCACTTCGCCGGCAGGAAATTCTTCCAGCCGACGCCCTTGGCGTTGATGCGATCCTGATTGTTCTCGATCACCTGGCGGCCGGCCCAGATCAGCTTCTCGTAGAGGCGCTTCTGCGTCGGCGTGGCATCGATCATGTCGGGTTCGAGCGCGTCACGCCACTGCCGTTCGAAGACCTCGCCCGAGAACCCCTTGTCGCCGAGGTTCGGGTCGACGAATTTGCCGGCATAGGAAAAGATGATCATGCGTGCGGCGATGACCGCCTTGGCCAGCCGCTGGGCCGTCGCCTGGGCCTCGGCCTGCGGCACCTTCTCGATGAAGAAGGATTCGGCAAAGCCGCCCTTGGCGCGGGCACCGACCTCTTGTGCCAGCACCGGCGAGGAAAGCAGCCCGGCAACGGCCAGGGCGAGTGCGATTCGCTGCATCATGGATGTGCCTCCATATTGAATGCGGTTCGAAACAGGCTGTTCGGATGTGCGCACCGGACGAGGCCCTGATCCGACAAAGCGATCAGTCGACGAACGAGGTGTACGATGCGATCGGCTGTCATGTCCCTGTTTTCCTTAGAACTGATAGCTGACCTGCAGGTTGATCTGGTTCTGCTTGAGCTCGATGGTATTGGCCGCACCGACGTTCGACGTCACGCTGTTCTTGAAGGCATGGACATAGGAGAGCGAGCCCGTGACCTTCTTGTTGAACTTGCGCGAAACTCCCAGGCTCAGGTGCTTCTCGACCACCGCCAGCGAACCGAGGTTGGCATTGACATCCTCAGGACCGATCGGCGACTTGCCATAGTTGAAACCGGCACGCACCTGCATGTTGTCGCCAACATCCTTTTGAACGCCCAGCGCATAGACCGTCTGGTTGCTCCATCCAAATGGCTGAGCAGCAGGCACGTTTCCGGCATACCCTGCAGGGCGGTTGAACGCGACTGTGCCAAGCACATCACTGAACCAGATCTGCTTGACATCGCCTTCAATCAGCAAGCCGGGCATCGGCTTCCAGGCAAGGCCAATAGCAAGGGTCTGCGGGGCATCCATGTCCATCGTGATCTTGCCGGCGCTGGTGTTCCACTCGAACTCACTCATGTTCTGCTTGCTCGACCATGCAACGCCAAGCTGCATTTGCTTGTTGAGTTTCCAGATGGCACCAGCAGTCACACCCCAGCCAAATACCTGGTTTTGGGGCAGGTCGAATCGGCCACCTGGTGTATATCCAGACATTGCCAAGCTTTGGTAGTTAAGGTTAACAGTTGCACCTACCGCCAGACTGTCGCTAACCCGGTAGGCAAATCCGGGAGCAACCTTGAAAAATTGTTTGGTTGTGACAAGTGATGACCCGACCCCCGTCGGTTGCGTTTGGGAGAAATCGACACCCATGCCCGACAGCCCGCCAAGGCCCATCCCCAGCGTCAGCTTGTCATTGACGCGGAACGCCACGGCGCCGGTCGGCATCATGTAGAGGTTCGAATCGCTTTCATAGCCGTTGACCCTGCGCGGCGGATTGAGAAAGCCGACACCGAGATCGAAGCGCACATCCTGAATGTCCAGTTCCGCCATGCCGGCCGGGTTGACCAGCACCGTGGTCGCCTCCTGCGGCGCGGCGACGACGGCGCCAGCCATGCCGTTCTGGATCGCCGACAGGCCGACCATGTGGTCGCCGTTGGTGGCGGCAGCATGGGTAGCCGCAAAACCGAGCGCAATCGCGACGGCAGCCTGGATCGTATTCTTTGCAGTCATGTCCTTCCCCCCCTGATATGGATGCTATGGAAGGAAAGCGGCCATCCCGGCCGCAATCCTTTTGATCATGAATTACTCGCCGACGATGTACTTCGAAGATCCCTTGTCGAAGCGGAACATGTTGTGGCAGGTGGCGCAGCCGCGCAGCACGTTGCCCATCTCGGTGCTGGCGCCGATGAAGTCCTTCTTGATGGCCATGTCGGCGACACGCTCGAGACCCTTCTCCACCATTCCGTTGATGGTCGGCAGGGCGGACAGCGATTCGACGTTGATCTGGTGCAGCTGGACATAGGCCAGCAGGTGACCCTTCGGCCAGCGGTGCGCAGAGGCGCGCATGGCACAGTCGGCCGCCATCTCGCCGTTCTCGATCATCAGGCCGGTGGTCACGCACTGGACGTCGCTGAGAATCTCCATCATCACCTGCCGCGCGGTGGCATCTTCGCTATAGCGGGTGTGCTTGCTGGTCATCTTCTTGAACTGTGCGAGAAATTCTGGCGGCAGTTTTCCCACCGCTTCCATGAACTCCTTGCTCATCTTGTATTGCCTCGGCTTGTCGGCCGATGTTTTTTCCACGCTGGGATACGTGTGAGCGTCTGCTTTCGCCTCGGCGGACGCTTCCGCGAATGTGCTGCCTGATGCGGTTCCCAGCACGGCGAAAGCGATGATTGCGGTGACGAACGATTTGTTGCGGAACATGTGACCTCTCCTCTTTAGACTGCGACAAAAATCGGCCGGCCCGATCCGCTTGTGATACTTTTGCGCCGGATCGGGGAATCCTGTTGCGGCAGGCTAGAAAGAGGCGATTTCCGCGGTGTTGCGCAAATGCGGAAGTTGTTACAAGTTGTTACAGGCGGGAGCGAACGCATGGGGGGAAACCAGGGGCGGATACTCGTGGTCGACGACGACGCCGGCCTGTGCGAGCTGTTGACGCGCTACCTGTCCGGCAACGGCTATGACGTGACCGCGGTCCCCGATGGCGGCGCGATGCGGCATCAACTCGCCACCCGCCCGGTCGACCTGATCCTGCTCGATGTCATGCTGCCCGGCGAGGACGGGCTGACGCTGGCGCGCTCCTTGAGCACAGAGGGCTCGCCGGCGATCATCATGCTGTCCGCCCGCGGCGAGGAGGTCGACCGCATCGTCGGCCTCGAGATCGGCGCCGACGACTACCTGCCCAAGCCGTTCAGCCATCGAGAATTGCTGGCACGCATCGCCGCCGTGCTGCGGCGCAGGCGCACGCCCCCTGCCCCGGGCCGTTTCCGGCATTTCGGTCCCTACGAGGTCGACGTCGAGGCACACCGCCTCGTGCGCAACGGCGCGGAAATCGAGCTATCGGGCGCCGAATTCTCGCTGCTCAAGGTGCTGCTCGATCATCCCGACCGGGTACTGAGCCGCGATGCCCTGGTCGAATTGCTCAAGGGCTACGAGCGCTCCCCCTTTGACCGCATGGTCGATGTGCGCGTAACCCGCCTGCGGCGCAAGATCGAGGCGGATCCAGCGCATCCGGTGTTCCTGCGCACCGTCTGGGGCGAAGGCTACCTCTTCTCGCCGACCGGAGCGGGCAGGCCCTGATGCTGCCGCGCAGCCTGTTCGGCCGCACCACGCTGGTCATTGCCCTGGTCTCGATCGCCTTCCAGGCATTCACCATCGCCGTCATTCTGAATTTCGCGCTGATCCCCCTCGGCCGCCACGCCACCGACGACTTCGCCGCACTGCTGCTGGGTGTCAGCGAATCCTGGCAGGCCGCTTCGCAGACGCAGCGCGTGCAGCTGCTCGAACGCATGGGGAAGATTCACCGCCTGCACGTCCAGGATCCGCCTGCAGCCGATATCGGCACCGCCGTCCGGCCGCCTCACCTGCTGCCCTATTTCCACTTCCTCGAATCCGCCCTGAGCAGGCGAACCGGGCACAACATCGTCCTGCAGCAGGCGCCCGGACCGGATGGCACCCTCTGGTACTGGGTCGACATGCCCATGGAGGGCGGCCCCGTGCGCATCGGCTTCCAGCCGGGCCGCATTTCCGTGCAGCCATCGCTCGCCCTGTTGATCATCCTCGCCACCGGGATCATCGTCACCCTGCTGACCTCGGCCTGGCTGGCGCACTGGCTCACCCGGCCCTTGACGCGCCTGGCGGCCGCTACGCAACCTATCCGGAAAGGGCTACGGCCGCCGCCGCTGCCCGAAACCGGGCCCAGCGAACTGGCCATGCTGGCGCACGAGTTCAATCGTATGGGCGAAGAGGTCGAGACCCTGCTGGCGAACCGCACCACCCTGCTCGCGGGCATCTCGCACGACCTGCGCTCGCCGCTGACGCGCATACGCCTCGCGATGGGCATGCTCGCGGAGAAACCCGACGCCGACCTGCTCGAACGCATCATGCACGACGTGGAGCACATGAACCAGCTGATCGGACGTTGCCTGGAGGTCGGCCGCGACTTCGCCGAACGCGACTCGGCCGAAATCAACCTCTGCGACCTGCTCGCCGAAATCGCCCATGAGAATGCCCCGGGGATCGGGATCCGCGGCCGCAAGGGACCGGATTGCCGCCTGCGCGTGCGGCCGATGGCGCTGCGGCGCATCCTCTCCAACCTCGTCGACAACGCCGCCCGCTACAACGACGGGCAGCCGATCGACATCGAGTACGACATCGCCGACGGCCAAGTCGAAATCCGCATCATGGACCGCGGGCCGGGCATCCCGGCCGACCAGCTCGAGGCCGTCTTCCAGCCCTTCCACCGTCTCGACCCTTCGCGCAGCAGCCGCACCGGCGGCAGCGGCCTGGGGCTCGCCATCGTGCGCCAGATCGCACAGGCGAACGACTGGGCGGTCTGGCTGTCGCCGCGCGACGGCGGCGGCACGGTCGCGCACGTGCGCCTGTCGCTGCCGGAATAGCCACACCGCGCGCCGTCCCGCCGGCGCCGACTTTTTCAGTGCGGACGGCCGTCGATGCGCGGCGCGAACAGCATGGGCAGGATGCGCCACAGCAGGAGGGTGAAGGCGACGAGCCAGCAGGTGGCGGCAAGGTGCAGCCACATCATGTAGCCGGCCGGATGCAGCTGCGGGGCGACGACCCGCGCGAAGAAGCCGGCCAGCATGATCCACAGCACGGCCTTGTCGGCGCGCTCGAACACGACTTCGCGGCCGGTATGGCCCTTCGAGATACGCACGATCATGGCCGGCCCGACGAGGCCGAAGACGCCGACGGTAAACACATGCACCGCCACCGTGCCGACCCAGGCGATATCGGCGAAGCGGCCGACGCCGGACACGAGAAGCTGAGCGGCGATCATCAGGTAGCCGACGTACATGATGCCGACATCGAGGCGCGTCAGGGCCTTGTACGGATGCCAGAAGGCGAAGCGCCACAGCAGCAGGCCGGCGAGGACGAACTCCAGCATGCCGGCCAGCGGGGCCGGCAGCAGTTCGGCAAAGACGAGCGTGACGGCCAGCCACTTGATCGGGAAGTCGAGGCGCGGATCGCGCAGGATGTCGAGACGGAAGGCGTGGCGCATGAACTGCACCTGGGTGCGCTCGAGCATCAGCAGGAAGGCGATGCGGAACAGCGCCAGCGACATGCTCCAGCCGAGCACGTACCAGTCGCCCTGCACGATGAGGAACTTGGCCGGCAGGAACAGCGGCAGCGCGATCCAGAAAAAATAGTTGTCGCTCGCGCCGCCGCGCACCTTCTGCTGCAGCAGGGTATGCATCAGCATGGCGACGACGGCGACCTGGAACAGGGCGTTGGCCGTCCAGAACAGCCATGCCGGCCAGCTGGCGCCGAAGCTCATGGCGACGCGATCGAGGATCCAGGCGGCGAACAGGAACAGCAGCGCGCCGCCGTGCCAGCCGCGCACGCCGACCCAGTTCTTCGTCGCCGTCAGCAGGAAGCCGCCGAGCAGCGCCCAGCCGAAGCCGTAGAACATCTCGTGGGCATGCCACTGCAGGGACGATTGCACAAAAGTCGGCGGCGGCGGGACGGCGCCGGTGAACACCAGCGACCACCACAGCGGCAGCGCCAGCCCGGCGACGCAGGCGAGCGGGAACAGGGTGCGGAAGCCGACGGAGAGATAGGGATGCTGCAGCAGTTTCATGGCTTAAGGATAACGGGAATTCAGGCGTTGCCGGTCAGTTGCGCATAGAGCAGCGGCAGGCGGTCGGGCAGGTCTTCCGGCTTGCGGACGATGGTGTAGCCGGCCGGGCCGAACAGGTGCGGCAGGTAGCCGGCGCCCTCGCGGTCGATGGTGACGCAGAAGGGCTTGATGCCGGCCTCGCGCGCCTCGATCAGCGCCATGCGCGTGTCCTCGATGCCGTAGCGGCCTTCGTAGAGGTCGATGTCGTGCGGCTTGCCGTCGGAGAGGATGATCATCAGGCGGCGGTTGGCCGGCACTTTCTCGAGCAGCTGGATCGAGCGGCGCACCGCGGCGCCGATGCGCGTGTAGTAACCCGGCTTGAGCGCGGCGATGCGGCCGCGCGCGACGGCGTCGAGCGGCCGGTCGAAGGCCTTGATCTCGTGGAAGCGCACGAAATTGCGCTTCAGCGACGAGAAGCCGTAGAAGCCGAACTGGTCGCCGGTGGCGGACAGGGCCTCGCCGAACAGCATCAGGCTGTCGCGGATGACGTCGATGACGCGCTGCGCGTCGTTGGCGTGGGCGTCGGTGGACAGCGACAGGTCGGCCAGCACCAGGCAGGCGAGATCGCGTTCGGTCGGCCGATGGTTGAGATAGGCGCCGGCGCCGGAAAAATGCCAGCCGGCGAGCCGGTCCGCGTAAATGCGCACGCAGGCATCGACGTCGATCTCGGTGCCTTCGGGCTGCGCCTTCTGCCAGCGGCGCACCGGCGCGAGCGCGGCGAACTGGTTCTTGAGCTTGCGCGCGTGCCGGCGCAGGTGTTCGGGCAGCGGCTGCGGCTCGGCCTCGCGCGCCACCATGGTCTGCAGGCGGCAGAAGTCGGGCTTCATGACACGGCGCTTCCAGTCCCACTCGGGCAGCGGGATGCCCGGCCCGACCAGCAGGTCGTCGGCCGCCGCCGACGGCAGGTCGAGGTCGAAGCGCACCTTCGAGGCGACGCGCTGGTCGCCATCATCGGCGACGGTGAGTTGTTCGAGCGATTCGGCGGCGCGGCCCGCATCGGGGTTCTCGTCCTCGTCGAGGGCGCGATTGACCCGCAGGTATTCCGCCCAGGAAAAGATGCTCTCGGCGCGCCACATCAGGATCATCGGCGACTCGTTCTCGGGCAGCTCGTCGCGGTTGGCCTGGTAGCGCTTGTTCTCGGCCTGCTGCTCCTTGGGCTGCTCGTTGTCCGCGGCCTCGCCGGGCTGCGGGTCGCGCTGGCGCGGCGCGGCGGCCGAAGGCGGCGCGGGGTAGAGCCACAGCGGCACCGGCTGCAGCGGCTTCGCCTTGTGGCGGGTCAGCGGCGGCAATTCCGGGACGCTGCCGGGCTCGACGAGCGCCTGCCGCACCGCCCGCTCCTGCGCAGCTTCGTCCGCCGGCATTTTTTCCGGCGCGATGCGTTCGGCGAGGAGCGCATCGACGAGCCGGCGATAGCGCGGCATCAGTCCGGGATAGCGCTGCAGCGTGACCCAGGCGGCGAACTGGTTGCGCACGATCCACTCGCCGGCGTATTTCCCGGCCAGCGCCGGCCCGGCACTGCCGGCGACGGCAGCCAGCCAGATGTACAGATCCCGATTGAAAGTCGGCGCCGGAAAGACGGCGATGCGCGGCGGCAGGCGCAGGGTTTCCATGTCCAGTGCGGCATGCGCGGTACGTTCATGCACGCCGGCGATGCGTTCGAGCAGCCGGCGGCGGGCGCCATGGGTCGTGTCGGCCGCGGCGGCGACGCGCAGGCCGGCATCGCCGCCCAGCGCCCGGAACAGCACGCCGATCGTCTTTTCGATGTCCTTGAGGTGGACCGCCGCCTCGGGATGGTCGCGCCGCGCGGTCTGGGTGATCCAGCGATCCCAGATGCCGCCGATCCACTCTTCCATTCAGAGGCCCTCGCAGCGGGGACCGATCCAGGGATAGACCCAGGGCTTGCCGGCCATCGCCTTGGCCAGGCCGAGCATGCCGAGCAGGATCAGCGTCGAATGCACGCAGGTGAAGTACATGATGACGGCCACCCAGGTCCATTCCCAGTCCCAGCCGAGCCAGAGGAACAGCAGTGCGTTGGCGACGACGATCAGCCCGCCGCCCCACAGGCTGACGAAGAAGGTCTGGTCGAGGTGGCAGCGCGCCAGTGGCGGGGCATCCTTCCGGCGCTTCAACCAGAGCCAGGCGATGCCGAGGAAGGCCAGTCCCGGTGCGAGCATCAGGTTGACCAGATAGAGCGTCTCGGCGGCCACGGCGAGTTCCTGGCCGGGAACGGCTTCGCTGCCGTTGCCGTCCCGATCGTCGATATCCTCGATCTCGTCGTTGTCCGGAAGCAGTTTCATCGACCGAAGGTGGCGAGCACCACTTCGTCGAGCGCGGCCGCGACCTCGAGATCGTCGGTAAGCGCCTCGACCAGCGAAGCGCGGCAGGCCGCGACCGGATCCATGCCGTCGCGGATCAGGATCGCCGCATAGACGAGCAGGCGCGTGCTGGCGACCTCCTCGAGGTCGACATCCTTGAGTGCGCGCAGGCTGCGGCCGATATTGACGAGCCGCTTCGCGGTCATCTCGTCGCAGCCGGTTTCGCCGATCAGCACCGACTCTTCGCGCGCCGCGTCCGGGAAGTCGAAGCGCAGCGCGAGGAAACGCTGGCGCGTCGAGGGCTTCATGCCCTTGAGGAAGTTCTGGTAGCCGGGGTTGTAGCTGACGACGAGCATGAAATTGTCCGGTGCGTGCAGCACCTCGCCGGTGCGGTCGATCGGCAGCGTACGGCGGTGGTCGGCCAGCGGGTGGATCACCACGGTGGTGTCCTTGCGCGCCTCGACCACTTCGTCGAGGTAGCAGATGCCGCCTTCGCGCACTGCGCGCGTCAGCGGGCCGTCGGACCAGTAGGTGGCGCCGTCACCGATCAGGTGGCGGCCGACGAGGTCGGCGGCGGTGAGATCATCGTGGCAGGCGACGGTGTAGAGCGGCAGGTTCAGCTTCGCGGCCATGTAGGCGACGAAGCGCGTCTTGCCGACGCCGGTCGGCCCCTTGATGAGCACGGGCAGGTGGTTGCGGTGCGCGTGCTCGAAGAGATCGATTTCGTTGCCGGCGGGTTCGTAGAAGGGAAGATCGTTTTGCTGGGCAGTCATTTCAGTCCGAGCCAGTAGGCGAGCAGGATGATGGCGAGCGTCAGGAGCAGCCAGCCTAGCACGATGGCGCGCCAGAAAAAACGCACACGGCGCAGGGCCATGAAATCGTAGATGATCAGCCAGCCCTTGACGGCCGAAATCATCAGGACGGCAACCACCATCGCGACGCTGAGGTGGCCGGTCTTGCCGATGAACCAGGTCAGCACGGTCGCGACCATCAGCGCGATCCAGATGACGTTGAGAAAATGCACGCTCATGCAGTCACCTCATCACATAGACCAGCGGGAACAGGATGATCCACACCAGGTCGACCATGTGCCAGTAGCTGGCACCCGTCTCCAGGCCATGGTGGTCCTGTGCCGAGTAGCCGCCCGCCATGGCCTTCTTCCAGACGAAGAACAGGATCGCCATGCCGAGCACCACGTGCATGGCATGGAACATCGTCAGGGAGATGTAGAAGGTGTAGAAGAGATTGGTATCGAGGTTGATGCCGGCCGAGAACTTGGCGCCGTACTCGAAATACTTGACGATCAGGAAGCCGACCCCGGTGCCGATCGCCGCCAGCAGCCAGTGGGCGCTCTGCCGGCACAGGTTGCGCTTGATCGCGGCGACAGCGCGTGCCACGCACCAGCTGCCGGTGATCAGCAGCAGGGTGTTGATCATGCCGGCATCGACATCGAGCGTGCGCTGCATTTCGTCGAAGAGTTCGAGATGCTTGAGCCGCGTAAACGCGTAGACGGCGAACAGGACAAAGAAGGCGGACAACTCGGCGAGGATGAAGACCCAGATGGCGAGATCGCCGGGCGGATAGCGATGCAGCTTGTGTCCGTCATCCGGACGATGGGGCGAGGGATGGGTGTGCACTGTCATGGCGGATCGTGAATGGCCTCCGGTGGCGTGCGTCGAATATTAGTGACGGACGATGTTCGTCCGCCTTGACATGGAACAAGCACGCCCGGTATCGGCAAAAGTCGGCGCCGGCGAGACGGCGCTCCCGGAGGAAACGAAGGTACCGGGCGGTCAGGCGACCTTGAAAAGGCGGTCGAACTGGGCCGTATCGATCACTTCGCGCACCCGCCCCCGCGCATTCACGAGCGCGATGGTCTTGTCGAACTTGCGCGCCTTGTCCCGCATCATCAGCAGCATGCCGAGCGCGGAACTGTCGATGTACTCCAGGCCGCTCATGTCGATCCGGATTTCCCCCGCCGGCGCCTGCGCCACACACTCCTCGGCCGCCGTCATGAACTGGGTGCGCGTGGTGTAGTCGAAGCGTCCGGCCAGGCGGACCACCCCCGTCCCCGTCGCTGCCGAAAAGTCAATCTGCATGTTGCCGGCCTTCCCTTTCGCTGATGCATCGAAGCAGGGGCATCGTATCCGAAATCAGTCCGTCTGCATACACGAACGTCATTCCTGCTTCGCCGGACGATGCGGACAGTGCTTCTTCACACAGTCGGCATACAGGTACAGCGCATGCTCGACCACAGTGAATCCCCGTTCCTTCGCCACTTTCGACTGACGTCGCTCGATTTCAGGATCGGCGAATTCTTCGACGCGACCGCACTGCAGGCAGACCAGATGATCGTGATGCTGTCCATCGTTCAACTCGAACACCGCCTTGCCGGATTCGAAGTGGTGGCGCTCGAGCAGGCCGGCCTGTTCGAACTGGGTCAGTACGCGATAGACCGTCGCCAGCCCGATGTCGATATGCTCGGCCAGCAGCTGCCGATAGACGTCTTCGGCACTCAGATGGCGCGTCGCCGACCGGCGGAACAGGTCGAGGATGGTCATCCGCGGCACGGTGACCTTGAGGCCGATGCTCTTGAGTTCTGCGGGGTCGGTCATGCGTATCGGGCGTTTGACGGGAAAAGGGAATGGCGGGGCATATGATATAGTTTTTGCCCGCATCCATGCGCTTTTCGCCACCTACCGCCCCATTCCCGACATGCTGTCGCGCCTCCTGCTTCCCAGCCTGGTTTTTCTCGCCGCCTGTTCCGGTTCGCCGGAGGTGACCTCCTATCTTTCCCCCTACCGGATCGACGTCCGGCAAGGCAATTACGTCACCCAGGAAATGGTCGCGCGCCTGAAACCCGGCATGAGCAAGGACCAGGTACGGTTCGCCCTCGGCACGCCCCTGGTGACCGACCTCTTCCATGCCGACCGCTGGGACTACGTCTACCGCTTCAAGCCGGGACGCGGCGAGCTCCAGTCGCGTCGGCTCGTCGTCTATTTCGAGGACGACAAGCTGGTGCGCGTCGGCGGCGATGTGGTCGCGGCCACGCAGGACAGCGCCGCCCAGACCGAGGCGCCCGCCTCGCGCGTCATCGACGTGCCGACCGAACCCAAGAAGGATTGACGATGCAGAAGATTCGCTACGCGATCGCCGGCGCGCGCGGTCGCATGGGCCGCATGCTGATCGAGGCCGTGGAGGCCGCAGAGGACGCCGAACTGGCCGCCGCCTTCGACATCGACGACGATGCCGAGGCCGTCATCGCCGCTGCCGACTGCCTGATCGACTTCACCCGCCCCGAAGGCACACTCGCCCATCTCGACATCTGCCGCCGCCACGGCGTGCATGCGGTGATCGGCACGACCGGCTTCACCGCCGAACAGAAACAGCAGATCGAAGCCGCGGCACGCGACATCCCGATCGTCTTCGCACCCAACATGGCCGTCGGCGTCAATGCCGTCTTCAAGCTGCTCGACGTCGCCGCGCGCATCCTCAACGAAGGCTACGATGTCGAAGTCATCGAGGCGCACCACCGCATGAAGGTCGATGCGCCCTCGGGAACCGCGCTGCGCATGGGCGAAGTCGTCGCCGCAGCACTGGGCCGCGACCTGTCCGAATGCGCCATCTATGGCCGTGAAGGCCATACCGGCGAGCGTCCGGCCACGCAAATCGGCTTTTCGACGATCCGCGGCGGCGACATCGTCGGCGACCACACGGTGCTGTTCGCCGGCACCGGCGAGCGCATCGAGATCACCCACAAATCCGCCAGCCGCATGTCCTACGCCCTCGGTTCGCTGCGTGCCGCACGCTTCCTGAAGGAGCGGAAGAGCGGCCTGTTCGACATGCAGGACGTGCTCGGCCTGAAATGAACGGGGCCGCCTAGGCGCTGCGTCGTCCGCCCGAGAGACGGCAAATCGGCTACAATGGCGCGGTTTGACCAAGGTACTGGTTTTCCAGACTTGGTGCATTGCAACAATCGCCCAGGAGCCCGATTTTGACTGCTTTCCCGTCCGCCTTGCTAGCTCTCGCCGACGGGACGGTATTTCGGGGCAAGGGTATCGGCGCCGCCGGTACCTCGGTCGGCGAGGTGGTGTTCAACACCGCCATGACCGGCTATCAGGAAATCCTCACGGATCCTTCCTATACGCGCCAGATCGTCACCCTCACCTATCCGCACATCGGCAATACCGGCGTCAATCGCGAAGACTGCGAAGCCGGCCGCATCCACGCCGCCGGACTGGTGATCCGCGACCTGCCGCTGCTTGCCTCGAACTTCCGTTCCGAACAGACCCTGTCCGACTACCTGCGTGCCGAGAACATCGTCGGCATCGCCGACATCGACACCCGCAAGCTGACGCGCATCCTGCGCGAGAAGGGCGCGCAGGCCGGCTGCCTGATGACAGGCGAGAACCTGAACGCCGATGATGCCATCGCGCAAGCCAAAGCCTTCCCCGGACTCGCGGGCATGGACCTCGCCAAGGTCGTCACGGTCGACAGGCCCTACGCATGGGCCGAAGGCGAATGGCGCCTCGGCAAGGGCTACGTGCCGCAGGCGACAGCGAAATTCCACGTCGTCGCCTACGACTTCGGCGTGAAGCGCAACATCCTGCGCATGCTCGCCGAGCGCGGTTGCAGGCTCACCGTCGTGCCGGCGCAGACCCCGGCCGCCGAGGTGCTGGCGATGAATCCGGACGGCGTATTCCTGTCCAATGGCCCCGGCGACCCCGAGCCCTGCGACTACGCCATCGCCGCAATCCGCGAATTCCTCGACAAGAAACTGCCGACCTTCGGCATCTGCCTCGGCCACCAGCTGATGGCGCTGGCCGGCGGCGGCAAAACGCTCAAGATGAAGTTCGGCCACCACGGCGCGAACCACCCGGTCAAGGATCTGGAATCCGGTCAGGTGCTGATCACCAGCCAGAACCACGGCTTCGCCGCCGATCCGGCCACCCTGCCCGCCAACGTCAAGGTGACGCACGTCTCGCTGTTCGACGGCAGCCTGCAGGGCCTGGCCTGGACCGACCGGCCGGCGCTGTGCTTCCAGGGCCACCCTGAGGCAAGCCCAGGCCCGCACGACGTGTCTTACCTGTTCGATCGCTTCATCAAGCTGATGGAGCAATACAATGCCTAAACGTACCGATATCCACAGCATCCTCATCATCGGCGCGGGCCCGATCATCATCGGCCAGGCCTGCGAGTTCGACTATTCCGGTGCCCAGGCCTGCAAGGCCCTGCGCGAAGAGGGTTACAAGGTCATCCTCGTCAATTCCAATCCTGCGACGATCATGACCGACCCGAACATGGCGGACGTTACCTACATCGAGCCGATCACCTGGCAGGTGCTGGAAAACATCATCGCCAAGGAGCGGCCCGACGCGGTGCTGCCGACCATGGGCGGCCAGACCGCGCTGAACTGCGCGCTCGACCTCGCCAAGCACGGCGTGCTCGAGAAATATGGCGTCGAGATGATCGGCGCAAGCAAGGAGGCCATCGACAAGGCCGAGGACCGCGAGAAGTTCAAGCAGGCCATGACGAAGATCGGCCTCGGCTCGGCGCGTTCCGGCATCGCCCACAGCATGGAGGAGGCCCAGCAGGTGCAGAGCGTGATGGGCTTCCCGACCATCATCCGCCCCTCCTTCACGATGGGCGGCTCGGGCGGCGGCATCGCCTACAACCAGGAGGAATTCGTCGAGATCTGCAAGCGCGGCCTCGAAGCCTCGCCCACCAAAGAGCTGCTGATCGAGGAATCGCTGCTCGGCTGGAAAGAGTACGAGATGGAGGTGGTGCGCGACCGCAAGGACAACTGCATCATCGTCTGCTCGATCGAGAACCTCGACCCGATGGGCGTGCACACCGGCGATTCGATCACCGTCGCACCGGCGCAGACGCTGACGGACAAGGAATACCAGATCATGCGCAACGCCAGCATCGCGGTGCTGCGCGAGATCGGCGTCGACACCGGCGGTTCGAACGTGCAGTTCGCGATCAACCCGGACGACGGGCGCATGATCGTCATCGAGATGAACCCGCGCGTGTCGCGCTCCTCGGCGCTGGCCTCCAAGGCCACCGGCTTCCCGATCGCCAAGGTCGCGGCCAAGCTGGCCGTCGGCTACACGCTCGACGAACTGAAGAACGACATCACCGGCGGCGCCACGCCCGCCTCGTTCGAACCCTCGATCGACTACGTCGTCACCAAGGTGCCGCGCTTCGCCTTCGAGAAGTTCCCGCAGGCCGATGACCGCCTGACGACGCAGATGAAGTCGGTCGGCGAAGTCATGGCCATCGGCCGCAGCTTCCAGGAATCGCTGCAGAAGGCCCTGCGCGGCCTCGAGGTCAGCGTCTACGGCCTCGACGAAATCGAGGCGACGCGCGAGGAGATCGAACACGAGCTGGCCAACCCGGGCGCGCAGCGCATGTGGTACCTCGGCCAGGCCTTCCGTTCCGGCTACTCCATGCTGGATGTGTTCAACCTGACCAAGATCGATCCATGGTTCCTCGTCCAGATCGAAGAGATCGTCCAGATCGAGAACGAAATCTCCGGTCGCACGCTGGAAAGTTTTTCCGCTGACGAACTGCGCGCCCTCAAGCGCAAGGGCTTCTCCGACCGTCGCATCGCGACAAAACTCGGTGCCGGCGAGACGGCAGTCAGGGAACATCGCCAGAAGCTCGGCGTGCGTCCGGTCTTCAAGCGCGTCGATACCTGCGCCGCCGAATTCGCCACCTCGACCGCCTACATGTACTCGACCTACGAGGAAGAGTGCGAGTCGCGACCGACCGACCGCAAGAAGATCATGGTGCTCGGCGGCGGCCCGAACCGCATCGGCCAGGGCATCGAGTTCGACTACTGCTGCGTCCATGCCGCCCTCGCCATGCGCGAGGACGGCTACGAGACGATCATGGTCAACTGCAACCCCGAGACCGTGTCGACCGACTACGACACCTCGGACCGCCTCTACTTCGAGCCGCTGACGCTCGAGGACATCCTCGAGATCGTCCATGTCGAGCAGCCGGCCGGCGTGATCGTGCAGTTCGGCGGACAGACGCCGCTCAAGCGCGCCCGCGACCTGGAAAAGAACGGCGTGCCGATCATCGGCACCTCGCCCGACATGATCGATGCCGCCGAAGACCGCGAGCGCTTCCAGAAGCTGCTGCAGGACCTCGGCCTCAAGCAGCCGCCCAACCGCACCGCGCGCACCGAGCCGGACGCCCTGCGCCTCGCCGCCGAGATCGGCTACCCGCTGGTCGTCCGTCCGTCCTACGTGCTCGGCGGCCGCGCCATGGAAATCGTCCATGAGGAGAAGGACCTCGAGCGCTACATGCGCGAGGCGGTCAAGGTCTCCAACGACTCGCCGGTGCTGCTCGACCGCTTCCTCAACGACGCCACCGAAGTCGACGTCGATGCCCTCTCCGACGGCCGGCAGGTCATCATCGGCGGCATCATGGAGCACATCGAGCAGGCGGGCGTGCACTCGGGCGATTCGGCCTGCTCGCTGCCCCCCTTCTCGCTCTCGCCCGAAATCCAGGACGAGCTGCGCCGCCAGACGACGATGATGGCCAAGGGCCTCAACGTCGTCGGCCTGATGAACGTCCAGTTCGCCATCCAGGGACGTGGCGCGGATGCCGTGGTCTATGTGCTGGAAGTAAACCCGCGCGCCTCGCGCACAGTGCCCTACGTCTCCAAGGCCACCAGCCTGCCGCTGGCGAAGATCGCCGCCCGCTGCATGGCCGGCCGCAGCCTCGCCGACCAGGGTGTGACGAAGGAAGTCATCCCGCCCTACTACTCGGTCAAGGAAGCCGTCTTCCCCTTCGTCAAGTTCCCCGGTGTCGATACGCTGCTGGGTCCCGAGATGAAGTCGACCGGCGAGGTCATGGGCGTCGGCCGGACATTCGGCGAAGCATTCGTCAAGTCGCAGATCGCGGCCAGCACGAAACTGCCGGCGGCCGGCCGTGCCCTGATCACGGTCAAGTCCGCCGACAAGCTGAAGGCCGTCGAGGTCGCCCGCCTGCTGCATGAACTGGGTTTCACCCTGTTCGCGACGCGCGGCACCGCGACCGCCATCGGCGATGCCGGCATTCCGGTTACGCCGGTCAACAAGGTCAGCGAGGGGCGCCCGCACATCGTCGACATGATCAAGAACAACGAGATTGTGCTGATCGTGAACACCGTCGACGAGAAGCGCGCCGCGATCCTCGATTCGCGCGTGATCCGTACCTCGGCGCTGTCGCAGAAGATCACGCTGTTCACCACGGTCGAAGGCGCACGCGCCGCCTGTGTCGGCATGCGTCACTCCGGACTCGAAACCTATTCGATCCAGCAACTCCATGCCGAACTGGGCATGGACCGGGCGGCGACATGAGCAAGGTTCCCATCACCCTGCGCGGAGCGGAACTGCTCAAGGCGGAATTGCAGCGACTGAAGACCGTCGAGCGTCCGGCCGTCATCGCCGCAATCGCCGAGGCGCGCTCGCACGGCGACCTGTCCGAGAACGCCGAGTACGATGCCGCCAAGGAGCGGCAGGGCTTCATCGAGGGCCGCATCGCCGAAGTCGAAGGCAAGCTCGGCAACGCACAGATCATCGACCCGCGTGCGCTCGATGCCGACGGCCGCGTCGTCTTCGGCGCCACCGTCGAGCTCGAGGATACCGACGAGGGCCAGACCGTCACCTACCAGATCGTCGGCGACGACGAAGCCGACATCAAGCAGAACAAGATCTCGCTCAACTCGCCGGTCGCCCGTGCGCTGATCGGCAAATACGCCGGCGACGTGGTCGAGGTGCAGACGCCCGGCGGCCGCCGCGAATACGAGATCCTCGACGTCCGTTACGAGTAGGAAGGCGACCTCATGAGCGACCGGATCCTGCGCATCGGCATTCCGAAAGGCAGCCTGCAGGAAACCACGCAGAGCCTGTTCGTGCGCGCCGGCTACAACCTGCGCATCTCGGGCCGCTCCTACTACCCGTCGATCGACGACGCCGAGATCCAGTGCATCCTGATCCGGCCGCAGGAAATGGCGCGCTACGTCGCGCAGGGCATCCTCGACTGCGCCATCACCGGGCTCGACTGGATCCAGGAAGTGGGCGCCGATGTCGCCGAACTCGCCGATCTCAAGGCCCCGTGGCCGAACTACGGCACCGTGCGCTGGGTCATGGCCGTCAAGGAAGACTCGCCGTTCAAGGACGTGAAAGACCTGCGGGGCAAGCGCATCGCCACCGAGGCAGTGGGCATGACGCAACGCTTCCTTGCTGCGCATGGCGTGGGGGCTTCCGTCGAGTTTTCATGGGGCGCCACCGAAGTCAAGCCGCCGATCCTCGCCGACGCGATCGTCGACGTCTCCGAAACGGGATCCTCGCTGCGTGCGAACGACCTGCGCGTCATGCACGTCGTGCTTGAAAGCACGCCCCGCTTCATCGCCAACCACGACTCGCTCAAGGATGGCTGGAAGCAGGCCAAGATCGATCGCGTGCTGATGCTCCTCAACGGCGCGATCGCCGCCGCCACGCGCGTCTTTCTCTCGATGAATGTACCGAAGGACGCATTGGACACGATTACCGCCATCCTGCCCGCCCCCGCCACCCCGACCATCGCCTCACTGGCCGACCCCGACTGGGTCGACCTCGGCATCGTCGTCGAGGAAAAGCGCGTGCGCGAACTGATTCCCAGTCTCTATCAGGCCGGCGCCCGCGGCATCATCGAACTACCGATCAACAAGATCGTCGGCTGAACGCGCCGTCCTGCCGGCACCGACTTTTCCGCCCGGAATCCGCGCCGCACTTCAGGCCGTCGTGTCGATCACCTTCCCGGTAATCTGGCCCTGGACGTTCGGAACTGGGTGGGTGCCCTCTGCATTGCCGTCATTGCGTCGCCCGCGCTTCTGGCGCTCCGACTGCCCCGAATTTCGGCCGTCAGGATTCACCGACGTCACCGCCGGCTTGGCATGGACCGCCGGGGGCGTAACGAGTGCAAGCAAAGCGCTATAAGCCATCGCGACCTCCTGAACACCTTTCAGGCATCTATCGGCCGCAGTCTCTTCGACTTGAGGAACGAGAACTTGAAATGAAAAAGCCGCTAGTGATTAATCTCACTAACGGCTTTTGTATTACTGGTCGGGGCGGCGGGATTCGAACTCGCGACCCCTTGCACCCCATGCAAGTGCGCTACCAGGCTGCGCTACGCCCCGACGAGGCGCGGATTATAGCAGCGTTCTTCAGACGCGCAGCAGTTCGATG
>JAVEWF010000106.1:0-5840 GCA_034004665.1 Rhodocyclaceae bacterium | reverse complement strand
ACCTGGCGCCGATGATGATCGCGCTGTCGCTGATCGCCGTCATCTATATCGGCTTCGTCGCGCTGGTGCAGGCCGACATGAAGAAGCTGATCGCCTATTCGTCGATCTCGCACATGGGTTTCGTCACTCTCGGCTTCTTCATCTTCAATGCGCTCGGCGTCGAGGGCGCGCTGGTGCAGATGATCTCCCATGGCTTCGTTTCCGCAGCGATGTTCCTCTGCGTCGGCGTGATGTATGACCGCATGCACTCGCGGCAGATCGCCGACTACGGCGGCGTGGTGCATACGATGCCGAAGTTCGCCGGCTTCATGGTGCTGTTCGCCATGGCCAATGCGGGCCTGCCGGCCACTTCGGGCTTCGTCGGCGAATTCATGGTCATCCTCGGAGCCGTCAAGTTCAACTTCTGGATCGGCTTCCTCGCCGCGACCACCCTGATCCTCGGTGCCGCGTACACCCTCTGGATGGTCAAGCGGGTCCTGTTCGGCGCGGTCGGCAACGACCATGTCGCCGAGCTGACCGACATCAGCCATCGCGAATTCCTGTTCCTGGCCATCCTCGCGCTGTGCGTGCTGGCCATGGGCCTTTACCCGTATCCCTTCACCGAGGTGATGCATGCCTCGGTGGACAACCTGCTCAAGCATGTGGCTGTGAGCAAGCTCTAGTCAACGCAGACGGCGACAAGAAAAGCGATGCTCAAGAATTTCGTGGTGCCCGATCTCTACCCGGCGATGCCGGAGGTCTTCCTCGTGCTGATGGCGTGCCTCATCCTGCTCGTGGATGCCTTCCTCGGCCGGGCCCAGCGCTGGATCACCGCCTCGCTGACCATGATCGCCCTGGTCGGCTGCGCGCTGATCACCTACCAGACCATGGACGGGCAGGTCGTGCTGACCTTCAGCAACATGTTCGTCGATGACCTGCTCGCCGACTTCCTCAAGCTGATGCTGTACCTGTCGGTGATCGTCGTCATGATCTACAGCCGCGACTATCTTGCCGCACGTCAACTCGACAAGGGCGAGTACTACGTGCTGCTGCTGTTCGCCACGGTCGGCATGATGGTGATGATCTCGGCGGCCCACTTCCTGACCATCTACCTCGGCCTCGAACTGCTGTCGCTGTCGCTCTACGCCCTCGTCGCCATCGACCGCGACAGCCCGCGCGCGACCGAAGCCGCGATGAAGTATTTCGTCCTCGGCGCGCTCGCCTCGGGCCTGCTGCTCTACGGGATGTCCATGGTGTATGGCGCCACCGGCACGCTCGAGATCGGCGGTGTCGCCCAGGCCCTGCATCTCGGCGTCGCCAACAAGACCGTGCTGGTCTTCGGCCTCGTCTTCATCGTCTCCGGCATCGCCTTCAAGCTCGGCGCCGTGCCCTTCCACATGTGGGTGCCGGACGTCTATCAGGGCGCGCCGACGCCGATCACGCTGCTGATCGCCTCGGCCCCCAAGCTGGCCGCTTTCGCCATCATGCTGCGCATGCTGGTCTATGGACTCTTCGAACTGGCCGAGCACTGGCAGGGCATGCTGATGCTGCTGGCCGTATTGTCGATCGCCCTCGGCAACCTCGCTGCGATCGCGCAGACCAATATCAAGCGCATGCTGGCCTATTCGGCCATCTCGCACATGGGTTTCCTGCTGCTCGCGATGATGAGCGGCACGGTCGGTGCCGACCGCCACTTCGCACTCAATGCCTACAGCTCCGCGATGTATTACGCCGTGGCCTACGTGATCATGTCGCTCGGCTCCTTCGGCGTCATCCTGCTGCTGTCGCGCGCCGGCTACGAGGCCGAGCACCTCGAGGATTTCAAAGGGCTCAACCAGCGCAGTCCGTGGTTCGCGGCCGTGATGATGATCCTGATGTTCTCGATGGCCGGCGTACCGTTCTTCATCGGCTTCTTCGCCAAGTTCTCGGTCCTGCTGGCTGCCGTCGATGCCGGCCATGTCGCCGTTGCCGTGTTTGCGGTGATGTTCTCGCTGATCGGGGCCTTCTACTACCTGCGCGTCGTGAAGCTCATGTATTTCGACGCGCCGGTCGATGCCGCACCGATCGTCGCGGCCCCCGACGTGCGCTTTCTCCTGTCCCTCAATGGTGCAGCTGTCGCCCTGTTCGGCCTGTTCCCGGATACGCTGATCTCACTCTGCACCTACGCGTTGCTTCGTTCCCTGTAGCGTTGCAAAAATCGGCGCCGGCAGGACGGCGCCGGCTCAAGTTTCCGCATGCCAATGCCGTAAGATGACGGCATGATCGACAGACTGCGTTTCGAAAACTCCAGCCTGCGGCAGCGGCTCGAGTCATTGCTCGACGAGGCTCGACGCAACGAAGACAAGCAGGAACGCTTCGACCTGCTCGAACGTCGGCTGATTGCGGCACGCTCCCTGCCGGAACTCGTCCGCCTCCTGCTTGAAGACTATCGTGCGGCCTTCGGTATCGAACATGTCAGCCTGTCGCTGATCGATCCGGAATGCGAAATCGCGCGGATCTTCGGTAGCCAGCGTCCCGCCGGTCTTCGGCTCCACGAAGACGCCGCAATCTTCACATCTGTATGCGCGTCGGGAGCCCGTGCCTGGCTGCAGCCCTACGAAGCCGGGATTCACGCCGCGCTGCTGGGCGAGACGGCAAGGAACATCGCATCGGTTGCCGTATTGCCGCTGTTGCGTGGTGATGAGCTGATCGGCAGCCTGAACCTCGGCAGTGGCATCGCGGAACGCTACAACCCCGACGCCGGCACGCGATTTCTCGACCGCGTTGCCGCCGTCGTCACGATCTGCATCGACAATGCGCTGGCGCACGAACGACTCAAGTGCGCCGGTCTGACCGATGCCCTGACCGGGGTACAAAACCGCCGTTACTTCGAGCACCGCTGTCTTGCCGAAGTCTGCCAGGCACAGCGGCATCGCCAGCCGCTGGCGTGCATGTTTCTCGATATCGACCGCTTCAAGCGCATCAATGACACGTGGGGCCACCAGACCGGCGACGCGGTGCTGCGCAGCGTGGCCAGCCTCGTCCAGGACCAGTTGCGTACCGGCGATACCATCGCCCGCTATGGCGGGGAAGAGTTCGTCGTCCTGCTGCCGCAGACGGCTGCCGTGCATGCGCAGGACATCGCCGAACGCATCCGCGCTGCAGTTGCGGGCAGCTGTTTCCGGGCGACCGGAGGCGAGACGGTGCCGGTCACCCTCTCGGTGGGCCTGTCGATGCTGGACACCGGCAGTGCCGGTCGTACTGACGGTGAATCGGATCTTGCCGCCGAGATGATCGCAGCGGCCGACCGGGCGCTCTATGAAGCGAAGCATGCCGGTCGCAATCGCGTCGTCACGGCATTAGGCCAGCTGTCCTGTCGCCGTTCCGGAGGATTGCGGTTCTGGACGCGCCTGACCCGGGCCATGCGTGCCTGCCTGAGGCGCCCGGCGTCCTGCCTGGAGAGCCTGCGCCGGCAGTGGCAGCGGGCCTGAGCCCGCCGCCCGTTACATCATTATCGTCAGACGGCTGCGAGCGCCTGATCCAGGTCCGCCTTGATGTCGTCGATGTGCTCCAGACCGATCGACAGGCGCACCATGTCCTCCGACACGCCAGCCTTCTTCAGTTCGTCCGGGCCGAGCTGGCGGTGCGTCGTGCTGGCCGGATGGCAGGCCAGCGACTTGGCGTCGCCGATGTTGACGAGGCGGGTGATCAGCTTCAGCGCGTCCTGGAACTTTGCGCCGCCCTCGCGTCCGCCCTTCACGCCGAAGGAGAGGATGCCCGACGCGCGGCCGCCCATGTACTTCTTCGCCAGCGCGTTCTCGGGATGGTCGGCCAGGCCGGCATAGCGCACCCAGCTCGCCTTCGGGTGGCCCTTGAGGAATTCCGCGACCTTCATCGTGTTCTCGCAGATGCGGTCCATGCGCACCGGCAGGGTCTCGATGCCCTGCAGGATCAGGAAGCTGTTGAAGGGCGAGATCGCCGCGCCCATGTTGCGCAGCGGCACGACGCGCGCGCGGCCGATGTAGGCCGCCGGGCCGAGCGCCTCGGTGTACACCACGCCGTGGTAGGAGACGTCCGGCTCGTTGAGGCGCCTGAAGCGCGCCTTGTGCTCGGCCCAGGGGAACTTGCCCGAATCGACGATCGCGCCGCCGATGCTGGTGCCGTGGCCACCGAGGTACTTGGTCAGCGCATGCACGACGATGTCGGCGCCGTGCTCGAAGGGACGGCACAGGTAGGGGGTGGGCACGGTGTTGTCGACGATCAGCGGCACGCCGGCGGCATGGGCGATTCCCGCCAGCGCGGCGATGTCCACGACGTTGCCGAGCGGGTTGCCGACCGACTCGCAGAAGATCGCCTTGGTTTTGCCATCGATGAGCGGCTTGAAGCTCGATGGGTCGCGGTAGTCGGCGAAGCGCACCTCGATGCCGTACTGGGGCAGGGTGTGGGCGAACAGGTTGTAGGTGCCGCCGTAGAGCGTGCCGACCGAGACGATGTTGTCGCCGGCCTCGGCGATGGTCTGGATCGCGTAGGTGATGGCGGACATGCCCGAGGCCACCGCGAGCGCGCCGACGCCGCCTTCCATCGCCGCGAGGCGTTTTTCCAGCACGTCGGTGGTCGGGTTCATGATGCGCGTGTAGATGTTGCCGGCGACCTTGAGGTCGAACAGGTCGGCGCCGTGCTGCGTGTCGTCGAACGCGTAGGACGTGGTCTGGTAGATGGGCACCGCCACCGCCTTGGTGGTGGGATCCGGACTGAAGCCGCCGTGGACGGCCAATGTTTCAAGCTTCATGTTTTCTAACTTCATGGGTGACCTCCGGCAGAATGTTGGATATTGTTCTTGTGCCGCGAGTATAGCCACCCTGCACGTGTCTGCAGGCTTTGAGGTGGATCAAAATGTTCAGGCAGGCGATGGTTCAGAATATCAGCATTCGCTGAAATACGGAGACGTCCGATGACCCCCGAGGAAAAGCAGAAGCTCATCGAGCAGGTATACGAAAAGGCTGCCAGGTACGAGTACGACTACGGCTGCTGCCCGCAGTGCGTGCTGGCGACCTTGCAGGAAACGGTGGGCGGCATCGACGACGCCACGATCAAGGCCGTGCATGGCTTGTCCGGAGGCGGCGGGCTGATGGCCGAAGGCACCTGCGGTGCGCTGACGGGCGGGCTGGTCGCCCTGTCGGCCAAATACGGCCGCGACCGCGACAAGCTCGACAAGGGACGCTACATCAACAACTTCAAGAAGTGCAAGGAACTGGTCGAGCGTTTCCGTGCAGAGTTCGGCGGCGTGACCTGCACCCAGCTGCAGGAACAGTTCACCGGACGCACCTACGACATGTGGAAGGCCGACGAATACAAGGCCTTCTCCGATGCGCGCGGCTACAAGTGCGCCGATGCCACGGGCAAGGTCACCCAGTGGGTGATCGAGATGACCACCTAGCGGGTGGCCGGCGGTTGTTGTCGAGAACGATGTGATGAAAGAGGCAGTTGTCCTGGCGCTGTTCTCCGCGATGGCGGGCAGCTGGCTGTTCCGCTTCGTTCTGGTGCGGGCGTTGCAACGCAGGCATCCGGCGGATTTCGCGGCGCTCGGCGAGCCGACGAGCAGGCAGCTCGAATCGCTGCTGCCACGCCATCAGGAGATGCATCTCCGCTTGTGGAAATATCTCTGGAGCGGGAGGGCATTCCTGCTCGGCGATTGGCTCGTCTCGTCCCTGGCCGCGGCAACGCTGCTTTCCGACCTGGCCGTCGCCGGCAGCGTGGCCTCGCTTTTTTTCTTGCTGCAGGAGTGATTAAAAAAGCCTGCCGAGAAGATCTTCTCGGCAGGCTTTTCCCGGTCAAGGCCCGCCGGGTCGACGGAGCCCGACAGAAACGCTTACTTGACGCGG
>JAVEWF010000105.1:0-5924 GCA_034004665.1 Rhodocyclaceae bacterium | reverse complement strand
TGTGGGCAGGGCGTGTCGGTGTTCACCAAGGTCGATCAGTTCATGCAGATCGGTTTCCACCAACGCATGACCGAGCAGCTTGATGCCATGAAGCTCAGCCTGCCTGCGTCCATATTCGAGTATCGAGAAGTATGCGAAAAGTTCTCCCTCATCCCGATCGTCGCGGTCACCCTTGGCGGCCAGTTTGTGCAGCCAATCGAAGGCATACCAGAGCACCTCCTCCAGAATCACGTATTCGCTGCTGATGGTCATCCATTGAATCCCCGCATATGTCCATCCGATATCACGGACGATTGCCGAGTCCTGTCTTCACCGAGTTTTTCACCGGCCATGCATCAACCCCGCCCCGTGGCCTCGTTGTACCGCCGCCAGACCGGTTCGGGCAGCGGTCGCTCGTCACGCCCGGGATCGGCCAGCCATGCCTCCCAGTCTGCGATGAGCTGCCGGCGCAACTCGGCCTGCAGAGGGCCGCGCTGCCAGTGCATGCGATAGTCATCGTCCTCGTTGTCCAACCTGGCGTCGCGTGGATGACAATCGCCGTGAGCGAGAAAGTGGTCCCTCGCCTCGCGCAGCGTCGGGGAAATCGGGTCACCCTCATCATCGACGGTATCGTCGAGTGCAGGCGGCGGCCCGTAGAGTAGCGGCCACAGCGGCCAGCCGCAGATTTCGCAGCCCTGCACCTCGACATCCTCGTCTTCCAGATCGGGATAACCGCAGCAGGGACAGACGATGCCCAGCGGTGCGGCCTCTGCAAGCAGAAACCGGTAGCGTCTGGCATCGATGGGATCGAGTGCAGCCGGATCGAAGTCCGGCCCGTCACGCACGGGCCAGCGCCACCGGCTTCCGTGCTGCCGATACAACATGTGCTCGGACGACAGCGTGCCATCCTCCCAAAACACCAAGTGTTCGTTGCGCCTGCACAGGATGATGCGTCCGCGCCGGCCACGTTCATCCATCAGACAGCCACCCTGACCCAGTGGAAACCTGAACCACAGATGGCGCGCCGCGCACTCGATCGCCCGCGAACATGCATCGAGGACGCAACCCATGTGATGTTCAAGCACATGGAAACACGCCTGCTCGTCGTCACGCAGTTTGGGCGGCAGTTCATCCGGCACGAGATCGATGGCCTCGGCGAGATCGAAAGCCTTTGCCCATACCTGATCGAAGTCTTGCCGCAAGGGCATCGGACCCGGCTCGAAGGCGCACCAGACCACCTCGGCGATATCGACACTCAGGCGGGCGAAGCCGCCCGTACGCCGACACCATGACAACGGATTCCGTGCATGAACGCAGCCGCGCTCGATCGAGGTTTCGAGATCGTGCGCCATGAGCAGAAAGAACCACGCGATCATCCGATCGCGCGGCCAGGGGTGGGACGTGGGCGCCTGCATCCGGACGAGATTCCGCCAGGGAAAGTCGCGCGCCAGCTCCGGCCAGACGATCTCACTCTTGTATTCCCATTCCCGCCAGGGTAGCGAGTCATCGTCGAAATACGCCGCCCACAGTGCGCTCCAGCGAGTGAGGAAGTCCGTTCGCTGCTCCCGCCAGGCGACATGCTGAAACACGCACCCGGGGTCGTCATCCGCCACGCGCAGGAGCGACAGCCGCAAGGCGTCCTGCGGCAACGGCTCGGCGGCCAGCCAGAGGTACGCGCCCTCCTCATCGATCCGCATGCGCACCGGCGCCAGGCCCAGCGCCACGGCACAGGACCACAGCCACAGATCGTCCAGCGGCGGGTAAACATGACTCATCGCCACCGGGGGAAACCCTTCGAGATCGGGATGTTCCAGATGCATGTGAATCCAGCCGGAAACCGGCGGATCGGGACGAAACGCCGGCGGGCTGCCCAGCCATTGCGGCCGATGCAGGGATGGCACGTCAAATTCGAGAAACTTGCGCATGTCCGACACCTCCCAATCGGGGGCGAAGTGGGAGACAGCCTATATCGATCGGTGACTCACGCCGTGAGCCACCCGCAGGTGCAGACTGGAGACACGAACGGATGACCGCGCGCCCCATCTGGCATTCTCCGGCGCTGGATTCCGGATCGTCCGCTTCGCTCCCACCCGGAATGACGGCACTTACGTAAGTGCCATTCTGGTCAGACCATTTCTTGAAGTCATTCTGCCCCCGCAGCTTCCTTTGGCATCACGACTCGAAATGACTGCGCGCAAGCCCGGACTGGCGGATGATCGACTGGAGCGTGCCAATACGGATTTCTGCATGATCCGGAACGGGCACGGTGATCGTTGTATCGGGAAGCTGCTTCTGCATCACGACATGGCTGCCGCGACGCCGGACTTCAATGAATCCATGCTGCGCGAGAATGGCGCAGACCTGTGCTCCGGAGAGCACGCGAAGCCTACCCAACAGCGACCTCCATTCGCGTGATGTAGACCTCCTCGTGCAGCCGCTGCTGGATTTCCTCGGGCGGAGCCGTTTCGAAGAAGAGCTCCAGCGCCTCGCGAAGATTGTCCCGCGCCTCGTCGATCGAGTTGCCCTGGCTCACGACATCGACCTCAGGGCAGAGGGCCACGTAGCCGTCGCCTTCGCGCTCGATGATTGCCGTCAGTTGTCTCTGCATGATTGACCGTCCTACGGAAGCAGCGGATTCGCTTTCTGCCAGTCTAGTCCAGTGAGTCACGACGGAAAAGCGGCCGCTACCAAGGGCGCGTCTGACCGAGCACAGAGAGGCATGTCCGAGTTTTCTCATCGGAGGGTCTTCAAACGCGCAAATGGATCAGATTTTTTTCTCAGGACTCAGGGACGGCACTGCAAATTCGAGAAACTTCCGCATGTCCGACATCTCCCATCCGGGGCGAAGTGGGAGACAGCCTGTATCGATCGGTGGCTCACTCAGTGAGCCACCCACAGAAGCAGACTGGAGACATGAGCGGATGCCCACGGCTTGCGCCGGGTGCCTCCGGCGCAGGGCCATCGACGAGCGGGGATGAACGATGCGATTGTCAGGAGCGACCAAGTTCTCGATCGTGCTTCACGTCTGGCTGTGCATCGCCCTCGTGTTGACCGTGTCTGGCAAGGTGACGCATGAATCCATCTGGTGGTGGGTAATCGTCGCGCCACCCGTCGCCACATATGCATTGATTCTGTACGGTGGTCTGGCGGTTTCCGTCGTCGGCCTGTTCTTTGCCCTTCTGGCGTTACTTTCGAAACTTTCAAAATGGTGACAACTTTCCGAACCCGGCGCATGACGCACTGCTCAAGCTCGCATGTGCGAACTGCCGCATGAAAGGAGGTCCGAATGAACCACCTGTTTCCGTTCCTCACCATCCTCTGCCTGGTGTTGTTCGGCGAGGGTCTGGCGAGCATGAACGTCCTGCTCATGCTTGGCGCGTTGGTCGCGCTTACCGTTCTGCTGCCCATGTGGTTCTTGATCTTCATCGCGCAGGTCACGATGGAGTTCAGCCGGACCGCAGGTTCCGGCGACCTGCTGGGTCAGGGTCGACGAAAACGCAGTTCGTAAGGGCCATTTGGGTCTGCCACTTTCACACGCCTTCTGGACTTTTTTCGTGGAACCCAGATTACCAGACTCACCAAGTGAGCCTGCGGGCAGGACATAATCACCACATGAATGACATCCCGATATCGTTCCACCGCGGCGACTGGCTACGCCACCCACACCATGGGCGTTGCCGCGTGCTGCGCGTGCGCGATGCGGCTGTCACGGCATTTGCCGTCGATCGGCTCGACCCGGACAAACCTTCCGAGGCTCTCATCGACCTGCCGCTTGCCGGGATGTCGGCCACGCCGATACCTCGCCCGGGAGATGCTCCCATCGGTTCGCCGGGGCTCTACTGGCTGCGGCTCGCCCACAAAGACCTGCGCAACGTTCACATTCCTTTGGCCCATGACTGGCGTGATATCACCGTCTTCGCACGACGCGCCGAACGTGTTTTCATCCTTCTCGCAAAGGCTTGGGCCTCAGAATTTGGCGACCCACCTCACCTCTGGCAATTCGAGACACCGACCTGGATCGATGCCGTCACCGATGTGAACTTGTTTGCCATGCTCCGCGAGGGCCATGACAAGGCACGCCGGCTGTGCGCCGAGGCCGAAGCCCTGTCCTGGCGGAAGATCAATGCGGCATGGGACGAATGGTCGCCCCGCTGTACGCCGATCCTGGTCCTTCTCCGCAACAGCATCGAGGTGGCTACCGAGGCTATCTGCCCTCACCTGGACATTTTCGAAGGCGACATAATCGAGGTCTACCGGCATGTAGGCACGGTTCATGGCAAGAAGAGCGACTACGTGATCCTCGATTGCGGCAGAAATGGCGTCATCAGCTGTTCACTGATTCGCGCAACGATCACGCGACACGGCCCCGACCACCGCGACCGCATACCGCCGCCTTCGGACCCGATCCAGCACGCACGCTGGCTCTGGTTCATGACGCACCATTCATTTCTTCCCGACTGGCGCGTCTGCCCCTGCTGCGGTTATCCGGGGGAACGGACCGACATCGACGACGACCTCGAGGAGTGCGTGCTCTGCGGGTGGGACGAAGATGCCTCGACCGGGGACGAGGAGCCCAGCCTGATGAACGACGACATGACGCTGAGCTATGCCAGACGGCACTTCGCGACGCAAGGACATATCTTCCCCGCGGAGACCAAATCTCCTGCACTGCTCCACGCGCACGAACTGCCGGAAGTCCGCAAAACCAAGAAGGTGATACTGGAACGGCTGGATGCGCTCATGCAGGCCGGCAGTGAAGGCGAACTCGTCCTCACCCTCTCGGAAGACCTGGATCGTCTACGCGGCATGATCCTGGATGGCAGGGCGAGATATACGCCATGAAACGCGACCGGAGCGATAAAGCCCAAGCAGAGTGGCCAGAAAGCAGCGCGCGCTATGCTCGCAACGGCATCGAAGAAACCAACAGCAAACTCAAAGGCGCCTTCCGTGCCGATCTCGCCCTGCAGAAGGCCGACACCGCCCTCGACTGGGGCGTGGAATGCTGGGTGACGCAACGTGAGCCCCAACATCGCTATCATGGATGGCCAGTCATGCGTGAGCGTTTTCTGGAAATCGCGCCGGAACCACTGAAAGCGGCCTATGGCCGCTCGCTCCATCTGCTGGTCGCACTCATCAACCGCTACCAGCAATTATCCGGTGGCGCCCTCGAAGAGTACCTCACAGAGATCGACGTCCCCCGCTTCGAGTACTGGCGACGGGCAGTCTCGGGCTGGAGCTGGGAGGCCTGGCGAGTGGTCGCAGCCCTGACGCACGCCCCCGACGCATTCCAACCCGGCAAACCGCGTTTCGAACGAATGCCCCATCGGGAGCGCATCAAGATACTGCGTGCACTTTTCCGCCTCTGCCTGATTCGGCATGAGTTGCGGCGTGGCGACGTCGTGCCGGTCACACGCCTCTGCATGCTCAATGCCTTACCACTCGATAACGAACTCCATGAGAAATGGTGCCGCCTCATTCTTGGCGACGTGTTTGAGCAGGCCGAACGGGAGGCGGCGCCCGATTACGGCTCGTGGATGAAACCGGACCTCGTCGCCGCACTCGAAAGAAAGGAGGGTCTGCCCACCGCCCACCATCGCCCGTGGACACCGGAACAGCGGCTGTCATGGCTGCGCGAGGCCCGCGATGCCTTCGAATCGCGCGATATGGCCCGCATTGAATCCGTGGGTGAATTTCTGCGCGACAAACAGCCGCACTCCTCTTGCTGGAGGAATACCCACTACCCGTTGCGGCGTCTCGTGGACGTGGACCTGCACCGCGCGGAAATCGTATTGCGCGGAACGGTCAAGGGATTTCTGAGTCCCTACTGGATCGCGCAGATCCAGGTCTGCCTGCTGCACCAGAACCGCGACTACTGGAAAATGAATATGTACTGGGTCGACCGACTCGCGGATTTTCTGTGCCAGCACTATCTTGGCGCCGATGCC
>JAVEWF010000033.1:13090-28827 GCA_034004665.1 Rhodocyclaceae bacterium | reverse complement strand
AGCCGGATCCGGCCTGGTCGGCCGTCAGTCGCAGTCACTGGCCGCGCGAGGACATCCAATTGCTGGTGGCGGAAAACAACCACCGCGCCTGGGTGGATCGTATCGCCAACCTGCTGGCCGGCATCGGGGACGGAACGCTGCCGGAAACCGATCCGCACACCTGCCGCTTCGGGCAGTGGTACGACACCCTGGGACGACTGCGTCACGGCGCCATCCCGGAATTCGCCGCCATCGACGGTGTTCACCGACGCATCCACGCGATCGGGACAGACGCGCTGGGCCTGCACGCCGCAGGCCGCGATGCCGAGGCCCGCAGCTTGCTGCCGGAGCTATTCCGGTTGCGCGAAGAACTGGTCGCGCATCTGCACGCGCTCCAGTCATCCGTTGCCACGCTGCCCTAGCCGTTCCGCCCGAACATCGCCGAGCCGCCGCTGACCACTAGCGGCGACTGACCTGGGCAACCCCCGCCACCTCGCCGAGAATGCCGAGGATGCGCTGCAACTGGCTGGCGGTGGCGAGTTCGACGGTAAAGCCCATGCGGGCGATGCCGCCCTTCGTCTGGGTCCTCACCGCCGTCACATTCACCTTTTCCTTCGACAGGACGTCGGAAATATCCCGCAGCAGGCCCTGCCGGTCCGTCGCCTCGACGCGCAGGTCGCAGGCGAAGATGCTCGCCTGCTTTTCGCCCCAGGTCGCCTCGATGACGCGCTCGGGATTGCGGGCGGCCATGTTGCGGAAGTTCGCGCATTCGACGCGATGCACGGAAACGCCGCGGCCGCGCGTGACGAACCCGGCGATGGCATCCGGCGGCACCGGCTTGCAGCAGCGGCCGAGCTGGGTGAGCATCTTGTCCATGCCGACGACGAGGATCTGCCCGCTGCCCTCGTCCGCCTTGGCGCGACGGGTCTGGATCTCGGGTCCGGGGGGCTCGACCGCCTGCTCGCCACGCAAGGCCGACAGGATCGCGCGCGGGCCGACCTCGTCGCGGGCCGCCGCGAGGAACAGGGCGTCCGGGTTCCTGAAGCCGAGCTTGTGGGCGAGTTCGTCGAGGTTGGCCTGTGCCGCCCCGTCGCGCTGCAGTTCCTTCGTCACGTACGCCCGCCCCTCGGCGAGCATCTGCACCTCCTGCTGCGCGGCGAACCAGGCCTTGACCTTCTGCCGGGCGCGCGGCGACACGAGGTAGCCGGGACTCAACCAGTCGCGCGACGGACCGCCGGTCCTGGCGGCGCTGATCTCGACCTGCTGGCCGTTCCGCAGCGGCGTGTTGAGCGGCACGAGGTGGCCGTCGATCTTCGCGCCGCGGCAGCGATGGCCGAGGTCGGTATGCACGCGGTAGGCGAAATCGATGGGCGTCGCGCCCTGCGGCAGGTCGATCACCCGGCCCTGCGGCGTCATCACGTAGATCGTGTCGTCGAGCGAGGCGCGCTTGAACTGCTCGACCCAGACGGCCGAATCGGTGATTTCGTCACGCCATGACAGCAGCTGTCGCAGCCACGCGATCTTGTCGTCATAGGCCGAGTCGGCCTTGGTCGCGCTTTTGCCAGATGAGCTTCCGGCCTCCTTGTAGCGCCAGTGTGCCGCCACGCCGAGCTCGGCGTGGGCGTGCATCTCCTGCGTGCGGATCTGTACTTCGAGCGCGCGGCCGTCCTCGGCCATCACGGCGGTGTGCAGCGAGCGGTAATAGTTGCCCTTCGGGTGCGAGATGTAGTCGTCGAACTCGCCGTGGATCGGCTGCCACAGCGCATGCACGATGCCGAGGGCGGTATAGCAGTCCTTGACCTCGTCGACGACGATGCGCAGAGCACGCACGTCGTAGACCTGCTCGAAGTCGAGATCCTTCTGGCGCATCTTGTTCCAGATGCTGTAGATGTGCTTCGGCCGGCCATAGACATCGGCCTGCGTCACGCCGGACTTCGCCAGTTCCGCCTTGAGGCGGGCGACGGCAGCGACGATGAAGGCCTCGCGCTCCAGCCGCTTCTCGTCGAGCTGCTTCGCGATCTTCTTGTACGTCGCCGGCTCGGTGAAGCGGAATGACAGGTCCTCGATCTCCCACTTGATCTGCCAGACGCCGAGGCGGTTGGCCAGCGGCGCGTAGATGTCGAGGCTTTCACGCGCGATGTCGGCACGCTCCGGCGTGTCCTGGTCGGTCAGCCAGCGCAGCGTCTGGGTGCGCGATGCCAGCCGCACCAGCACCACGCGGATGTCGGCGGCGAGCGCCAGCAGCATCTTGCGCAGGATCTCGGCCTGGGTCTGCATTCCCTGGGCGCCCTGGGACCGGGCCTGCGTCAGCGGCCGCAGGTTCTTGAGCCGGTAGAGGCCATCGACGATGTCGGCGACGGAAGCATCCCAGCGTTCGGCCAGCACGCCGCGGGCATCGTCGAGGAAGTCCGGCGCGGCGAACAGCAGCGCCGCCAGGCGGCTGTCGAGGTCGAGATTGAGCGCGGCGAGGATCAGCGCGGCGCCGAGGCCATGCTCGAACGCCGTCTCGCCGGTGCCGACTTTTCCCGCGCCATACAGTTCGCTGGCGAAATTGATCGCCAGCAGCAGGCGCTGTGCGCCTTCATCCGTCAGTCCGGCGACGAGCCGGTCGAGCGTGGCCGCATCGACACCGGTCTCCGGCAGGGCATGGACGACGGAGACCATCGGCCGGGACTAGCCCACCCACTTCCGTGCGTTGCGGAACATCGTCATCCACGGAGCGTCTTCGCCCATCCTTTCGGGATGCCAGCTCATCTGCACGGTGCGGAAAACGCGCTCGGGGTGGGGCATCATGATCGTGAAGCGGCCATCCGGGGTTGTTACTCCCGTGATGCCCTCGGGCGAACCGTTCGGGTTGCAGGGATACGTCGTGGCCGGTGCGCCGCGGTGGTCGATGTAGCGCAGGGCGACATCGGGGCAGGACGATGCATGGAATATCGCCCTGCCCTCGCCGTGGCTGACCACGACGGGCAATCTCGATCCGGCCATGCCGGCGAACAGGATCGACGGCGAGGCCGGGATCTCGACCATCGCGAAGCGCGCCTCGAACTGCTCGCTGCGGTTGCGGTGGAAAGTCGGCCACGCACTTGCACCCGGAATGATGGACGCCAGATGGCTCATCATCTGGCAGCCGTTGCAGACGCCCAGCGCGAACGTATCGGTCCGCGCGAAGAAGGCGGCGAATTCGTCCTTGAGTTCCGGATGGAACAGCACCGATTTCGCCCAGCCCTGCCCCGCGCCGAGCACGTCGCCGTAGGAGAAACCGCCGCAGGCCGCAAGGCCCTTGAAATCCGCCAGCTTGACGCGGCCGGCCATCAGGTCAGACATGTGCACATCGACGCAGGCGAAACCGGCGCGGTCGAAGGCGGCGGCCATCTCGACCTCGCCATTGACGCCCTGCTCTCTCAATATGGCCATCTTCGGACGGTTGCCGCCGATCGAGAAGCGCTGCGCCGGATCGAATGTCAATTGGCAGCTCAAGCCGGGATTGCCGGCGTCGAGCAGCGCATCGAACTCTTCCTGCGCGCAATCGGGATCGTCGCGCAGCCGCGCGATCTGGAAGCTCACCTCGCTCCAGGCGCGCTGCAGGTCGACACGCCGTACTGCCAGCGCCGACTTTGCGTTGCGCCAGACCCGCAATTCATCGGCCTCGTTGAGCGTGCCGATGATGTGCGTGCAGGCGCCGAGGCCGGCGTTGCGCAGCGTTTGCATCACCGCAGACCGGTCGGCGCGGCGAATCTGGATCACGGCGCCGAGTTCCTCGTTGAACAGCGCGGCGATCATGCGGTCGCGCATGCGGCCGTCGAGGATCTGCGGCATGCGCTCGATGCCGTCGACATCGTTCATCAGCGGGTCGTAGCACAGCGCATCGAGGTTGAGCGACACGCCGAGGTGCGACGCAAAGCTCATCTCGGCCACAGTGGCGAACAGGCCGCCGTCGGCACGGTCGTGGTAGGCGAGGATCTGCGGACGCAACTGCTGGATCGCGCCGAAGAAGGCTTTCAGCAATGCGGCATCGGCATCCGGGGGCACATCGCCACTGACGCCCTGCACCTGCGCCAGCGCCGAGCCGCCGAGGCGGTTCTGCCCCGCGCCGAGGTCGATCAGGATCAGTTCCGTCTCGCCGCCCTTGTCCGATCGCAGCTGCGGCGTCAGGGTGGTGCGCACGTCAGCGCAGGGTGCGAAGGCGGTGGCGATCAGCGACAAGGGTGCAATCACCGCCTTGTCCTGGCCATTCTCGTTCCACCTGGTCCGCATCGACAGCGAATCCTTGCCGACCGGAATCGACACGCCGAGCGCCGGGCAGAACTCGAGACCGACCGTCTTCACCGTATCGAACAGCGCCGCATCCTCGGCGCCATGGCCGGCCGCCGCCATCCAGTTGGCGGAAAGCTTGACCTGGCCGAGGTCGGCGATCTGCGCCGCGGCGAGGTTGGTGATCGCCTCGCCGACCGCCATGCGCCCGGAGGCCGGTGCGTTCAACAGGGCCAGCGGCGTGCGCTCGCCCATGGCGAAGCACTCACCGAGGGTGGTGTCATAGCCCATCGTGGTAACGGCGACATCGGCCACCGGCACCTGCCACGGCCCGACGAACTGGTCGCGCGCAGTCATGCCGCCGACGCTGCGGTCGCCGATGGTGATGAGGAAACTCTTGCTGGCGACGCTCGGCAGGCGCATCACGTCGAAGGCGGCTTTCTGCAGATCGATGGCGGCCAGGTCGAGCGCCGGCATCGCTACTTGTTTGCGCTCTGCTTTGCGATGCATGCGCGGCGGCTTGCCGAGCAGCACGTCCATCGGCATGTCGACCGGCTTGTTGCCGAAATGGTCATCCTTGACGACCAGTTGGCGTTCCTCGGTCGCCTCGCCGATCACCGCGAAGGGGCAGCGCTCGCGCTCGCACAGCGCGGCGAATTCGGCCAGCCGATCCGGGCCGATGGCCAGCACGTAACGTTCCTGCGCCTCGTTCGACCAGATCTCGCGCGGCGCCATGCCCGGCTCCTCATTCGGCACGGCCCGCAGGTCGAACAGAGCGCCGCGCCCGGCATCGTTCGCCAGTTCGGGCATCGCGTTGGAGATGCCGCCGGCGCCGACGTCGTGAATGGCGAGGATGGGGTTCTGGTCCCCCAGTTGCCAGCAGCGGTCGATGACCTCCTGCGCGCGCCGCTGCATCTCGGGGTTGCCGCGCTGCACCGAGGCGAAATCGAGATCGGCGGTATTGGCGCCGGTCGCCATCGACGAGGCTGCGCCGCCGCCGAGGCCGATCAGCATGCCGGGGCCGCCGAGCTGGATCAACTGGGTGCCGGCCGGAAACTGCTCCTTGAAGCAATGCGAGTCCGCGATGTTGCCGACGCCGCCGGCGATCATGATCGGCTTGTGGTAGCCGCGCACCTCGCCATTAAAACTCTGCTCGAAGGTGCGGAAATAGCCGGCCAGGTTGGGCCGGCCGAACTCGTTGTTGAAGGCCGCAGCACCGAGCGGACCCTCGATCATGATCTCGAGCGCCGAGGCGATGCGGTCCGGCTTGCCGTAATTCGATTCCCACGGCTGGAGGTAGCCGGGAATCTTCAGGTCGGAGACCGAGAAGCCGCACAGGCCGGCCTTGGGCTTGGAACCGCGCCCGGTCGCACCCTCGTCGCGGATCTCGCCGCCCGAGCCGGTGGCCGCGCCGGGAAAGGGCGAGATGGCGGTCGGGTGGTTGTGCGTCTCGACCTTGGCGAGGATGTGCGTCGTGTCCTCGACATAGCCATACGAACCATCCGCCTGCGGGTAGAAGCGTTTGACCGGCGCGCCCTCGACCACGGCCGCGTTGTCGGAATAGGCCACCACGGTGCCGGCCGGGTGCGCCTTGTGCGATTCGCGGATCATGCCGAACAGGGACAGGGGCTGATCGTCGCCATCGACGGTCCACGAGGCGTTGAAGATCTTGTGGCGGCAGTGCTCGGAGTTGGCCTGCGCGAACATCATCAGCTCGACGTCGGTCGGATTGCGCTGCACCTTGGTGAAGTTGTCGACCAGGTAGTCGATCTCGTCCTCGGACAGTGCCAGGCCGAGCGCGCCATTGGCAGCGACCAGCGCCGTCCGGCCGCCGGCCAGAATATCCACCGTCGTCAGCGGTTGCGGCGCGACATGATGAAACAGTTGTTCGGCCGCATCGATCGAATCGAGCACCGACTCGGTCATGCGGTCATGCAGTTTCGCTGCATCGACCTTGCTCTTGGCGTAATAAGCGATGCCGCGCTCGATGCGTTTCACGCCCGCGAATCCGCAATTGCGGGCGATATCGGTCGCCTTCGACGCCCAGGGAGAGATCGTGCCGATCCGCGGCGTGACGAGGGTGAGCATGCCGGCCGGTACGGGGGAAAGCTGTTCCGGAATGCCCAGCAGATCCTTGAGCCGTCCCAGCTCGGCATCGTTCAGGGCACTGTCGGCCTCGATGAAATACCAGTGTTCGGCGACGATCCCGGTGCCCAACGCCCTTTGCAGGCGATCGAGACGGGAGGAAGAAAACGCGGCGACGCCGCGCAATTTGAGAATCTGGGACATGAAGGCGCTTTCAGGAAGCCGGGCGGGAGCGACGGAGGTACGAGGGGCAGGTGAAAATTATATCTGCCGCCGTCCCGCCAGCGCCGACTTTCGGTCCGGAACGCCCCGATTCAGTGCGTCGGCATGACGAAGCTGGCAGCGCTCGGAACGTCCTGCGGCCAGCGTCCGGTGGCCGTCTTGAGCCGGGTATAGAAATGGACGCCCTCCGGTCCGTGGATCGCATGGTCGCCGAACAGCGAGCGCTTCCAGCCGCCGAAGCTGTGGAAGGCCATCGGCACGGGGATCGGCACATTGACGCCGACCATGCCGACCTGGATGCGGCGCACAAATTCGCGGGCGGTATTGCCGCTGCGGGTGAATACCGCCGTGCCGTTGCCGAATTCGTGCGTATTGATCAGGTCGACGGCCGCCGCGAAATCGGGTACCCGCACCACGCACAGCACCGGGCCGAAGATCTCCTCGCGGTAGATGCGCATGTCCGCGGTGACGCGGTCGAACAGGCAGCCGCCGATGAAATAGCCATCTTCGTGGCCGGCCACACGCAGCTCCCGGCCATCGACGACCAGTTCGGCCCCCTCATCCACGCCGGTATCGACGTAGCCGCGCACCTTGTCGAGATGCTGGCGCGTCACCAGCGGCCCCATCTCCACGCCCGCCGTCTCGCCGGCACCGACTTTCAGGGCACGCGTGCGTTTGGCCAGCGCGGCCACCAGCGCATCGCCGACGTCGCCGACCGCCACGGCGACCGAGATCGCCATGCAGCGCTCGCCGGCCGAGCCGTAGGCGGCGCCGACCAGCGCATCGACGGCCTGGTCGAGATCGGCATCGGGCATCACCACCATGTGGTTTTTGGCGCCCCCGAGCGCCTGCACGCGTTTGCCGTGCGCCGTGCCGGTCGCATAGATGTATTCGGCGATGGGCGTCGAGCCGACGAAGCTGATCGCCGCTACCCGCGGATCGGTCAGCAGGGTATCCACCGCCTCCTTGTCGCCGTGGACGACGTTGAAGACGCCCTTCGGCAGGCCGGCCTGCGCCAGTAGTTCGGCCATGAACAGGCTGGCCGAAGGATCGCGCTCGGAAGGCTTGAGCACGAAGGTGTTGCCGCAGGCGAGCGCGACCGGGAACATCCACATCGGCACCATCACCGGGAAGTTGAACGGCGTGATGCCGGCGCAGACGCCGACCGGCTGGCGCAGCGACCAGCTGTCGATGCCGGTGCCGATCTGGTCCGAGTATTCCCCCTTCAGCAGGTGGGGAATGCCGCAGGCGAACTCCACGACCTCCATGCCGCGAATGATCTCTCCCTTGGCGTCGGCGAGCACCTTGCCGTGTTCTGCCGTGATGATCGCCGCCAGCTCGTCGATGTGACGTTCGAGCAGTTCGCGGAACTTGAACAGGATGCGGGCCCGGCGCAAGGGCGAGGTATCCGCCCAGCCGGGCAGTGCAGCGGCCGCCGCCGCGATGGCGCTGCCGGTTTCGCCGGCCGTCGCCAGCGGCACGCGCGCGGCCAGCTGGCCGGTCGCCGGATTGAAGACATCCCCCCAGCGCTGGCTTGCGCCATGCACGGGATGGCCATGAATGAAATGCTGCAGCTGCCGGGTTCTGTTAGCGGTATTCATATATATGAACGTTGTCCATGGTTGTGAACTTGGACTATCATAGGTCTGCAGCCTTCGGGGTGTCAAACGAAGAGACAACAACGATAGCGGGGATAACTCGGCAGTGGAGATGACACGGGACTTGCCAAAATCGGTCGTACCCTCCGTGCTCAAGGCGGCGCGGCTGCTCGACGAGGTCGCCGCATCGCGCGAGGCGCTGGGACTGGGCGAACTCGCCGCCCGCCTGGGCCTGCCGAAGAGTTCCACGCTGGGACTGTGCACCAGCCTCACGGTCGCGGGACTGCTGAAGCGTTTCGACGATGGCTCCTATCATCTCGGCACCCATCTGGTCGATCTTGCCCATGCGTATCTGGCCCGCACCGATCTTGCCAAGGAGTTCGCGCAGGCACTCGACGCCATCGGAACGTTCGACGAGGAAGGCGCCGTGCTGGCCGTGCGTGACGGGACCGATGTCGTCTATGTCGCCTGCCGCAACGGCAGCCTGCCGGTCGGCATCACCTATCGCATCGGCATGCGCCTGCCGGTCAGCTGCACGGCGACCGGGAAGGCCCTGATCGCTTCGCTCGGCGATGCCGAGATCAGGCAGCTGTTTCGCGGCGCACGCCTGCCGAGGCTGACGACGAAAAGCTGCCGCAGCATCACTGCGCTGCTCGAGGAAATGCGTACCGTGCGCCGGCAGGGCTATGCGACGGACAACGAGGAAACGCGCGACGGCATGTGCTGCATCGGCGTGCCGATCGTCGATCCGGACGGCGGACCGGCGCTGGCGGCCGTCGCCGTCAGCATGTTGAAGGGAAGCGGCACCTCGCGGAAGCGCGAGCAGGCCGTGGAGGAATTGAAGGCGCTGGCCGGCATGCTGCTGCATCGACTCAAGATGCTGCGCTGAAGCCGCGCCGGAGCGCGGGATGGATCAAGCGTTTCAGCAGCGTGGTAGGCTGGAATGATTGAAGCAGGCAGTAACCACTACGAAGCAAGTCACAACAGGAGGAGTCAAACATGGAGACTGAAGTCAAGACCACCGCGACAGAAGCGTCCCGACAGGTTTCGCGTCGCAAGTTCCTTACGACCGCGGCCGCGGGTACGGCGGGCGCGGCGATCACCGGATTCCCGATGATCGCCGTCGCCCAATCCCCCATCGTGCTCAAGATGCAGGGTGCCTGGGGTGCCAAGGACATCTTCAACGAAATGGCCGAGGAGTACGTCAAGCGCGTCAACGAAATGGCCGGCGGCCGCCTGCGCATCGACTATCTGGTCGCGGGCTCCGTGGTCAAGCCGTTCGAGGTGATGGATGCCACCTCCAAGGGCGTCATCGATGCCGGCCACCAGGTCGCCGTGTACTGGTACGGCAAGAGCAAGGTCGCCTCGCTGTTCGGCTCCGGTCCGGTCAGCGGCTGCGATGCCGCCCAGAACCTGGCCTGGATCCACAAGGAAGGCCAGATCTTCTACGACGAGCTGATGAAGAAGATCGGCCTCAACGTCGTCGGCTTCTTCGCCATGCCGATGCCGACCCAGCCGCTCGGCTGGTTCAAGAAGCCGATCAAGTCCGCTGCCGAACTCAAGGGCTTCAAGTACCGCACCGTGGGCCTGGCCGCCGACCTGATGAACGAGCTCGGCATGAAGGTGACCCAGCTGCCCGGCGGCGAGATCGTCCCGGCCATGGAGCGCGGCGTCATCGACGCCTTCGAGTTCAACAACCCGACCTCCGACCGCCGCTTCGGCGCGCAGGACGTGGCCAAGAACTACATGATGGGCAGCTATCACCAGTCCATGGAGTTCTTCGAAATCGTCTTCAACAAGAAGAAGTACGAGTCCCTGCCCAAGGATCTGCAGGCCGTGCTGCGCTACGCCGCCGAGGCCGCTTCCACGGCGAACTATGCGCTGGCGATGGACAACTACTCGCGCGACCTGCAGGAGCTGAAGAACAAGGACAAGGTCAACATCATCCGCACGCCGCAGGAAATCTTCGACGCCCAGATCAAGGCCTGGGACTCGATCGTCAAGCGGCTGACCGACGAGGATCCGTTCTTCAAGAAGGTCTGGGAGTCGCAGAAGGCGTGGGCGCAGCGCGTCGGCTACTACCACTTCTTCAACAACGCCGACTACAAGGCTGCCTACGAGCACATCTTCGGCAAACTGGGCTTCTGATTCGGCAACACCGTAGATCCAAACCGCGACGGGGGCTGCGGCCCCCGTCGCGCCCAACGGAGCGGCACCCATGTCCATACAATCATTGCTGCACGGCATCGACCAGATCTCGAAATCGGTCGGCCATGCCTTCGCCTGGTGCATCATCATCCTGACGCTGGGCACCTCGTACGAGGTTTTCGTCCGCTACGTACTGGACGATCCCACCAGCTGGGCCTTCGACATGAGCTACATCCTCTATGGCGGGCTGTTCCTGATGTCGGGTGCCTACGCCCTGTCGCGCGGCGCCCATGTGCGCGGCGACATCTTCTATCGCCTGATGCCGCCCCGCGTCCAGGGCAGCCTCGAACTGGTGCTCTACATCATCTTCTTCTACCCGGGCGTGATCGCCCTCGCCTATTCCGGCTGGCATTACGCCGCCGATGCGGTCCGCATCGGCGAGGTCAGCGTCAACAGCCCGATCGGCGTGCCGATCTGGCAGCTCAAGATGATCATCCCGGCGGCCGGCATCCTGCTCTGCCTGCAGGGTTTCGCCGAGGTCCTGCGCTGCATCATCTGCATCCGCACCGGTGCCTGGCCCGATCGGCTCCATGACGTCGAGGAAATGGAAACCGCCGTGCTGCATCAGGTCCAAGACGAACAACGCATGGGCTTCGAGGCGGAAATGCCTGCGCCCACCGGCGGTTACCGCCCCACCACCGACACCTCGGGAGACGGCAAATGACCGATCCGCAAGTCGCCATCCTGATGCTGGGGACGTTCATCTTCATCATCCTGCTCGGATTCCCGATCGCCTTCACGCTGATGGCGATGGGCGTCGGCTTCGGCTACTACGCCTATTTCCAGCCCGACCAGGCCTTTTTCGACAACCGGGTGTTCTACCTGCTGACCCAGAACACCTTCAGCGTCATGAACAACGACGTGCTGGTGTCGATCCCGCTGTTTCTGTTCATGGGCTACATCGTCGAGCGGGCGAACATCCTCGACCGCCTGTTCCACAGCCTGCAGCTTGCGATGCGTGCCGTGCCCGGCGCGATGGCCGTCGCCGCGCTGATCACCTGCGCGCTGTTCGCCACGGCGACTGGCATCGTCGGCGCGGTGGTCACGCTGATGGGCCTGCTTGCCCTGCCGGCGATGCTCAAGGCCGGCTACGACCAGAAGCTGTCGACCGGCGTCATCGCCGCCGGCGGCACGCTGGGCATTCTCATCCCGCCCTCGATCATGCTGATCGTCTACGGCGCGACCTCGGCAATCTCGGTCGTCAAGCTGTACGCCGCGGCGATGATCCCCGGCATGTTGCTGGCCGGCCTCTACATGATCTACGTGGTCTCGCGCGTGATGATCAATCCCTCCCTGGCACCGAAACTGCCCAAGGAGGCCTACGAGAACGTCAGCTGGATCGAGGTGTTTCTTCTGCTGGCCAAGGCCTTCCTGCCGCTGGCCATCCTGATCCTGTCGGTCCTCGGGGCGATCCTCTTCGGCCTGGCGACGCCCAGCGAAGCCGCCGCCATCGGCGCGCTCGGCGGCGTGGTGCTGGCCGCAGCCTACGGCGCCCTGACCTGGGGGCGGCTCAAGGAGGCGGTGTTCCTCACGGCACGCACCACCGCGATGGTCTGCTGGCTGTTCGTCGGTTCCTGGACCTTTTCCTCGGTGTTCTCGTATCTCGGCGGCGAAGGCCTGATCAAGGAATTCGTTCTCGGGCTGGACCTGAACACCGTCACCTTCCTGATCCTGTCGCAGCTCATCATCTTCCTGCTCGGCTGGCCGCTGGAGTGGAGCGAAATCATCATCATCTTCGTCCCCATCTTCCTGCCGCTGCTGCCGCACTTCAACGTCGACCCGATGTTCTTCGGCATCCTGATCGCATTGAACCTGCAGACCTCCTTCCTGACGCCGCCGATGGCCATGTCGGCCTACTACCTCAAGGGGGTCGCACCGAAGCACGTGGAACTGGTGACCATCTTCAAGGGCTGCCTGCCCTTCCTGTCGATGGTCATCGTCGCCATGGTGCTGGTCTACGTCTTCCCGCAGCTGGTCTACTGGCTGCCGGAAGTGTTCTACGGTAACTGAGGGGCATGAGCGCTATGGAAGGACTCAACATGCTGGGTGCGCGACAGGCCGCCCAGGGTATCCGCGACGGACTCTTCAGTGCCGAGGATCTCGTCCGCGCCTGCCTGGCACAAATCGAGGCCCGCGACCCCGAGGTACAGGCCTGGGCCTACCTCGACCCGCAGCACGCCATCACGCAGGCGCAGCAGGCCGACCAGTGGCGTGCGGCCGGCAAGCCGCTCGGACCGCTGCACGGCGTGCCGGTCGGCATCAAGGACATCATCGACACGGCCGACATGCCGACCGAGGACGGCACGCCGCTCCATTCGGGGCGCAACCCCTGGCATGACGCCAAGGTCGTCGACCTGCTGCGTGCGGCCGGCGCCGTGATCCTCGGCAAGACGGTGACGACCGAACTGGCGACCTACGCGCCGGGCAAGACGCGCAACCCGCACAATCCGGCGCATACCCCGGGCGGATCGTCGAGCGGCTCCGCAGCCGCGGTCGCCGCCGGCATGGTGCCGCTCGCCGTGGGCACGCAGACCAACGGCTCGACCATCCGCCCCGCCGCCTTCTGCGGGGTATTCGGCTTCAAGCCGACGCGGGGCACGGTGTCCTGCCGCGGCATCCTGCGCCAGTCGGCACGTCTCGACCAGCCGGGATTCTTCGCGCGCAGCGTCGAGGATCTCGCGCTGCTCGGCGAAGTGCTGATGGCCTACGATGCCGACGAGGAAGGGATGCATCCCCATGCCGCCACGCCGCTGCAGCGCGTCTGCGACGAAGATCCGCCGCTGCCGCCGAAACTGGCGCTCGTGAAGACACCCTGGTGGGACCAGCTCGATGCCGATGCCCGCGAGGGTTTCGCCGAACTGGCCGACCATCTCGACCAGCATATCGGCGAATTCGAACTCCCCGCCTCCTCGGCGCAGGTGCTCGACTGGCAGCGGACCGTGATGGAAGCCGACATCGCCTTCAACTATGCGGCCGATTTCGAGCGCGGCGCCGGGCAGATGTCCGCCTCACTGCGGGAACAGATCGAACGCGGCCGGCAAACCACGGCCGTCGACTACATGGCGGCGCTGGAACGCATGCCGCGCATCGCGGAGTCGCTCGACGAAATCTTCGATCGCTACGACGCCATCCTGACGCCGGCCGTCCATGGCACCGCGCCGGCGGGACTGGACTCCACGGGCAGCCCGCAGTTCTGCACCCTGTGGACCTTCTGCGGCATGCCCGCCCTCAGCCTGCCGCTGTTGAGCGGCGAAAACGGACTGCCCGTCGGCGTGCAGCTGGTCGGCCGCATCGGCAACGATGCCCGGCTGCTGCGTACCGCGCGCTGGCTCATGAACTCGCTTGCATGATCCGGGACAAGGAGAAGAAAACATGTTGAATTTCAAATCGATCGCCGGCCTGCTCGGGCTGCTGATGCTTCTGGCCTTCCTCCTGCCGCCGGTCATCAAGCTCAAGAAGCTCGCCCTCGCGTGCGTCGCCCTGATCGGCATCGCCATGGCGGCCTACGAGTTCTACGAGAGCCTGCGCAGCAAGGACCACCCGCAATGAAGCCGAAAATTCTCGTCACCCGCGCCATCTTTCCCGAAGTGATCGACCGGCTCGCCCGGGACTTCGAGGTCGACTACCACGATCAGGACGCCGCCCTGCCGCCGGAACAGATCGCCGCGCGCCTGGCCGACAAGGATGGTGCGATCACGCTGCTGTCCGACCGCATCGATGCCGTCGCACTCGCCGGCGCGAAGCACCTCAAGGCCGTCTGCAACGTCGCCGTCGGCTACAACAACTTCGACCTGCCGGCCATCACGCAGGCCGGCGTGATGGCGACCAACACCCCGGCCGTGCTCAACGAGACCACCGCCGACACGGCGTGGGCGCTCCTGCTGGCCACCGCGCGCCGTATCGTCAGCGCCGACAAATGGGTGCGTGCCGGCCAATGGACGGGCTGGAAGTTCCACGACAACTGGTTCGGCAACGACGTGCATCATGCGACGCTGGGCATCCTCGGCATGGGCCGCATCGGCCAGGCCGTGGCCCGCCGTGCCGCCGGCTTCGACATGAACGTGATCTACCACAACCGCAGCCGCCTGCCCGCCGAGCAGGAGCAGGCCTGCAGCGCCCGCTGGGTGGAGAAGGACGCATTGCTGCGCGAAGCCGACTTCCTTGTCCTGCTGCTGCCCTACTCGCCCGCGGCCCACCATGCCATCGGCGCGGCGGAGCTGGCGCTGATGAAGCCGACCGCCCACCTCATCAACATCGCCCGCGGCGGCATCGTCGATGACGGCGCCCTGATCGATGCCCTGCAGCAAAAGCGCATCGCCGGCGCCGGCATGGACGTCTTCGAGAACGAGCCGATGCTCGACCCGCGCTTCTTTGATCTCGACAACGTCGTGCTGACGCCGCACATCGGTTCCTCGACGCGCGCCACGCGCCTCGCCATGGCTTCACTGGCCGCCGACAACCTGACGGCCGCGCTGCAAGGCCGGCGTCCCCCGAATCTGCTCAACCCCGAAGTCCTGAAGTAGGAGACAACACAATGAATATCGGTTTCATCGGCCTGGGTCTCATGGGCCGCCCCATGGCCCTGCATCTGGCGAAGGCCGGCCACACCCTGCACCTGTGGGCCCGCCGCCCCGCCTCGCTGGAGCCCTTCAAGGAGGTCGATGCGAAGACGCACGCCTCGGCTGCCGAAGTGGCGAAGCATGCGGACGTGGTCTTCACGATGGTCGCCGATGCGCCCGATGTGCGGGATGTCTGCCTCGGCGCCGACGGTATCGCCGCCGGTGCGCAAAAAGGCCTGATCATCGTCGACATGAGCACCATCAACCCCAATGCGGCCCGGGAGATCGGTGCCGCACTGGCAGAAAAGGGCATCGAGTTCGTCGACGCCCCGGTCTCCGGCGGCGAAGTCGGTGCGATCAACGCGGCGCTGACCATCATGGCCGGCGGCAAGCCGGAGGTCTTCGAGAAGGTCAAGCCCCTGTTCGAGAAACTCGGCAAGTCGGTGACGCTGATCGGCGACAGCGGCGCGGGCCAGGTGGCCAAGGCCTGCAACCAGATCCTGACCGGCGTGGGCGTCGCCGCCGTGGCGGAAGCCTTCAACTTTGCGGCGAAGAACGGCGTCGATGTCGCCCGCGTCCGCGAGGCGCTGCTGGGCGGCTTCGCCTACTCGCGCATCCTCGAAAACCACGGCCAGCGCATGCTCGACCGCAACTTCAAGCCCGGCTTCAAGGCCTGGATGCACCAGAAGGACCTGCGCATCGTCATGGAGGAAGCGCACCGCATGGGATTGATGCTGCCGGCCGCCGCAGCCACCGCGCAACTCTTCAACGCCATCGTCGGCAGCGGCATGGGCGAGGACGACTCGATCGCCGCCCTCAAGCTGCTGGAGAA
>JAVEWF010000033.1:0-12990 GCA_034004665.1 Rhodocyclaceae bacterium | reverse complement strand
CGCAAACTGGCCGAGGCGATCAACCTCGACCCGAGCGGCGATACCGCCTACCTCGACTTCATCCAGCTGTCCCTCGACGCGGGCGATGCCGATGCGCTGGCCGAGGCCCGCGAACTGCTCGACGTCGTCGCCGACCGGGCCCGCGACCAGGATCGCGTCGCCTCGCTGCGCGCCCGCCTGCAGCTCGCCAGTGGCGGCAGCGGCGCCGATACCGCCGCGCTGCAGGCCCGGCTGGCTGCCGATCCGGACGACCACGACGCCCGCCTGCAACTGGCGAACGCGCTGGCCTTGCAGCAGGACTATCGCGGCGCGCTGGAAGCCCTGCTCGACCTGGTGCGCCGCGACCGCAAGTGGAACGAGGAAGCCGGCCGCAAGGGCATGCTCAACCTGTTCACCCTGCTCGCCGCCCAGCCGCAATACGACGACCTGGTGCGCGAATTCCGCATCGCGCTGGCCAGAACGCTCAACTAATCGCTGAACTGACGCCGTCCCGCCGGCGCCGACTTTTCTCATGGAGATACTCGTCAGCGAGTCCGCAGGCGTCCGCTACCTGCATTTCAGTTCCCACTGGATCCAGGGGGCCATGCGCGTCGCCCGTCCCTGGGCGCTGGAACTCGACTACACCCGCGAGATGATGGCGGCGTTGCTGCTGCGTCCGGATCCTGACTGGCCGCGTTCGGCGCTGCTGGTCGGCCTCGGCGCCGCCTCGCTGACCAAGTTCCTCTACCGCCACCGTCCCGTGGCACGGCTCACGGTGGTGGAGATCGACGCCGAGGTCGTGGATGTGGCCCGCCACCACTTCAAGCTGCCCGACAACGACGAGCGCCTCGATGTCGTGATCGACGACGGCGCCTCCTGGCTGGCCGGCAGCCAGCGCACATTCGACCTGATCATGGTGGATGGCTTCGACGAAAACGCCCGCACCGGCGAGCTCGACACCCTGCCCTTCTACCTGAACTGCAAGGCGCGGCTTTCGTCCGCCGGCCTGCTGGTGACGAACCTGCTGTCGAAGCGCAAAGGCGTGCGCAAGTCGATGGAGCGCATCGAGGAGGCCTTCGACGGCCGCGCGCTCGCGTTCCCGTCCTGCGACAGCGGCAACGTCGTCGCCTTCGCCGCCACCGGTGCCCCGGTGCAGCACGGCATCGCCGAACTCAAGACGAGCGCCCGCGCCCTCAAGGTCGAAACCGATCTCAACCTGCTGCCCACCGTGAGCCGGCTCGAACATTCCCGCTACTGCCCGGGTGGCGTCCTGCATTTTTGAGGCGGGCCCCTGGTCGAAGCCTTGCTGATGCGGCTGAAAGCCGGCTGAAGCGTGCCGCCGCCGCGGCATCGACAGCCACCTGTTCGTCGCTGCGGTTGTCCGGTACGGCAATACTGAGGAGCTCGGCGAGGGGCATCCCGGTCGTCACCTCGTTGAACGGCAGGCAATGACGCCGCGTTTTTCGCCCCGACTCCAACACTGTGCTATCGTCATTCAAGCTCATGTCAAACCTCTCCTGATGGGATGCACGCAACCGCATCAACAAACATATATTGCATTATATGCAAACAAGTGAAACCATGTAATAACGTTGAAGCCATTGAGGCAGGGGACCGACATGGACAAGACAACAGGACATGCTACGGAGCGTGAAGCAACTCAGCACACCGTCCTGATCGTCGACGATACGCCCCGGGCAATGGCAGCCCTGTCCCCCGGAGAATCGACGGCATGACGGATCGACCCTCAGAGAAGATTCAGGTGCCCGGGACGGGTGAGTCGGCCCATCCATTCTCATCCCCGTTTTTCGCCGTGCTGTACCGGCTGATGCTAGCCCTGCTCGTGTTCGGCACGCTGCCGGCCGGTCCGGTTTCGGCACTGGAATCCGCGCCGCCGGTACTGCGCGTCGTCAGCGACAACAACTATCCGCCCTTCCTGTTCACCGACGCGGAGGGCCGCACCAGCGGCTTCGTGGCCGACTGGTGGGCATTGTGGGAAAAGAAGACCGGCGTCCGCGTCGAGCTGCAGGCGCTCGACTGGGTCGAAGCGCAACGACGGATCCAGGCCGGCCAAGCCGAGGTGATCGACCTGATCTTCCGTACGTCGCAACGAGAGCCGTACTACGATTTCACCGCGCCGTACGCCGACGTGCCTGTCGCCATCTACACCCACGCATCGATCACCGGCATCCACGACATCCACGGACTGAAGGGGTTCACGGTGGGTGTGATGGCCGGCGACGCCTGCATCGACATGCTGCGATTGCAGGGCATTTCAGACCTGAATGCGTATCCGAGCTATACCGCGCTGATCGAGGCGGCGCTGGCCAACGAGGTCAAGCTGTTCTGTCTCGACGAGCATCCGGCGAACTACTACCTGTACCGGGAGAAGGCCCAGCATGACTTCCTCCGGGCCTTCCAGCTCTATACCGGCCATTTCCATCGTGCCGTCCGCAAGGGCGACGAGGCGACCCTGGCGCTGATCGATCGCGGTGCAGCCATGATCGACGACGGCGAAATCCGGGCACTGCACGATAAATGGATGCCGCCGCCGGTGACCGACTACGGCGCCGCCCTGCGCTATGCCACCTGGGGGCTGGTGGTACTGGCCACACTGGCGCTGGTACTTTTCATCTGGCTGCGCAGCCTGCGCGCCGCGGTGCGGCGCCAGACAGCAGCGCTGCGCGACAGCGAGGAACGCTACCGTCGCGACCTCGAGGCACAGGTGGCTGCCCGCACCGCCGAACTGGCGACAGCGATGGCGCAGCAGCAGGCGGTGTTCGATACCGCCACTTCCGGCATGGCATTGATCAGGGATCGCATCCTGATCTATTGCAACCGGCGCCTGCATGAAATGCTGGGTTGGCCGCCCGGGACGCTGGTCGGCCGGCCGACGGCCGTCTGGTATCCGGACGAAACCGCCAACATCGCCGGCGGCGATCCGGTATACGAGCTGATCTGGCAGGGCAAGGCGCATCGCCGTGAACAGCAGCTGATGCGGAACGACGGCAGCCTGTTCTGGGCCCGCCTCACCGGCAACGCAATCGACGTGAATGACCATTCCCGTGGCACGGTGTGGGTGATCGACGACATCACCACCGAGCACGACGCCCATGCCGCGACCGACCACGCCCGCCGACTGGCCGAGGAGGCCGCACGCACCAAGTCGAACTTCGTCGCCAACATGAGCCACGAGATCCGCACGCCGATGAACGCCATCATCGGCATGACCCACCTGGCGCTGAAGACCGAGCTCGACGACAAGCAGCGCGACTACCTGAAGAAGATCCAGAGTTCGAGTCAGCATCTCCTGGGGATCATCAACGACATCCTCGATTTCTCGAAGATCGAGGCCGGCAAGCTGGTGGCGGAGCATATCGACTTCGATCTGGACAAGGTGCTCGACAACGTCGCCGGCCTGATCGTGGAAAAGACCGCCGCCAAGGAACTGGAGCTGATCATCGACGTGGCGCCCGATGTGCCCGGCAACCTGGTGGGCGACCCGCTGCGCATCGGCCAGATACTCATCAACTTCGCCAACAACGCGATCAAGTTCACCGAGCGCGGCGAGATCGCCATCCGGGTGCGGATCTCCCACACGATGGGGGAGGACGTGATGCTGCAGTTCGAGGTCAGCGATACCGGCATCGGCATACCGGATGAGCAATTGAAGCGCCTGTTCCAGAGCTTCGAGCAGGGCGACACCTCGACCACCCGCAAATACGGCGGCACCGGGCTCGGACTGGCGATCAGCAAGCGGCTCGCCATCCTGATGGGCGGCGAGGTCGGCGTCGACAGCGAACCGGGCAGCGGCTCGACCTTCTGGTTCACCGCGCATCTCGGCCGCAGCAAGGCGCAGCCGCGTCTCCTGCTGCCGGAGCCGGACCTGCGCGGCCGGCGCATGCTGGTGGTCGACGACAACGACACGGCGCGCATGGTCCTCGCCGACATGCTGCGCTCGATGACCTTCATCGTCGGCGCGGTGCCTTCCGGGCAGGCGGCGCTGGCGGAGCTCGTCCGTGCCGCAGCGTCCGGACAGCCCTACGAGCTGATCTGCATCGACTGGCAGATGCCGGGCATGGACGGCATCGCGACAGCCGCGGCCATCGACACGCTCGGCCTCGACACCCGGCCGCAGGTGATCATCGCCACGGCCTACGGACGCGACGACCTGATGCGGGCAGCGCAAGAGGCCGGCATCGAGCATGTCCTGATCAAGCCGGTGACGCCATCGCTGCTGTTCGACACCGCGATGGCCGTGCTCGGCCGTCGCCCGCGGCAGCCGAATGACGCGGCGGACGGTGCGCCCCTGCCGGCCGACCTCGAGCGTATCGCCGGCGCCCGCGTGCTGCTGGTCGAGGACAACGACCTCAACCAGGAAGTCGCGCGGGAATTGCTCACGGCGGCCGGCTGCATCGTCGATACCGCCCCAAACGGTGCAGTGGCAGTCGAGATGGCCGGCCGGCATGCCTACGACATCGTGCTGATGGACATGCAGATGCCGGTGATGGACGGTCTCGATGCGACCCGGGCGATCCGCCGGTTGCCCGAACGGGCAGACGTGCCCATCGTCGCGATGACCGCCAATGTCATGAGCGGCGACCGCGAACGCTGCCTCGACGCCGGCATGAACGACCACATCGCGAAGCCGATCGATCCGGAGATCCTGTGGAAGCAGCTGCTGCAATGGATACGGCCGCGCGCCCCGGCGGAAAAAGTCGGCGCCGGCGGGACGGCGCCCGAAGCCGACCTGCAGCGGACATTTGACGCCCTGCGCACCATTCCCGGGCTGGATGTCTCCGCCGGCCTCAAGCTGGTGATGGGACGCAAGACGCTCTTCCTGTCCCTGCTCGAAAAGTTCGCGACCAGCCAGCGTGACTTCACGGCACGCCTCCGGGCCCGGCTGGCCGACGACGACCGCACCGCTGCGGAACGCGAGGCCCATACCCTGAAAGGCATGGCCGGCCAGATCGGCGCCCGGGCGTTGCGCGATGCGGTCGAACAGCTCGAACACGCACTGCGCTCCGGGACTGCGCCTGCCGCATGCGAGACGCTCATCGCCGCCGCCAGCGAACAGCTGGCGGATCTGTCCGCGCTGCTGGACGCCGCGCTGCACCCCGGACGAAACGCCGCCGGCTGGCCATCCGCGCCTGCGGCCATCACCGCCTTCGATGCCGACCGCTTCCGCAGCGTCTGCGACGATCTCGTTCGACGTTTTGCCATGGACGACTTCACCAGCAAACAGGTCCTCGAAAACGATGCCCGGTTGCTGCGTACTGGGCTCGGCGAACACTACCCATGGATCGTCGAAGCCGTGAATGACTTCAATTTCTCCGCGGCCCACGACTGGCTCGTGGAAGCGCTCCAGAAGGAAAAGGACACATGACCACTCCGCCCTCCTCTCTCGCCGGCTGCCGGGTGCTCGTCGCCGAAGACGATTCGCTCCTGCAGCTGCTGCTTTCGCACATCCTGGGGGAGGCCGGCATCGACGTTACGCTGGCGGCGGACGGCCTTCAGGCGCTGGCGCTCGCCGGCCGGCAGCGCTTCGACTGGGTGCTGATGGACGTGTTCATGCCGGGCATGGATGGCCTCGAAGCAACCCGCCGGTTGCGTGCCGACGCAGAGACGGCGGCCGTGTGCATCATCGGCCTGAGCGGCAACGACGACCGTGACAGCCTCGATGCCTGCCGCGCAGCCGGGATGAGCGACTTCCTCGCCAAGCCGGTCGATACCGAGATCCTGCTCGAACGTCTGCGCTACTGGCTGGGCCGGCCGCACGACGCCGCAGCGTTCGGTGAAGAAGCGGACGATCGGGTCCCGCGGACGCCCGCCATCGACCTGGCCCGGCTCGACCAGCTGGCCGACGGCGATGCGGAACGCGCGCGCGCGCATGCAGGGCATTTCCTCGCCGCCCTCGAAACCGGCCAGGCAGCCATGGCGCAGGCACTGGCGACAGGCGAACTGGATCGGCTGGGCGGCGAGGCGCATCGTCTCAAGTCCTCGGCACGCTGGGTCGGCGCCCTTTACCTCGGCGACCGCTTCGCCGCCCTCGAGGCGGCCGCCCGGGCGGGCGACCGCGACCGCCTGCCGTCGCTGCTGGAAAACTGCCGTCTTGCCGGCGCCGACTTTTCGGACTGCCTGCAACGTCATCTCGCACAGGCATCTGCAGCAGGTGCCCGATGGTCGTAGTTCAGCTGGCGACGGATGACGCCGCGGTCATGATTTCAGGTTCCCGATGCGTTCAGAAGATCCTTGATGCAGGCCACGACCTGCAGCGGGCTGAACGGCTTGACGAAGTAGGCGTCGGCACCCCGTCCCATCCCGTCTTCGTAATCCAGCATCTGGCCGCGGGCCGTCACCATGATCACCCGGGTCTGGATGAGCTGCGGATCGCCCTTGATCGTATCCAGCACCTCCAGGCCACTCACGCCGCCGGGCATCATCACGTCGAGCACGACGACGTCGGGCCGGAGCGTACGTGCCATCTCGAGCCCGGTGAGGCCGTTATCGGCCTCGTGAACCTCGTAGTTCTTCCCGAGGGTCATGCGAATCAGCCGCCGGATGTCGGCATGGTCGTCGACGAGCAGGATCTTGTTCATCGCGGATTACCTTTACTCTGCTGCTGTCCGGAATGCCGGCTTCGGGCGGCGGCCCGGAGGGCGATGTCGCTCAATTGATCGAAGGGAATCGGTTTGGGCAGGACGGGGATGTCTGCCGGGATGCCGCCCCGGTCGTCGATTTCATTGGCATCGAGACCGGTGACCACGACGATCTGCATGTCGCGCAGTTCCGGCTGGGCCCGCAGGGAGCGGATCATCTCGAAGCCGTTCATGCCCGGCATGTGCAGGTCGGTGATCACCATGTCGGGGCGCTCGATGCCGATACGCACCAGTGCGGCATATCCGTCGGCCACGGCGACCACCCGCGGCTGCATCGGCCAGCGCGACAGGACGATTTCATACACCCGGCGCAGATCCTCTTCGTCTTCCACGACGAGGATAGAAAACCGGCTGTCCTGCTTCGCCGCGGGCGGCTGGCTGGCCGCAACCGGTGCGGCCGGGGCACGGGATCCCGGCGTGGCGAGCAAGCGTTCCACCGACTGGCGCGAAATGCGCCGATGCCCACCGGTGGTTTTCCATGCCTCGAGCAAGCCGCTTTCCGACCAGAGTTGCGCCGTGCGCAGCGAGACGCCGAGGATCTGCGCCGCTTCGCGCGTGGTGCAAAATGCACGCTGGACGCTGCTGCGCTCTCCACCGGTTCCACTTCGACGTATTTCTTGTGTCATGTTGCCTCACCGTCCTGATTCAAGGATGATCTTTCATGCGTGCTGCTCGCGACGACGAATTGCACTTTAGCAATTATTATCATTTATTTCAATATTCTTCAGTGAAACAACGGTGACCCGAAGGAAAAGTCCGGACGACACGTCAGCGCTCTATCGAACATTGATGGCTGTCCTGCCGGAAGCCGTTGCCATTGCGGGCGCGACAGGCGATGTCGAACACTGGAATGCCCAGGCGGCAGAAGTTTTCGGCTGGACGGCGAAGGAGATGAACGGGCGCGATCTGCTCGAAACGATCCTGCCGAACACCGGCCATCCGGCGAGCCTCGGCGAACTGGCCGATCAGCAGGCAGAGCAAACCTGGATCCGGCTCGTCGCCCGGCGTCGCGACGGCGACAATTTCACCGCGGAAATTCGCGTGTTCCGGGCCGAAGTCGACGACCGGCTGCGTTATCTGGTCATCCTGCGCGACATCTCCGACAGACTGCTGGCCGAGCAGCAACTGGTGCAGGCCCAGAAGCTGGAAGCCCTGAGCCATCTCACCGGCGGGCTCGCCCACGATTTCAACAACATCCTCGGCATCATCATCGGCAGCCTGGAACTGGTCGTGCCGACGACCGAAGCCCGCGAGGAACGCGAACTGCTGCAGGCCTCCCTGGCTGCCGCAAAGCGCGGCGCGGAGATCACCCGCTCGCTGCTCGCCGTGGCACGGCGCCGGGCGATCCGGCCGCAGCGCAGCGACGTCAATGCCCTGATCGGCGAAATCGAGCCCCTGCTGCGGCAGACGGCCGGCAAGAACATCGAAATCGTCATTTCCGCCAATGCGCTCCATCCGTTCTGCCTGATCGACCCCGGCAGCCTGAACAATGCGCTGATCAACCTGGTGATCAATGCCCGCGATGCCCTACCCGGCGGCGGACGCCTGATCATCTATACCTACTCGACGGACATCTTGCCCCGTTCGCTGAGCGCACCGCTGGAATTGAAGACCGGGAGCTATCTCGTCATCGGTGTCGATGACAACGGCACGGGCATGACACCGGAAGTGGCGATGAGCGCCTTCGATCCCTTCTTCACCACCAAGGAACGAGGCCAGGGAACCGGCCTCGGCCTCGCGATGGTGTACGGCTTCGCCCGCCAGTCCGGCGGCACGGCGCGCATCCAGAGTGCACCGGGAATGGGCACTTCCGTGCAACTGTTCTTGCCAAGCGAACCGCTTGTCGAGGAACATTCGCCTCCGGCGAAAGCCCGACCGAAACGCCGCAACCCGCGCCGCCTGTAAAACCCTATCCCTGAACAGACCGACATGAACGCACCCGATATCCCCGCCCCGCCCTGCCGCCTGTACGGCATCAAGAATTGCGACAGCATGAAAAAGGCGTTCGCCTGGCTCGACGAACGCGACATTCCCTACGAATTCCACGACTACAAGAAGCAGGGCGTGCCGCGTGACCGGCTCGTCATGTGGTGCCGAACGCTGGGCTGGAAGACGCTGCTCAACACGAAAGGCACGACCTGGCGGAAACTGACGCCGGAACAGCAGGACATCACCACGCAGAGCAAGGCGGTGGCGACGATGCTGGAGCACCCGAGCGTGATCCGTCGCCCGGTGATCGAGACGGCTGAGGGCCATCTGCTGGTCGGTTTCGATCCGACGATGTTCGAGAGTTTCGTTCGCTGATGGACTACGTCCGCCGATTTCTCTTCGAGCAGCTGGACATCCGCGGCGCGATCGTCGCGCTCGGCAATGCCTGGCATGAAATGCACGCCGGACGGGACGACCCGCCGGCCGTCACCGCCCTGCTCGGCGAACTGGCCGTTGTCACGGCCCTGATCGCCGGCAACCTCAAGACGCCGGGCCGGCTCACCTTCCAGCTGCAGGGCCACGGGCTCGTGTCGCTGTTGCTGGTCGATTGCGACGAGCAGCTGCGGCTGCGCGGCACGGCACGCCTGCGGACGGATGCCGCCGTCCCGCCGGCGCCGACTTTTCATGAGCTGCTGGGCGACGGCCAACTGGTCCTGACGCTGCAGACCGGCTTCGGCGACCCGTACCAGAGCATCGTGCCGCTGACCGGCGACAGCCTGACCGAAGTCTTCGAGCACTATCTCGTCCAGTCGGAACAGCAGCCGGCCCGGCTGTTCCTCACGGCAACCGACGATTTCGCCGGCGGCCTGTTCCTGCAAAAGCTGCCGGATGCGGATGCCCGGGATCCCGATGGCTGGAACCGCATCGGCCATCTGGCCGCCACGCTCAGGCCGGCCGAACTCGCCGAACCGGCTGGCGGCCTGCTGATGCGGCTCTTCCCGGAAGAGGATATCCGTCTCTTCGATCCGCGCCCGGTGCGTTACCACTGCCCGCGCGACGAGGAAAAGGTGCTGGCGATGCTCAAGAGCCTGGGGCGCGACGAACTGGTGGCCGCGCTCGCCGAGCAGGGCGAGATCGCCGTCGAAGACGACATCTGCCGCCAGCATTACCGCTACGGCCCCGACATCCTTCCCCGTCTGTTCGACTGAACCGTTTGCGATGGCGGAAATGACGGCGGGGGCCGAAGCCCCCGCCGGTAGCCATTCTGTTTGTTGGACGGCTACGTCCTCAGCAGGCCTTAAGCGGCCAGTGCGTAACGCTCATCGTTGGCGTTTGTGGTTTTGCGCGGATTACGTCCGTCGCCTTTCGAGTCGCCTGCTAGCCTTGTTCGCCCCGTCGAAGCCAGTGCACCCCCATAAAGCACGGCAAGATCGAATGGTGGAGGTGGGCGGAATCGAACCGCCGTCCGAAACGCTTCCGGTTTGCCGGAATTACGACCATGTCCGGATTATGGCGGCTGCCGCGCCATTTCTCAAGTGGCATCGCTATATTCTGGTGGTGGTGATGCCTTCAAATGCGGGCATAATCCCGCTGTCGGCAATAACATGCAGAAACAAGGGAGCCAATCGTGAAAACCATCATGCTGGTGGATGACTCCGCCACCATCCTCCTTTCCATTTCGAACATCCTGACCAAAGCCGGCTATGCCGTGGAAAAGGCCGCCAACGCCCAGGAGGGGCTGACCAAGTTCAAGGGCGGCGTGAAGGCCGATCTGCTGATCACGGACCTGAACATGCCCGGGATGAACGGCATCGAGTTCATCAAGGAAGTGCGGCAGCTGCCGCAGTACAAGTTCATGCCGATCCTGTTCCTGACGACGGAGTCGCAGCAGTCGAAGCGCGCCGAGGCGAAGGCGGCGGGCGCGTCGGGATGGCTGGTCAAGCCGGCGACCGCAGACCAGCTTCTGGACACCATCAAGCTCGTGCTCAGGTAGGCCACGGTGGATTTCAATCTGCTGTTGCGACGCGCCACGCTGGTGGCGCTGCTCGTTGGCTTTGGTGCCAGCGTCGTGGTTTTCTTCTTCAACGACTGGTTCCACACCACGTTCCTGCCGCAAATCGGCTTGCCGCAACCGCTCGGCGATGCCGTCGGATCCTTTCTCATCATCTTGAGCGCCTTTCTCGCACAGCGGGCGGTTTCGGTCGTCTTCTATCGCGACTGGATGCTCGGTTTCGGCAAGAGCGAAGCCGAACGGGAGGGACGCGCCGGCATGCTGCTCACCGCCGCCGAGGAAGTCGGCGGCGAGCTCAAGCAGGTCCCGACCTTCAACGACGTGGTCCGCGGCCAGCTGCGCAACGTCGTGGATGAAACCGAGAAGGCCGCCTATTCGATCACCGAACGGCTCCAGTCGATCGATGGCGTCGTTTCACGCATGTCGGGTTTCGTCAATGCATCGACCGAAGGCTCGTCCGAACTGCTGAAGCGTTCCGAGGAGCGGATGTCGAACAACCGGGCGCTCCTCGATACCCTTGCCCGCTACATCCAGCAACGTATCGCCACGATGAACGAGGATCAGGAAAGCATCGGCGAGGTGATGAAGAAGGCCGAGTCGCTCGGTACCCTGGTCGAGCTGATCAAGAGCATCGCCAGCCAGACCAACCTGCTGGCGCTCAACGCCGCCATCGAGGCGGCCCGCGCCGGCGAAGCCGGCCGCGGCTTCGCGGTGGTGGCGGACGAAGTCCGCAAGCTTTCCGCGGCTACCGAGAAGGCCGTCACCCAGATCAATCAGGGCATCCACGAAGTCGCCAGCGCCATCGACTCCCAGTTCCACGCCAAGCTTCACTCCTCCAGCATCACGGCCGAACAGGCGGCATTGCAGAGTTTCGCCGATCAGCTCAACGACCTCGGCAAGAGCTACATGGAGGTCATCGAGCACGAGGCCGATGTCGTTCGCACCATCGGCGAAAGCAGCCAGGAACTGACGGCGATGTTCATGGACGCCCTGGCCGGCGTGCAGTTCCAGGACGTCACCCGCCAGCAGATCGAGCAGGTCATCAATGCACTGGACCGTCTCGACGCCCATGCGGCCCACCTCGCGGAACGCATCGAGCAGATGGAGAACCCGCAGTTCGTCCTGCAGCCCCTGGCCCGCCATCTCGACGAAATCTACAGCAGCTACGTGATGAGCTCGCAGCGCGACTCCCATCACGGCGCCCTGCAGGACGGCAAGACCGGCAGCGACTCCGGCGGCCCCAAAGTCGAACTGTTCTGAAAGGAGTCGACCGCATGACCGAATTCGCTACCCAGGCGACCACCGATGGTGCACTGCACCTGATCCTCGACGGCCCGATGACCATTTACAACGCGGCCGAGATCAAGGCGCAGCTGCTCAACGGCGTGCAGACGGCCAACATCCTCGAGCTGGATCTCTCGCATGTCGGCGAGATCGATACCGCCGGCTTCCAGCTGCTGGTGATGGCCAAGCGCGAAAGCCAGCGGCTCGAGCACACCCTGCGCATCATCGCCCACAGCCCGGCCGTCCGCGAAGTCATCGACTTCTACAACATGGATGCCTTCTTCGGCGACCCGATCGTCATTCCGGCCGACCACTGAAGCCGTACCCGAGAGGATTCACGCATGGAAGAGATCTTCAGCGTCTTCGCCCAGGAGGCCCGCGAACAGCTGACCGCCATGGAAGACGGCCTGTTGCGCATGGAACAGGGCGACCAGGACAGCGACACCCTGAACGCCATCTTCCGCGCCGCCCACACCATCAAGGGGGCATCGGGCGTCGTCGAGCTGCACCACATCGAGAAATTCACCCACATCCTCGAAAATCTCCTCGACAAGCTGAGGAATGGCGAGATGGCGCTCAGCGGCGACATCATCACCGCCCTGCTCAAAGGTTGCGATCATATCGGTGCCCTGCTCGACCGCGTCGATGCCGGCTACATGGACGAGGATCCCGATCTCCGGCAGGGCGGCGAAGCCACGGCGGAAACGCTGCGTGCCTTCACCGGCGGCTCGCCGGCCGCCGGCGGAGCTGGCATGATGGAAGCCAGCGTCGCCACGGTCGAACGCGCCGGCGGGGACACCGCCATGAACGATTGCTGGCACATCTCGATCCGTTTCGGCCGCGACGTGCTGAAGATGGGCATGGAGCCGCTCGCCTTTCTCCGCTACCTGCTCAACCTCGGCGAGATCGCCCACCTCACCACGCTGTGCGACGCCATGCCGCCGGCCGAAGATCTCGACCCCGAGTCCTGCTACCTCGGCTTCGAGATCACCCTGCGCTCGCACGCCACCAAGGAGCAGATCGAGAACGTCTTCGCCTTTTGCCGGGATGAGTGCGAGCTGCACATCCTGCCGCCCAACAGCAAGGTCGGCGACTACCTCGCCCTCATCGAGCGCCTGCCCGAGGAAA
>JAVEWF010000032.1:0-29329 GCA_034004665.1 Rhodocyclaceae bacterium | reverse complement strand
GGGTCATCGCCTCCTTGAGGGCGGCGGCCTTGGCGGCGATGACGTGCATCAGCGGGCCGCCCTGCAGGCCAGGGAAGATCGCCGAGTTGATCGCCTTCTCGTGCTCGGCCTTCATGAGGATCAGGCCACCGCGCGGACCGCGCAGGGTCTTGTGCGTGGTGGTGGTGACGACATCGGCGTGGGGCACCGGGTTCGGGTAGAAGCCGGCGGCGACGAGGCCGGCGTAGTGGGCCATGTCCACCATGAGGATCGCGCCGACGTCCTTGGCGATGCGGGCGAAGCATTCGAAGTCGATGCGCAGGGCGTAGGCCGAGGCGCCGGCGATGATCAGCTTGGGCTTGTGCTCGCGGGCGAGGCGCTCGACCTCCTTGTAATCGATCGCCTCGTTTTCGTCCAGGCCGTAGGGCACGATGTTGAACCACTTGCCGCTGATGTTGAGCGGCATGCCGTGGGTCAGATGTCCGCCCATCGACAGGTTCATGCCGAGGATGGTGTCGCCCGGCTTGAGGAAGGCGAAGAAGACGGCCTGGTTGGCCTGGGAGCCGGAGTTCGGCTGCACGTTGGCGGCTTCGGCGCCGAAGAGCTTCTTGGCGCGGTCGATGGCGAGCTGCTCGGCGACGTCGACGTGTTCGCAGCCGCCGTAATAGCGCTTGCCCGGATACCCTTCCGCGTACTTGTTGGTGAGTTGCGAGCCCTGGGCTTCGAGGACGGCGCAGGAGACGTAGTTTTCCGAGGCGATCAGTTCGATGTGGTCTTCCTGGCGGCGGTTCTCGTCGGTGATGGCGGCGAACAGCTCGGGGTCGGTCTTGGCGAGGGTATTTTGCTTGGAGAACATGGGCTTATCCCGTCAAAGGGGTGGGAAAAGCCAGATTCTACCGGGGATTAGAGTTCGTCGCGTGCCGCGTCGAGATGGCCGCGCTCTGCCCACGACAGCAGGGTCCAGCAGCCATTCACGACCTCGACCCAGTTGATGCCGCAGTTCGGGATGGCGAAGTCGCGCGGCGTGTCGAGCGGCCGTTGGGTCGCCTGCCGATAGACGATGTCGAGCACGCCGCCGTGGGTGAAGAGCGCCACGGCTTCACCGGGATGACGACGCACGATGTCGTCGAAAGTGCCGGCCAGCCGGGCGGACAGGTCGAGCAGGCTTTCGCCTTCACCCGGCGCGAAGTGGGGATCACGGGCCTTGTGGCGGGCATAGTCGGCCGGATGCCGCTCCGCCGCTTCCTCGTAGGTCAGTCCCTGGAAGATGCCGTAGTGGCGCTCGCGCAGGCCGGGGCAGAGTTCCAGCGGAACGTGCGCCAGATGGGCGGCCGCCTCGGCCGTCTGGCGGGCCCGTGTCAGGTCGCTGGTGTAGACCGCGGCGAAGCCCTCGTCCCTGAGCGCGTTGCCGGTGGCCCGGGCCTGGGCGTGGCCGACCGCCGACAGCGGCACGTCGATTTGTCCCTGGATGCGCTTGCCGGCGTTCCAGTCGGTTTCGCCGTGGCGGATGAAGCACAGTCGCATGTCGCGGAGTGATGCGAAACGGTCTTCAGCGACCGCGCTGGCTACGTTGGGGCTTGGCCGTTTGCAGCTGCTGGTGCATGAGCTTGTCGAAGGCGAGATCGGCGTAGCCCCAGCCCCAGACCTGCTCCCTGAGGAAGGGTTCGTAGCTGGCGTAGACCTTCTTCCAGCGCGGATTCCGATTGCCGATCTCGGTATACAGCGCCAGCGCCGCCTTGCGGGCGGCGTCCAGCACCGGCTGCGGAAACGGCATCAGCCGGGCGCCTTCAGCGACCAGCGCCTTGAGTGCGGCGGGATTTTTCATGTCGTGCTGCGCCTGCATGTCGAGATGGGCGACAGCGGCTGCGGCCTTCAGCATCGCCTTGTTGTCCTCGGTCAGTGCGTCGTAGGCGCGCAGATTGATGTACAGGGATAGTTGCGCACTGCCTTCCCACCAGCCGGGGTAGGCGTAATAGGGAACGATCTTGTGCAGCCCCAGCTGGTGATCGTCATGGGGTCCCGACCATTCGACCGCGTCGATTCTGCCCTGGGTCAGGGCCTTGTAGATCTCGCCGGCAGGAATCGATTGCGTGACCACGCCGAGCCGCTCGAGCACTTTCGCACCGAGTCCCGGTATGCGCATCCGCAGCCCCTTGAGATCCGCCGCCGAACGGATCGGCTTGCGGAACCAGCCGCCCATCTGGGTTCCGGTATTGCCCATGGGCAGACCGACGATGCCCTGGCTGCGATGGAATTCGCGCATCAGATCGAATCCGGGGCCGCCGTTTTCATGCATCCAGGCATTCATCTGCCGGCTGTTCATCCCGAACGGGATGCAGGTGTCGAAGGCGAAGGTCTCGTCCTTGTCGATGTAGTAGTAGCCCGCCGTATGGCCGCACTCGACCGTGCCGCGCCGGACACCGTCCAGGACGCCCAGCGCCGGCATCAGTTCGTCGGCAGGGAATGTCAGGATCTCGAACTTGCCGCCCGACATGTCCTTGAGCGCGCGCGCAAAAACCCCGGCCCCGCCGGAAGTGATGGCATTCCCGGACGGGAAGCTGGAGGTAAGGCGCCAGCGGATGGCCTGTGCAGCGTGTACCGATGGTGCCATGCCGCTTGCGAGGATGCCGGCAAGCCCTGCCGTACCGATGAATTTGCGTCGTTCCATAACCAGATGAGCGCGATGTGCGAGTCCGAAACCTTACCTGTTCGCGGGATCCAGTGCCTTGCGGATTTCCACAACAGGGTGGCTAAGCCGCAGCGCACCCGTTAACATGGCGCTTTGTCACGAAGACAACAATACTGGGACTGGTTTCCCGCCAGACGGATTATGACGCGGCGGTACCTCTTCCCGGAGGAGAGAAGTCAATGAATTTCCTGCTGCAATTCTCGCGTCTGATAGACGGGCTCAACGAGCGCATCGGCCGTGCGTCGATCTGGCTGATTCTGATCGTGGTGCTGATTTCGGCCGGCAACGCGCTGTCCCGCTTCGCCTTCAGCCTGAGTTCGAATGCGATGCTCGAAATCCAGTGGTACCTGTTCTCGGCGATCTTCCTCGCCTGTGCCGCCTACGTACTGCTGAAGAACGAACACATCCGCATCGACGTCGTCGCTGGCCGGCTGTCGGAGCGCGGCCAGAACTGGATCGACGTGTTCGGCATCCTCTTCTTCCTGCTGCCGATGGCGATCATGATCGCCTACCTTTCATGGCCGGTGTTCATGAATGCCTGGGAGTCCGGCGAAGTGTCGGCCAACCCGGGAGGACTGGTACGCTGGCCGGTGAGACTGATGCTTCCGGTGGGTTTTGCGCTGCTGATCCTGCAGGCGTTTTCGGAGCTGATCAAGCGCATCGCCTTCTTGACCGGCCATGGTCCCAACGTGCTGGCGAAAGCGGAAGGGCCAAGCGTCGAGCAGGAGCTGGTCGAGGCGATCAAGAAGCACCAGATCGGCCCCGAGGTCGCCGACATCGTGCATAAATACCACGGCATGGCCAGCGATCAGGATGCGAAGGGAGAGCGCAAGTGACCGAATTCCTCATGGCCAACATGGCCCCGATCATTTTCGCCTCGCTGGTCGTTTTCCTGCTGCTGGGTTTTCCGGTGGCGTTCGCCCTCGCCGCCAACGGCATCATCTTCGGACTGATCGGCATCGAGCTCGGCATGTTCCACCCGGCCTTTTTCCAGGCACTGCCCGAGCGGATTTTCGGCGGCATCATGAACAACGACACGCTGCTGGCGATCCCGTTCTTCACCTTCATGGGGCTGATCCTCGAACGCTCCGGGATGGCCGAGGACCTGCTCGAAACCATCGGCCAGTTGTTCGGCCCGGTGCGAGGCGGCCTGGCCATCGCGGTAATTTTCGTCGGAGCGATGCTGGCGGCGACTACCGGCGTCGTCGCTGCCTCGGTGATCTCGATGGGCCTGATCTCACTGCCGATCATGCTGCGCTACGGCTACGACCGGCGGCTCGCTTCCGGCGTGATCGCCGCCTCCGGCACCCTGGCGCAGATCATCCCGCCGTCGCTCGTGCTGATCATCATCGCCGACCAGCTCGGCAAGTCGGTCGGCGACATGTACAAGGGCGCCTTCGTTCCCGGATTCGTCCTGACCGGCCTGTACCTGCTCTACGTCGTCGGCATGGCGATCATCTTCCCGAAGTCGGCGCCGGCCCTGCCACCCGAAGCACGCAGTTTCCGCGAGGCGAGCGGCCGCTCCGGCATGCTCTCACTGGTGGTGCTGACGGTGGTCTCCTTCGCTGCCGCGATGGTATGGGTCGGCCAGCAGCCGGAAGACAGGCCCACCGACGAACTGATCGTCATCTCGATGTGCATCGGCATGGCGGTCGCCTTCGGCCTCGCAGTGGTCAACCGCTTTGCCCGGCTCGGCCTCCTGTCGCAAATGGCCCAGCGCGTCACCTTCGTGCTGATTCCGCCGCTGGCGCTGATCTTCCTCGTCCTCGGCACCATCTTCATCGGTGTGGCGACGCCGACCGAGGGAGGGGCGATGGGTGCGACCGGCGCCCTGATCATGGCCATGATCCGCAAGCGCCTCAATGTGTCGCTGCTCAGGCAGGCGATGGACTCCACCGCCAAGCTGACCACCTTTGTCATCTTCATCCTCGTCGGTGCCCGAGTCTTTTCGCTGACCTTCTACGGAGTGGATGGCCATCGCTGGGTCGAGCATCTGCTGACCGATCTGCCGGGCGGCGAAACGGGCTTTCTGATCGTCGTCAACGTGCTGATCTTCTTCCTTGCCTTCTTCCTCGATTTCTTCGAGCTGGCCTTCATCGTGCTCCCGCTGCTGGCGCCCGTGGCCGAGGGCCTCGGCATCGACCTGATCTGGTTCGGCATCCTCATGGCGATCAATATGCAGACCTCGTTCATGCATCCGCCGTTCGGCTTCGCGCTGTTCTACCTGCGCTCGGTGGCGCCCAGCGTCCCTTTCAAGGACTCGGTGACCGGGCAAACTACCGAGCCGGTGACAACCGGCCAGATCTATTGGGGTGCCGTGCCCTTCGTGGTGATCCAGGTCATCATGGTGGCGCTCGTGATTGCCTTCCCGCAGCTGGTGGGTCATGACCCGAACCCGGCGGAGAGCGGCGGAGAGCCCGTCGATATTCAGCAGATGATCCGGGACGATGCGGCGGACGATGCGACCGGCGATGCGGCGCAGGAAGAGGCCGGCGAGGGCACCGACAAAGAGGCGGCCGACAAGGAAGCGGACAGCACCGACCAGGACGATGCGGCCATCAACAAAATGTTCGCCACGGAAGGCAAGAAGAAATAACCTGCACATGCTCCAACAAAAAACCCCGGCAAGCCGGGGTTTTTTGTTGGAGCGGATCAGTCTTACTTGACCGTCTGCAGGAAGCGGTCGAGACCGGCTTCGGCCACGCCGAACCACTGGTTCTGCGTCTTCTGGTAGCCGAAGTAGTGGTCGGCGATCTTCTTGAAGGCCGGGTTCTTCGATGACTCGTCCGCATACAGCTGCTTGGCGGCCTTGTAGGCGGCGTTGAGAATCTCTTTGGAGTAGCTGCGCAGCTTGACGCCGTTCTTGACGAGATTGACCAGGGCGATCGGGTTCTTGTGGTCGTACTGCGCCATCATGCTGACGTTGGCCTCGTAGGCCGCGGCCTGGAAGGCTTCCTGGAATTCCTTCGGCAGCTTGGCCCAGGCATCTTTGTTGATGAAGAAGTTGATGGCAGGACCCGGCTCCCACCAGCCCGGGAAGTAGTAATTCTTGGCGACCTTGTAGAAGCCGAGCTTCTCGTCGTCATACGGACCGACCCACTCTGCTGCATCGATGGTGCCTTTTTCCAGCGCCGGGTAGATGTCGGAACCGGCGATCTGCTGGGGCACGGCACCCAGTGCCGAGAACACCGTGCCGCCGAGACCGGCGATACGCATCTTGAGCCCATTCACGTCCTTGAGCGTCTTGATTTCCTTGCGGAACCAGCCGCCCATCTGCACGCCGGTGTTGCCGCCGATGAAATGCTGTACGTTGTAGTTGTTGTAGAAATCCTGCAGCACCTTGTCACCGCCGCCGTAGTAGAACCACGCGTTGAACTGGCGGAAGTTCAGGCCGAACGGCACCGAGGTGCCGAAGCCGAACGACTTGTCCTTGCCGACGTAGTAGTACGAGCAGGTGTGGCAGCACTCGACCGTGCCGTTCTGGGTGACGTCGAGGGCCTGCAGACCTGGGGCGATTTCGCCAGCGGCGAAAACCTGGATATCGAACTTGCCGCCGGTGATGGCGCGCACGCGGTTGGCCATCACTTCGGCACCGCCGTAGATGGTGTCGAGGCTCTTGGGGAAGCTCGAGGTCAGGCGCCACTTCACGGCGGCCTGTGCATTGACCACGGCGGGGGCGGCCCCGGCAGCCAGGATGCCGGCCACGCCAGCGCCTTGCAGAAACTTGCGACGTTCCATAAATCGTCTCCTTGGTGTTGTATTTGGAACGTCCCGCGACTGCGGGACGACCGCGAAATACTACACCGAAAGAGCGTCGCGCCTAACCGGCGGCGCGCCTAATTCCCGGCCACGGTCATGCGGTTAACCACAATTGACCCGACGGTGCGCGAACCGCGCGTCACGGTGTCCCGGCCGATCGCTACGATGCCGGCGAACATGTCCCGCAGGTTGCCGGCAACGGTGATCTCGTGGACGGGGTAGGCGATCTGGCCTTTCTCCACCCAGTAGCCCGCCGCGCCGCGCGAGTAATCGCCCGTGACGTAGTTGATGCCGTGGCCGAGCAGTTCGGTCACCAGCAGGCCGGTACCCATCTGCTTCAACAGGCTGGCGAAGTCCCCGGGCGCATCGGGGCTCGGTGCGACGATCAGGTTGTGGCTGCCGCCGGCATTTCCTGTCGTCTGCAGGCCGAGCTTGCGGGCCGTGTAGGTCGAGAGGAAATAGCCCTGCAGGACGCCGTCCTTGACCACGGTGCGGTCGTGCGTTGCGACGCCGTCGTCGTCGAAGGGACTCGAGGCCAGCCCCTTCGGCAGGTGCGGGCGCTCCTCGATGCGCATCCAGTCCGGAAAGATGCGCTTGCCCAGCGAGTCGACGAGGAAGCTCGATTTCCGGTAGAGGCTGCCACCGCTGACCGCATGCACGAAACTGCCGAGCAGCATCGCGGCGAGCGGGGCCTCGAACATCACCTTGCACTGGCGCGTCTTGAGCTTGCGTGCGCCGAGGCGCGACAGGGTGCGGCGGGCGGCATAGTCGCCGATGCTTTCCGGTGCGGCGAGGTCGGCCGGGTCGCGCCAGCCCGAGTACCAGTCGTCGCGTTGCATGTCCTTGCCACCCTGGGCGATCGGCACGCATGAAATGAAGTGCCGCGACGACGGAAAACCGCCCATGAAGCCGAGGCTGTTGGCCGAAATGAAATGGGCGGCATGCGCCGAAACCGTGGCCCCCTCCGAGTTGGCGACCAGCGGGCTGACGGCGAAAGCGGCCGCTTCGCTGCGACGGGCGATGTCGATGGCCTGCTCGATCGAGACGTCCCACGGGTGATACAGGTCGAGATCCATCGTATCGCGGGCGAGCAGTTCCGGTTCCGGAAGGCCGGCACAAGGATCCTCGGCGGTAAAGCGGGCGATCGAGATTGCCGCTTCGACCGTATCCCTGAGGGCGGCTGCGGAAAAGTCGGAGGTCGAGGCATGGCCGCGCCGCTGGCCGAGATAGACCGTGACGCCGATGCCCTTGTCGCGGTTGAATTCGATCGTTTCGACTTCCTGCCGGCGGACGGTGACCGACTGGCCGACGCCTTCGGAAACATCGACTTCGCAGGCGCTGGCGCCGCAGCGCTCGGCATGGCGAAGTACATCGGCGGCGAGTTCGCGCAGCCGGTCGGCGGAGAATGAGAAAGCGGACATGGACGGGACGGGGAGGGCGGAAAGCTATAATCTTACCCGTGGATACCAACGAACCCGGCGAGAAGCCCAGCAAGTCCGCGCTCAAGCGCGCGATGAACGACCTGCAGGCGCTGGGCGCCGAACTGGTCGGCCTGTCCGTCGACCAGCTGAAGAAGATCGACCTGCCCGACGACCTGCGTGACGCCGTGCGCGAAGCGAAGCGCATCACGCAGCATGAAGCTCATCGCCGCCAGCTGCAGTACATCGGCAAGCTGATGCGCAGCATCGATGCCGCCCCGATCCGGGAAGCGCTCGATGACATCAAGGGCCTGTCCGCCGCCGCCACTGCACGCATGCATGCGCTGGAGCGCCTGCGGACCCGTTTTCTCGAGGATGAAAAGGTCATCGGCGAGATCGCCGAAGCACATCCCGCTGCCGACCTCCAGTACCTGCGGCAGCTGCGCCGCAACGCCCTCAGGGAACAGGAACTCGGCAAGCCGCCGCGCGCCTTCCGCGAACTGTTCCGTATCCTGCGAGATCTGAATGAGCAATGAGCTGCGGATCGGCCTGGTGTCGATTTCCGACCGCGCCTCGTCCGGCGTGTATGAGGACAAGGGCATCCCGGCGCTGCAGGAGTGGTTTTCCGCCGCGCTGACTTCGCCGTGGACGCTGGAAAGCCGGCTGATTCCCGACGAGCAGCCGGTCATCGAAGCCACGCTGATCGAGCTGTGTGACACCGCGCGTTGCCATCTCGTGCTGACCACCGGCGGCACCGGCCCGGCCCCGCGCGACGTCACGCCCGAGGCGACGCTGGCCGTCGCGCACAAGGTCATGCCGGGCTTCGGCGAGCAGATGCGCGCCGTGAGTTTGAAATACGTGCCGACCGCCATCCTGTCGCGGCAGGTCGGCGTCACCAGGGGTGCGTCGCTGATCCTCAACCTGCCGGGCCAGCCCAAGGCGATCAAGGAAACGCTCGACGGCGTGTTCGCCGCCGTGCCCTACTGCATCGACCTGATCGGCGGCCCCTACATCGAGACCAACGAGGCTGTCGTCAAGGCGTTCCGGCCCAGGAGCGCAGCAAAGCCACCCCCCAGCTGACACCGAAGCCGGTGGTGTCGGTCGCCACCGCGCCGAGACCGCCGCTGCAACTGGCCGCCGACAGGTCCATGTGGATCCATGGCGTCTTGCCGACGAAGCGGCCGAGGAAGCGCGCCGCGAGGATGTGGTCGGCCTCGCCGTCGAGCGTGCATTGCTTGATGTCGGCCACCTTCGAGTCGAGCGCCGGCTCGTAGTCGGCGTCCTGCGGGAAGACGCAGACGCGCTCGCCGCTTTGCCGTCCCGCCGCCACCGACTTTTCGGCGAGGTCGTCCGTGCTGGCGAAGACGCCCGAGTAGCGCGTGCCGAGCGCGTAGGTCATGCTGCCGGTGAGCGTGGCGAAGTCGATCATCAGCGCCGGTTTCTGCTTCGTCGCCAGCGCCAGCGTGTCGGCCAGCACCATGCGGCCCTCCGCGTCGGTATGCACGACCTCGATGGTAGTCCCGTTCAATGCCTTCACAATGTCGCCTTGTGCGTAGGCCGTCGGCGAGAGGTGGTTCTTGGCGATGGCGAGCCAGCAGTCGATGCGCAGCGGCAACTTCAGTTCGGCGGCGGCGCAGAGGATGGAGAGCGCCACGGCCGAGCCGTTCATGTCCTCGTGCATGCCGGCCATGTATTTCGCCGGCTTGAGGTTGTGGCCGCCGGTGTCGTAGCAGATGCCCTTGCCGACGAGGGCGACGTTTTTCCTCGCCTTCTTCGGCTGCCAGGAAAGATGGACGATGGCCGCGCCACCTCCCTCACCATCGGAACCCTGGGCGACCGCGCAGAAGGCGCCGGCGCCGATTTTCCTGAGCTTGCGGAAGTCGAATTCCTCGATGGCGAACTTCTTCTCCTTCGCCAGTGCGCGCAGGCGCTGGCGGTAATGTGTCGGGTCGAGCAGGTTGGGCGGCAGGGCGGTGAGTTCGCGGGCCAGCAGGTTGGCACGGGCGAGGGCGATGCAAAAGTCGGTGCCGGCGGGACGGCGCGGCAAGGAGATTTCCCTGAGTGCCGCCGGCATTTTCTTCTTCTGCTGCGGCAGCGGTACGCCATTCACCATCGCGACATACAGCGCATCCTCGAGCACGGCATCCTCGACGCCGAAAGGCACGATGGCCAGCGTCTTCGGTGCTTCGTCGAGCAGCAGCATCGTCGCTTTGCGCAAGGCTGTGAGCCGTTCGAAGCGCGGTTTCCCGGTGTCGATCATGGCGAGCGCCACGCGCGTGCCGTCGGGCAAATCCAGGGCGAGGGGCGCCTTGGCGAGTTCTTCGGCCTTCGTGTCCTTGCGCTTGAGCAGTTTCAGCCAGAGGTCACGATGGGGCAGTTCGGCAGGCAGTTGCTTTCCGTCGGGCAGCAGGTGAAGCTGGTGGGCAGCAGCAGGCCGGACAGTGATGACGAGTTGGGGCAGGCTCATTCAGGGTTCCTCATATAATCCGGCCGATTATGCGTCAATACCTCGATCTCATGCAGCACGTGCTCGACCACGGGCATGTCAAGGCCGACCGCACCGGCACCGGTACGCGTTCGGTGTTCGGCTGGCAGATGCGTTTCGATCTGTCGCAGGGTTTTCCGGCACTCACCACCAAGAAGCTGCACCTGCGCTCGATCATCATCGAGTTGCTGTGGTTCCTGCGCGGCGATACCAACATCCGGTGGCTCAAGGACAACAAGGTTTCGATCTGGGACGAGTGGGCCGACGAGAACGGCGACCTCGGGCCGGTATATGGCCACCAGTGGCGCCACTGGCCTGTAAAGAATGGCGGCGAGATCGACCAGATCGCGCAGCTGATCGAAGGCCTGAAGAAGAATCCGGATTCGCGTCGCCATCTCGTTTCGGCCTGGAACCCGTCCGAGGTCGACCGTATGGCGCTGCCGCCCTGCCATGCGCTGTTCCAGTTCTATGTTGCCGACGGCAGGCTGAGCTGCCAGCTTTACCAGCGCAGTGCCGACATCTTCCTCGGTGTGCCGTTCAACATCGCGAGCTATGCGCTGTTGACGATGATGGTCGCTCAGGTGGTCGGCCTTGAACCCGGTGACTTTGTCCATACGCTCGGCGATGCGCATCTCTACAGCAATCACCTCGAACAGGCGCAGCTGCAGTTGTCGCGCGAACCGCGCCCGCTGCCGACGATGCGCATCAACCCGGACGTGAAGGACATCTTCGCGTTCAAGTTCGAGGACTTCACGCTCGAAGGTTACGACCCGCATCCGCACATTTCGGCGCCTGTCGCCGTATGAGGCTGGCCGGCGACATCGGCGGCACCAAGGTCCTGCTGGCGCTTGTCGATGCGGCGGGGCGGGTCACCGGGCGCCGCCGTCTCGCCAGCGCCGACTTTTCGAGTTTCGACGATTTGCTGGCCGAATACCTGCGCGGTATGTCCGTGTCGGTCGAAGGCGGCTGCCTTGCCGTGGCCGGACCGGTGGCCGATGATGGCAGGACCGCGAAAATCACCAACCTGCCGTGGGTCATCGATTGCCACGTGCTGGAAGCCCGCTTCGGTCTCGGTCCGCTGACGCTCATCAACGACTTCGCCGGCGTCGCGCTGGGCGTGGCCGTACTCGATCCCGGCCAGGGTGTCATGCTGCAACCGGGCGAGCCGCTCGCCGGCGGCGTGAAGCTGGTGATCGGGGCCGGCACCGGTCTTGGCATGGCGTTGCTGCTGGGGGAGAGGGTCTTGCCGAGCGAGGGCGGTCATGTCGGTTTCTCGCCGCAGGATGACGTGCAGGCACGCATCTGGGCCGCTCTCCTGCAGGCGCATGGCCGCGTCACCGCCGAGCGCGTGATTTCAGGCCCGGGGCTGGCCGCGATTCACCGCGTGCTGGCCGGCGTCGACGCCGATCCGGCGTCGGTTGCCGAGCAGGCGCTCGCCGGAGAGGCCACGGCGCAGCGCTCGGTCGAGGTCTTCCTGGCCGCCTACGGTGCCTACGCCGGCGACATGGCGATGGCGACGATGGCCCGCGGCGGCGTCTATCTGGCCGGCGGCATCGTGGCGAAAATCCTGCCGCTGGTCCGGTCAGGGTCCTTCCTGGCTGCCTTCAACGCCAAGGCCGAACATGCCGGGCTGGCTGCGCGGATGCCGGTCCATCTGGTGACCGATCCTGAAATCGGCCTGGCCGGCGCGGCGCTGCAGGCTGGCAGGAAGGAGCATTGACGAAGGTCAACAAGCCGAAACATGCATGGTGTATAAAGATTGCGGTCGTCAATGAGCGATCACAATCCCACAAGGAGACAGCCCCCATGCCAAAAGCAAGCGAGGCCGGCGACAAACCGGCAAAAGCAGTAAAGACGAAAGCCAAGCCTGAAAAGACGGGCAAGACCAAGCCTGCGGTCGAGCCGAAAGCAGCGAAGGCGACCAAGCCCAAGGCGGCCGACAAGCCTGCCGTTGCAAAGCCGGCAGCGACGAAAAGTACCGCGTCGAAACGGCCCGTGAAGAAAGCCGGCAGCGAAAGCGTACCTGTCCTCCCGGCCGATCAGCGACGTTATTACGTCGAGATTGCGGCCTACTACATCGCCGAGCGACGCGGATTCGGTGGCGGCAGCCAGCTTGAAGACTGGGTGCAGGCCGAAGCCGAGATCGACCGGTTGTTACGCGAGGGCGTTCTGAAGCCGTAAGCCGTTACCCGTTACTTTTGCACCCGCTCCCGCCCGCCAGAGGGAGTCTTCCGGTTCGCCGGGAAATACATACAAAATACATGGGCGGGCAAGTAAAAACATAGGGAGCCACCATGCAACACGATTTGCCACTCAACGATCCCCAGGCCACGCACGGCCGTTTCGTCAGCCATCTGACGCGCTCCACCTATGCGATCATTCTCGCCGGCGGCCGCGGCAGCCGATTGATGCAGCTGACCGACTGGCGCTCGAAGCCTGCGGTTCCCTTCGGCGGCAAGTTCCGCATCCTCGATTTCACCCTGTCGAACTGCGTCAATTCCGGCATCCGCCGCATCGGGGTGGCGACGCAGTACAAGGCACAGAGCCTGATCCGCCACCTGCAGCGCGGCTGGAGCTTCCTCGACGGCCGTTTCGACGAATTCATCGACCTGCTGCCGGCGCAGCAGCAGATCGGCGAGGACTGGTACCAGGGCACCGCCGATGCGGTATTCCAGAACCTCGACATGCTGCGCCGCAATGAACCGAAGTACGTGCTGATCCTCTCGGGCGACCATATCTACAAGATGGACTACGGCCGCATGCTGGCCCAGCATGCCCAGACCGATGCCGACCTGACGATCGCCTGCATGGACGTGCCGCGCGAGGAGGCCACCGCCTTCGGCGTGATGGGCGTCGACGAAGAGCACCGCATCGTCAGCTTCCTTGAAAAACCCAAGGACCCCCCCTGCATCCCGGGGCAGCCCGATCGTGCGCTGGCCAACATGGGCGTCTATGTCTTCAACGCCGCCTTCCTGTACGAGCAGCTGATCCGCGATGCGGACGATCCCCATTCCGACCATGATTTCGGCAAGAACGTCATCCCGCACATCCTCGGCCGCTACCGTGCCTACGCGCACAGCTTCGCCGACAGCTGTGTCGGCGTGCCGGAGAACGGCGTGCCCTACTGGCGGGACGTCGGTACCATCGATGCCTACTGGGAAGCCAACATCGAGCTGACCAAGGTTTCGCCCGAACTCAACATGTACGACGAGGAGTGGCCGATCTGGACGCATCAGGAGCAGCTGCCTCCGGCCAAGTTCGTCTTCGACGAGGAGGAGCGGCGCGGCATGGCGATCGATTCGCTGGTTTCCGGCGGCGACATCATCAGCGGCGGCGTCGTGCGCCGCTCGCTGTTGTTCTCGCGCGTCTTCGTCCATAGCTGGGCGGAGGTGGAGGATGCCGTGATCCTGCCCGACGTCGAGATCGGCCGGCGCTGCAGGATCCGCCGCGCGGTCATCGACAAGAACTGCAAGATTCCCGATGACATGGTGATCGGCTTCGATCAGGAAGAGGACCGCAAGCGCTTCCACGTCACCGAAAAGGGCATCTGCCTGGTGACGCCAGAAATGCTCGGGCAGAAGATCCACCACATCCGCTAACCCCTCACGGAAGCCCGTCCTGCCCTGTTCCTCCCCGCTGCGGGAGAGTTCGGGCGGCGGGTGATCTGCGTAGAATCCGTCCCATTCAGAACAAGGAAAACAGCATCATGGCCGGCACCCTCTTCCAACTCGAAGTCAATCCCAAGCTGCCCGAGCGACTGGCCCGGCTCGACGACCTCGCCAACAACCTCTGGTACAGCTGGGACCGGCCGACGCGTACCCTGTTCGCCCGTCTCGGCCAGAAGCTCTGGGGAGCGGTCGGCCACAGCCCGAAGGCCTTCCTCAAGCGCGTCGACCAGCATCGCCTCGACGAGGCCGCCGAGGACCCCGTCTTCCTGGGCACGCTGGCGCGCGTCCTGTCGGCCTACGACACCTATCACGAGAGCCCGGGCCGCGAGCACGGCCCGCACCTGGAGGAGGGCGGCCTGATCGCCTACTTCTGCGCCGAGTTCGGCTTCCACGAGAGCCTGCCGATCTATTCCGGCGGCCTCGGTATCCTCGCCGGCGACCACTGCAAGACCGCCAGCGACATGAACCTGCCCTTCGTCGGCATCGGCCTGCTGTACCGCCAGGGCTATTTCCTGCAGAGTATCGACGGCGAGGGCCGCCAGCACGCGCTCTACAACGATGCCGACTTCGACGACCTGCCGGTGAAGCCCGTGCTGCGTCAGGACGGCAGCGAACTGAAGGTCGAGGTGCGGCTGCCGGGCCGCAACCTGCACATCAAGGTGTGGTCGACGCGGGTCGGCCACATCACGCTCTACCTTCTGGATACGGATCTCGAGGAAAACTCGCCCCACGACCGCAACATCGCCCACCGGCTTTACGGCGGCGACCGCAATACGCGCCTCGAGCAGGAAATCGTCCTCGGCATGGGCGGCGTGCGGGCGCTGGCCGAAATGGGGCTCAAGCCCACCGTCTGGCACATCAACGAGGGCCATGCCGCGTTCCTGATCCTCGAACGCGCACGCGACATGATCAAGGCCGGCCTGGACTTCGCCAGCGCGCTCGAGGCCGTCGCCAGCAACACGGTGTTCACGACGCATACGCCCGTGCCTGCCGGCCACGACCATTTCGCCGAGGAGACGATCCGCCGCTATTTCGAGGAGTGCTGCCACGACATGGGCTGCGACATCGGCAGCCTGCTCGCGCTCGGCCGCATCGATCACGAGCCGGATTTCAACATGACGGCGCTGGCGATCCGCGGCTCGCGCTTCCAGAACGGCGTGTCGCGCATCCATGGCGGCGTATCCGCCGAGATCTGCTCGGCGCTCTGGCCCCAGATCGAGCCGTCCGAAAACCCGATCGGTTATGTCACCAACGGCGTGCATGTGCCCACCTTCCTGTCCGACCTCTGGCACGATACCTTCGACCGCGTGCTCGGCCCGGCCTGGCACCAGCGCCTGACCGATGCGCAATGCTGGGCGGCGATCCACGATATCCCCGACCATACCTTCTGGAGCGTGCGCCAGTCGATCAAGGCCCAGATGCTGCATCTCGTGCGCCATCGCGTCACCCAGCAGCACGTGCGCAACCAGAGCTCGCAGTCGCACATCGACCGCCTGCTGCAATTGGCCGATCCGGAAAACCCGAACGTGCTGACGATCGGCTTCGCGCGCCGCTTCGCCACCTACAAGCGCGCCACGCTGCTGTTCCGCGACCTCGAGCGCCTGCAGCGCATCATCTGCAATCCCGAGCGGCCGGTACTGTTCATCTTCGCCGGCAAGGCGCACCCGGCCGACGAGCCGGGGCAGGCCTTCATCCGCCGCATCCACGAGGTGGCGCAGATGCCGGAGTTCGAGGGCCATTTCCTGCTGGTCGAGGGCTACGACCTGCGCCTCGCCCGCCGTCTCGTTTCGGGCGTCGACGTCTGGCTCAACAACCCGATCTATCCGCTCGAAGCGTCGGGCACGTCCGGCATGAAGGCGGCGATCAACGGCGTCATCAACCTGTCGGTGCTCGACGGCTGGTGGGGCGAGGGCTACCACCGCGACGAGGATGGCGCCAACGGCTGGGCGATCAAGCCGGCGTCGAGCATCCATGACGAGGAGCGCCGCGACCAGGAGGAGGGGCGTTCGCTCTATGAACTCCTGCAGGACAAAGTCGTGCCGACCTATTACGCGCGTGGCCCGATGGGCTATTCGCCCGGCTGGGTGGGCATGGCCAAGCGTTCCATCGCCACCATCACGCCGCGCTTCAATTCGCAGCGCATGGTCGGCGAATACGTCAACAAGTACTACGCCTCTGCCGACCACCAGTGGCGGCGCAAGAGCGCCGGCAACTTCGCTGCAGCCCGAACCCTGGCCGGCTGGAAACAACAGGTTCAGCAGGCCTGGCCGCACGTCTCCCTGCGCCGCGCCGACGACCCGCGCAAGCGCATCGGCTACGGCGACAGCCTGCAGTTCGAGGTCGCGGTGCGTCTCGGCAACCTGTCCCCGGACGACATCGCGGTCGAGATGCTCATGTCGCGGCCGAGTTCCAACGCCAAGTCCAAGCCGCCGCGCAGCCTGTTCCTCGAGTACCGCGGCCCGGGACAGGACGGCGAGAGCGTCTACACGATCGACCTGACGCCGGACGTTTGCGGCAAGATCAACTACCGCATCCGTGCCTATCCGCATCACGAACTGCTGACCCATCCGTTCGAGATGGGCATGATGCTCTGGCTATGACCCCGATACTGAACTCGCCTGCCTGGAAGCACGCCGAGCGCCATGCGCACGGCCTGCGCGATGTGCACCTGCGCGAGCTGTTCGACGAGGATCAGGCCCGTTTCGCACGTCTCTCGGTGCGCTGGAGCCATGGCGACGATTGGCTGCTCGACCTGTCCAAGCAGCGCATCCGGCCGGAGACCCTGCCGCTGTTGACCGGACTCTGGGAAGCTGCCGACGTGCCGGGCTGGATCGCGAAGATGCGTGCGGGCGAGGCGATCAACCATACCGAGGGACGGGCGGTCCTGCATGTCGCATTGAGGCAGGGGGCGGGGACGATCGCGGTCGACGGGCACGATGTCATGCCCGACGTTCGCGCCGTACTGGAGAAGATGCGCGGCTTCTGCGATGCCGTGCATTCCGGCAAGTGGCGCGGTGCGACCGGCGAACCCATCACGGATGTCGTGAACATCGGCATCGGCGGTTCCGACCTCGGGCCGCGCATGGCGACGCAGGCGCTGGCCGCCCATCGCGTGCCGCACCTCAAGGTTCATTACGTCGCCAACGTCGATGGCGCCGACCTGGCGACGACCCTCGCAGGACTGTCCCCGCGCAACACGCTGTTCATCATCGCCAGCAAGACCTTCACCACGCAGGAGACGATGCAGAACGCGCGTTCGGCCCGCGACTGGCTGACGACCGTGCTCGGCGAGGCGGCGGTCAGCCGCCACTTCGTCGCGGTGTCCACGGCGCTCGACAGGGTGGCCGCCTTCGGCATCGATCCCGCCAACGCCTTCGCCTTCTGGGACTGGGTCGGCGGCCGCTTCTCGCTCTGGTCGGCAATCGGCCTGCCGCTGGCGCTCGCGATCGGCTTCGACCGGTTCGGGCAATTGCTGGCCGGCGCGCGGGCGATGGACGAACATTTCTTCACTGCGCCGCCGCTCGAAAACCTGCCGGCGCTGCTGGCGCTCGTCGAATTGTGGAACGCCGACTTCATCGGCCTGCAGACGCGTGCCGTGCTGCCCTACAGCCAGTCGCTCGGCCTGCTGCCGCGCTATCTGCAGCAACTCGAAATGGAGAGCCTCGGCAAGCAGATCGACCGCGATGGAAAACTCGTGGGATGTCCCACGTTGCCGATTCTCTGGGGCGAGCCGGGTACCAACGGCCAGCATGCCTTCTACCAGCTGCTGCACCAGGGCGGCCGTGCGCTGTCCTGCGAATTCATCGCCTGCCGGGAGGCCGACTTCCCCGTTCCCGGCCACCACGAAAAGCTGCTTGCCAATTGCTTCGCACAGAGTGCGGCGCTGATGAAGGGCAAGACCGAGGCCGAGGCGTGCGCCGAGCTCGCTGCCGCCGTCCCGCCGGCGCCGACTTCTTCGGATCCGTATTTCCTGGCGCCCTACAAGATCTTCCCGGGCAACCAGCCCTCGACGACGCTGCTGCTGCCGCGCCTCGACCCGTTCAACCTCGGCGCGCTGGTTGCGCTCTACGAGCACAAGGTGTTCACCCTCGGCGTGCTCTGGCACCTCGACGCCTTCGACCAGTGGGGCGTCGAGTACGGCAAGCAGATCGCCAGTTCGCTGCTGCCGATGCTCGAAGGCAAGGCGCCCGTGACCGGTGTCGACAGCTCGACGGCCGGCCTGATCGATGCCTGCAAGTCGCAAGTCGCGAGGGTGCCGCGTTGAAAGTCCTGTTCGCCACTTCCGAAGTCGCCCCCTGGGTCAAGACGGGCGGACTCGGCGACGTCGCTGCCGCCCTGCCGCCGGCACTGCACGGCATCGGCTGCGATGTGCGCATGCTGGTGCCGCGTTACCCGGCCCTGCGCGAAGCCTTCCCGGACGCCGGGCATCTCGTCCATCTGCCCTGGATGGGCGGCCACCTGCCCGCGGCCGACCTGTACGTCGCCCAGCACGGCGACCTGCCCCTGCTGCTGCTCGACTGCCCGATGCTCTACGAGCGGCCGGGCAATCCCTATCTCGGTCCCGAGGGACGCGACTGGCTCGACAACCACCTGCGCTTCGGCCTGCTGTCGCGCGCCGCGGCCCGGCTCGCCGGCGCAGCGACCCCGCTCGACTGGCGGCCGGACGTCCTGCATTGCCACGACTGGCAGACGGGCCTCGCGCCCTACTACCTGCGTCACTACGAGCAGGGTGGCGCGGCGTCGGTGATGACCATCCACAACCTCGCCTTCCAGGGCACCTTCCCGCCGCAGCTGCTCGACGAGCTGGCCCTCTTCGCCAGCGACTGGCACATGGAGGGGGTCGAATACTACGGCCGCATCTCCTTCCTCAAGGCCGGCCTGGCCCATGCCGATGCGCTGACCACCGTCAGCCCGACCTATGCGAAGGAAATTCTCGACGAAGCCGAAGGCATGGGCATGCAGGGCCTGCTGCGAGCTCGCACGGACCGCCTGTCCGGCATCCTCAACGGCATCGATACCGGCGTATGGAATCCGGCGGCCGACCCGCATCTCGCGGCCCACTACGACCGCGATCATCTCGATGCCAAGCAGGTGAACAAGGCGGCCCTGCAGCGCGAAGCGGGCCTTCAGGAGCGCTCGGACTGCCCGTTGTTCGGCGTGGTCAGCCGCCTCACGCAGCAGAAGGGACTCGACCTCGTCGCGGCGGTTGGCGACCAGATCATCGGCCTGCCCGCCCAGCTCGTCGTGCTCGGCAGCGGAGATCGGGCACTGGAAGCCGCCTATCGTGATCTCGCTGCCCGCCATCCCGGCCAGGTCGCCGTCGTAATAGGTTTCGACGAGGCGCTCGCCCATCGCATCGAGGCGGGCGCGGACGTCTTCCTGATGCCTTCGCGCTTCGAGCCCTGCGGCCTCAACCAGATGTACAGCCTCGCCTACGGCACGCCGCCGCTGGTGCGTGCGACCGGCGGACTGGCCGACACCGTCGTCAATTATTCTCCCGAGGGGCTGGTCGACGGCAGTGCCAACGGCTTCGTCTGCCATGCCGCGATGCCGGAGGCGATCCTCGGCACGGCCGGCTGGGCGGCCGGGGTCTGGCAGGACAAGCCACGCTGGAGGCAACTCCAGCGTAACGCGATGGCCGCCGACTTCAGCTGGACCGGCCCGGCGCGGCAATACCTCGATCTCTACACCGGGCTGATGAAGCGGTGAGCGAACTCGTCCTCATCGCCGCCGTCGCGAAGAATGGCGTCATCGGCAAGGACAATGCGCTGCCCTGGCACCTGCCGGAGGACCTGAAGCACTTCAAGGCGCTGACCACCGGCCATGCGGTGATCATGGGACGCAAGACCTGGGAGTCGCTGCCGGCGCGTTTCCGGCCGTTGCCCGACCGACTCAACATCGTCGTGACGCGCAATCCCGGCTACAGTGCGCCGGGTGCGACCGTCGTCCATTCGCTGGCGGAGGCGCAGAAAGTCGGCGCCGGCAGGACGGCGTTCGTGATCGGTGGCGCCGAGCTGTATGCCCATGCGCTGCCGCTTGCGCAGCGGCTGGAGCTGACCGAGATCGATGCCGCATTTGAGGGCGACGCGCACTTTCCGGCATTCGATCGTAGCGAGTGGTGCGAGACGGGGCGCATATCTGCCATCAGCGCAGATGCACAGCGCTATGCATTCGTAACCTACGGGCGCGAATAGGAATCGGTGACCTCGAAAGTCGTCGGCTGCTCGCCGCGGCAATGCTTTTCCCACATGATCTCGTATGCCTTGGACAGGTGTTCGACGCGGCGTTGCGTGGCGAAGAGACGGGAGCCTCCGCGTCCCGCTTTCAGCCGATTGCGCAACTCCCCCAGCTTCTGTGTCGAACGGGCCAGATTCAGTGCAAGCGCCAGATACTCTTCGGTTGATCTGGCGACAAGCTCTGGCAATCCAGCCGCAGTAATGAGACTGGCTGCCAGCCGAGATGCCATCGTGTTGCCGGCCCGGGTAAGCACGGGAAGTCCAGCCCAGAGAGCATCGGCTGCTGTGGTGTGCGCGTTGCAGATGAACGTGTCGAGAAACAAGTCGGCGCAAGAATGACGGGCCAGATGGGCGGCACGGCCGATTCTCGGAGCGAAAACCAATCGCTCCGCAGGGATGCCTCGAATCTGTGCTTCGTGCCGCAGGTTGTCGCGCATCGCGTTACCTCCATCCGACAGCCAGAGCACGCTGCCGGGCAGATCATCTAACAGTCTCATCCAGACCCCGAACACATCAGGTTCGATCTTGAATGCCGAGTTGAATGCACAGAAGACGAAACCGACATCAGGCAGACCGCACTCGCTGCGGGAGGGAATACGGTCGTCAATCGGTTCGGCGTCGTTGTACATGTAGTGTGATACCGGCAGATAGGCCAGGGCTTCGGTAAATTCCGCTGCGTCAGGGGAAGCGACACAATCCGTGACCTTGTAGTCGATAAGCTGATTCCCCATCGAGAGCAACGAGCCATGGTATGAAACGCGTATCGGTGCGGGGCGCGCCATGAGTATTTCCGGTCGTGCATCGTCGATAAAGCCGGCCAGATCAACTAGGATGTCAATGCTGTCCCTGCTCACGCGCCATATCGCCTCATCGACAGTGGCATGGGCCAAATCCGTGAAGTGATCGACGCTTTTGATGACGCGATTGCGCAGATTCAGTGATGCCTCATCGGTACGCTGGTTTGCTCTGGATAGCGAATAGGCATGAATGCGGAACCGGTCACGATCGTAGAGAGACAGGTGTCGCCAGTGCAATTGGGCGGATGGGTGGTCATGAACGCCCGCCGAGAGAAAACCGACGCGAAGTGGCCCTACTTTTCTAAGTCTGCGCTGTTTTGCTGGATGCGGAATGGAGGTTGCAATGCCTCTGGCTATGCCATCGAGAAGACTCTGCTTTTCTGCTACCGGCAGGCGGATTCCCAGGCTCTGAAAGGCAAGGGAACGATCGTAGGCTGCCGATTTCCCGGTACCAAGCAACTGGGCATAACGTAATAGCTCTTGCTGGTAGCCATCACGGTTATGCCAATCGCAGACCTGCTGCTGCCCCCAATGCCTAGACAGATACACTTCCTCACCTTTGACCTTCCATCCGGGGAGGATGCGTTGGCCAGTCGATTGAGCCATGCGTTTGAAGCAGGCGTCGGTTTCGTCAGGATCAAGTTGCCTGGCTTGCGTAAACAGGGAGTTGGCCAACGCGAAGTCTTTTAGCATCGCCAGTGCCTGCCCAAGGCCGATGCGTGCGGCAATGTTGCTCGGACTGAGGACAAGGGATTGCCGGTAGGCTGCACAGGCCGCCTGATAGTCGTCGGATGCCAGCAAAGTTTCCCCAAGATTGAGGAAGGTATCGGCTTTTTCCGGGTGGAGCGCGGCAAGTTGCCTGAAATGTGGAGCCGCCTCTGCCGGGCGACCGGACTTGAGGAGGGCGATGCCAAGTGTTTGCAAGGCGACCGGATTGTCTTGGTCGGCTTCGAGCAGTTGTTTGGCGACTTCGATGGATTCGGTATGTCGCCCCATCCGCTCAAGCAGAACCGCCCGATTGACGAGCACCGATGGCGCGTCGTGAGTAGCCTGTTCTGCTTCCACGAGCAGATGGGCCGCATCGTCAAGCCGACCCATTTCAGCCAGAAGAGTGGCGCGCGCATTCCAGAATGAGGGATTGTCAGGCGCGAGGCGCCCTGCGGCCGTGAACCCGGCTAATGCCTCTTCCAGTTTGCCTGATCGATGACTCTCCGCTGCCTTTTTCGATAAGGCGTCGATTTCTTCAGCCGGTGTCACACACGCAAGATACGAAAAAGACGATGAAGCTAGCGGGCAAACGATGCCGAGCCGCTTGTTTTTTCAGCATAATCAGTGAGTGAGTAGGTCAGATTCGCTCCGGCAGCATTGCTGCCGACAAAAACTCCTGAAAACGATCCCGAGCAGCCACAGGCACCACTGCAAACCCCGCCGGATCCCAATCCTGTTCCTGAAAAATACGGGGAACCCGTCGAAGAGTTACTGCCTGAACCCGAGATGGCAAGCCCACTGCTGAAGTAGAGGTCAAAGCTGACTGAAGCAGAGCCAGATGCGAAGTTGGCCGTTAGCTGACTAGTGGAGAGGTTGGGTCCCGACTCGCTGGCCGAAACCAACGAGTAGCTGTGCGAACCCGAGAGCGCATTGATTTCACTGGCCGGAGTTGGCAACTCATTGAGGCTCGTCGGCGCCTCGTTCGTCTGCGATGCGCTCAGCAGCGTCCCGGTTTCCGGCGGCGGTGGCGGAACGTCAGCCTTCTTGTCAGTCATCGTCGGCTGGGTGTTGCCGTCTGGGACATAGGCGGTTTCGCCGCTGTTGAGGATCAGGCAACCGGCGGCGTTGCAGATTTCGATGATGCCTTCGCCGGTAGTGACGGTGATGCTGTTGCCGTAGTTGACGGAGTATTCGGTGCCGCGAATGCCGATGGTTGCGACAGCGGTCGTGACCTTGTAGTTGTCGCGGTTGGTGCGGCCGACCCAGCCGGTGATCGTGCGCAAGCCCCCCTTCAACAGACTGAAGAGCCCCTTCTCGCTGCCATCCGCCTTGCCGGTGAAAATGTAGTCGTCGATGCGGAACTGTGAACCCGGTTGGAGGGAGACCTGGGCGCCGTCGGTGAAGCGCAGTTGCGCCCGGCCATCGCCGGTTTCGATGGTGTCACCGCTGTCGAACGTCGCTCCCTTGGTCAGGGGGCGTGAGCGGCCATCGGTGGCCAAGGCCCTGACGTCGCCGACGGCGAAGTCGATGCGTCCGGCGGCTGCCAGTGCCGTGAAGGGGAAGGCTGCTGAGAGGGCCACTAGGAGCGTGGCGCCGGGTTGTTTCAGCTTGAAATCGAGAGGCGGCATCGAAGGCTCCTCAGAAGGAGTTGCGCACGCTCACGTTGAGCATGTCGCGCTTGTAGGTATTGATCGGGATATTGGAGGTGTTGCGCGTATGGGCGAATTGGGAAGTCACGCGCCATTTCGGCGCGACACTCCAGACGATGCCTATCCCGACATTGACTTGATCGTCGTCACGGCTCTTGAGAAAGAAGGGATCGGGACCGCCGTAGTCGCGGTTCTCGTAGCCCAGGTTGGCGAATACCGCGATATTGCCGCGATACTGATGCTGTCCTCCGACACGCACACCCCAAAGGTCGTGACCCACATGCGCCACGCCGACATTGGTTTCGTCCTCCTTGCCGACGTAGATCCCGCCATAAAAGACGGTTTTGCGGTCGGGAAGCGCATGGGCGGCATTCAGGCCCAGCACGGTACGATCGGCGTCGCGCAACTTCTGCGTGGGATAGCGCAGCCAGCCGTGCTGAATGAACAGGCTCGCTTGGTTGCGCGCATTGAAATCGCGCTGCCACTGGGCAGTAAATCCGTTCGAATCCCGATAGCGCTCGTTATCCACGTAAAAAGAACCCAACTGATAGCCGAAGCTGAGGGTGTCGCGCTCCCGCTTGTAGGCGACGCCCACATTACCGTCGGCGCCACCGGTGTCATAGATGTCGTAGGTGCCGTTGATGCGCTTGTTGCCCGTAAGGTTTGCGAAGAGATCGAGCCCCTTCCCGAGCGGACTGCGCAGGGTCATTCCAGCGGCGAAGTTCGTGAAGCTGTCCTTGAGGCTGACGCCGGTCGGGTTAAGCGTGAAAATCGCCCCGCCGAACAGGGGGACCGCCACCTGGTTGCCTGAAGGACCGGCATTGACGTTGGTGTCGTAGCCCACTGTAAGCTCCGCGAAGCCGCGTACGACGGTCTTGCCTTCGGACTCGACTTGCTCGATCGCGGACAGGAAGCGTTCGATGGTACGTTTGGTTTCGTCGGATACCGGCTGCTCCCTGACCAACTCGAATTGTTTGCGCGCGGTCCCCGTCTCTCCCAGGGCGAAATAGGCACGAGCGATTTCGGCGCGTGCACGGGAATGATCGGGCTGGACTGCCAGAACCCGTTCGAGCGCGAAAACCGCGTTCGTGTTTTTACCAGCCTCGACCGCGGTGATGCCAAGCAACAGATCGAACCCGACATCCCCTGCACGCGCCGGCTCTTCTTGTGCCAGCAACTCGTAGGCTGCCTGGGCTTTACCCTGATCCAGCAAGACTTGGGCCTGATCGGTGAGCGCGTCGGCGCGTGCGCCGACAGCATATGCCATGGCGGCAATGGCCAGAATGCCAGTCCGCAAGTGGTTTCGGCATGACGACATCAACATCCCCTTTGGGTACGCCCCTGTATTCGCGGCATTTTCCCAGTATCGGTAGGAACAATCAATCCATAGGCGTTTCAATGGACTATGGATTGTGGTGGGCGTTAGCTTCAGCTCGGCGCCCTGGTGGGCACCGGCTAGGCCACGCAGTCCACGTAGTAACCATTCCCTTCCGACTTCACGAGGCCATGGATGTCGGTCTCGAAACCCGGGAACCGGGCGTTGAAGTCGCGCGCGAACTGCAGGTAGCGGACGATGGTCGGGTTGAAGCGCTCGCCGGGGATCAGCAGCGGAATGCCGGGCGGGTAGGGCGTCAGCAGCACTGCGGTGACGCGGCCTTCGAGCTGGTCGATCGGCACGCGCTCGATCGCGCGGTGCGCCATCTTCGCGAAGGCATCGGCCGGACGCATCGCCGGCACCATGTCGGAAAGGTACATCTCGGTGGTGAGGCGCGCGACGTCGTTCTTCTTGTACACCTCGTGGATCTGGGTGCACAGTTCGCGCAGGCCGATGCGCTCGTAGCGCGGGTGCTGGGCGACGAACTCGGGCAGCACCTTCCACAGCGGCTGGTTCTTGTCGTAGTCGTCCTTGAACTGCTGCAGGGCGGTCACCAGCGTGTTCCAGCGGCCCTTGGTGATGCCGATGGTGAACATGATGAAGAAGCTGTAGAGGCCGCACTTCTCGACGATGACGCCGTGCTCGGCGAGGTACTTGGTGACGATGGCGGCCGGGATGCCGATGCCGTCCGCGAAGTCGCCGTCGACGTCGAGGCCGGGGGTGATGACGGTGGCCTTGATCGGGTCGAGCAGGTTGAAGCCTTCGGCGAGGTTGCCGAAGCCGTGCCAGCGGGCACCAGCCTTGAGCATCCAGGCGTCGCGTTCCTCGATGCCTTCCTCGGAGAGGTCGTCCGGTCCCCACACCTTGAACCACCAGTTGGCGCCCCATTCCTCGCTGACCTTGCGCATGGCGCGGCGGAAGTCGAGCGCTTCTGCGATGGATTCCTCCACCAGTGCTGTGCCGCCGGGCTCCTCCATCATCGCCGCAGCGACGTCGCAGGAGGCGATGATCGAATACTGCGGCGAGGTCGAGGTATGCATCAAATACGCTTCGTTGAACACGTCGCGGTCGAGCTTGTGGTTCTGCGCATCCTGCACGAGGATCTGCGAGGCCTGCGAGAGACCGGCGAGCAGCTTGTGCGTCGACTGCGTGGCGAACACCATCGATTCCTGGCAGCGCGTGCGGTCGGCGCCGATGGCATGGTAGTCGCCGTAGAAGTCGTGGAAGGCGGCATGCGGCAGCCAGGCCTCGTCGAAGTGCAGCGTGTCGATTTTCCCGTCGAGCATTTCCTTGATGTCCTCGACGTTGTACATCACACCGTCGTAGGTCGACTGCGTGATTGTCAGCACGCGCGGCTTGGCCGTCTTGTCGGTGATGAAGGGGTTGGCGTCGATCTTGCGCTGGATGTTGTCCCAGGCGAATTCGCTCTTCGGGATCGGGCCGATGATGCCGTAGTTGTTGCGTGTCGGCATCAGGAACACGGGGATCGCGCCGGTCATCATGATCGCGTGCAGGATCGACTTGTGGCAGTTGCGGTCGACGACGACGATGTCGCCGGGCGCGACGGTGGAGTGCCAGACGATCTTGTTCGAGGTCGAGGTGCCGTTGGTGACGAAGAATAGGTGGTCGGCGTTGAAGATGCGGGCGGCGTTGCGCTCGGAGGCGGCGACGGGACCGGTGTGGTCGAGCAGCTGGCCGAGTTCCTCGACCGCGTTGCAGACGTCGGCGCGCAGCATGTTCTCGCCGAAGAACTGGTGGAACATCTGCCCGACCGGCGACTTGAGGAAGGCCACGCCGCCCGAGTGGCCGGGGCAGTGCCACGAATACGAGCCGTCGGCGGCGTAGTGCGTCAGCGCGCGGAAGAAGGGTGGCGGCAGCGAGTCGACGTAGCTCTTGGCCTCGCGCACGACGTGGCGCGCGATGAATTCCGGCGTGTCCTCGTACATGTGGATGAAGCCGTGCAGCTCGCGCAGCACGTCGTTCGGGATGTGGCGGCTGGTGCGCGTCTCGCCGTGCAGGAAGATCGGGATCTCGGCATTGCGGCAGCGGATTTCGGTGACGAAGGCGCGCAGTTCGGCGATGGTCGCTTCTTCGTCGTTGGCGAGCTCCTCGTCATCCACGGAGAGAATGAAGGCCGAGGCGCGGCTCTGCTGCTGGGCGAAAGAGGTCAGGTCGCCGTAGCTGGTGACGCCCAGCACGTCGAGGCCTTCCTTCTGGATGGCGTCGGCCAGCGCGCGGATGCCGAGTCCCGAGGCGTTTTCCGAGCGGAAGTCTTCGTCGATGATGATGATGGGGAAGTGGAATCGCATGGCAGCACTCCTGAAAGCGCGACGACCCGCACGGGGCGGGTCGCAATGAAGAAGGAGACGGGTTAGGCGCTAGGCGTCAGATCTTCGGCGGCGTGACGCCGGTCTGCCCCTGGTACTTGCCGCCGCGGTCGCGGTAGGACGTTTCGCAGATCTCGTCGGACTCGAAGAAGATCACCTGTGCGCAGCCCTCGCCGGCGTAGATCTTGGCGGGCAGCGGGGTGGTGTTGGAGAACTCCAGCGTCACATGGCCTTCCCACTCGGGCTCGAAGGGCGTGACGTTCACGATGATGCCGCAGCGCGCGTAGGTGCTCTTGCCGAGGCAGACGGTGAGCACGCTGCGCGGGATGCGGAAGTATTCGACGGTGCGCGCCAGCGCGAAGGAGTTGGGCGGGATCACGCAATAACCCTTGCCCGAGACCTCGACGAAGGAATTCGGATCGAAGGCCTTGGGGTCGACGATGGTCGAATTGATGTTGGTGAACACGCGGAATTCGTCGGCGCAGCGGATGTCGTAGCCATAGCTCGACGTGCCGTAGGAGACGATCTTCGTGCCATTCACCTCACGCACGAGTTCGGGCGAGTACGGCTCGATCATGCCGTGCTCCTGCGCCATGCGGCGAATCCACTTGTCCGACTTGATGCTCATGCGGGCTCCCGGAAGGGTCTGCGCTGAAAATGACAGCGCCCCGTCGGAACGGGGCGCGCGAATTACACCATAAATGCAGGGGAATCAGGTGATCAGGTGTTCTGGATCACGATGCTCGGGAACTTTGCCGAATGATCCTTGGCCATTTCGGCGATCTTGACGCCGATGCGGCGGGCGATGCCCTTGTAGATTTCGGCGACGCGGCCGTCCGGGTCGGCCACCACGGAGGGCTTGCCGCCATCGACCTGCTCGCGGATCTTGATGTCGAGCGGCAGGGCGCCGAGGAACTCGGTTTCGTAGTCGGCGCACATCTTTTCGCCGCCGCCGGAACCGAAGATGTGTTCCTCATGGCCGCACTTCGAGCAGATGTGAATGCTCATGTTCTCGACGATGCCGAGGATCGGGATGCCGACCTTCTCGAACATCTTCAAGCCCTTGCGTGCGTCGAGCAGGGCGATGTCCTGCGGCGTGGTGACGATGACGGAGCCGGTGACGGGCACCTGCTGGGCCAGCGTCAGCTGGATGTCGCCGGTGCCGGGCGGCAGGTCGACCACGAGGTAGTCAAGGTCGTTCCAGTTGGTGTCGCCGAGCAGCTGGGTGAGCGCCTGGGTGACCATCGGGCCGCGCCAGACCATCGGGGTTTCGGGGTCGATCAGGAAGCCGATCGACATCGCCTGGATGCCGTGGGCCTCCATCGGCTGGAGCTTCTTGCCGTCGGCGGATTCGGGCTGGCCGTCGGCGATGCCCAGCATCTGCGGCTGCGACGGGCCGTAGATGTCGGCGTCGAGGATGCCGACACGGGCGCCTTCGGCCGCCAGTGCCAGCGCGAGGTTCACCGCGGTGGTGGACTTGCCGACGCCACCCTTGCCGGAGGCGACGGCGATGATGTTCTTGACGCCATTGACCAGCTTCACGCCCTTCTGGACGGCGTGGGAAACGATTTTCTGGCTGATGTTGGCCGAAACGTTGCCGGCGCCGGCGGCCTTGAGCGCATCGATGACCAGCTTGCGGATGATCTCGACCTGGCTTTGGGCCGGGTAGCCCAGTTCGATATCGACCGACACGTCGGTGCCGCTGACCTTGATGTTCTTCGCGCTGCGGCTGCTGACCAGATCCTTGTTCGTGTTGGGATCGACGACGGCCTTGAGGGCCTCCTGGGCGGACTGTTCGGTGATGGACATGGGAAAGCCTTTCGGGATGGGATGGCGGATTCTAGCAACCGCACATAGGGACGAATTTCGCGGCTTCAAGGACAATGCTGCCCATGAGCTTACCCACGAAGTGCCACCCGGGCTGCGGGGCCTGCTGCATCGCGCCATCGATCTCGACGCTGGCCAAGCCGGCCGGCGTGGCGTGCCGTCATCTCGGCGCCGACTTTTCCTGCACGATCTTCGGCCGTCCCGAACGCCCGGCCTGCTGTACGGGACTGCAGCCCTCTGCCGAAATGTGCGGCGATTCGCGCGAGCAGGCGCTCGCTTATCTGACCGCGCTGGAAGAGGCAACCCGTTAAAATCGCCACATCTACTGAAGGGTTCCCACCATGTCCGCGCGCAAGATCCTCGTCACCTCCGCCCTGCCGTACGCCAACGGCGCCATCCACCTCGGCCACCT
>JAVEWF010000104.1:0-6105 GCA_034004665.1 Rhodocyclaceae bacterium | reverse complement strand
CGCCGACCGGGCCGTAACCGTCCTTGAAGCGGGCGGGCACGAAGCGGTTTTCCATCATGGTCAGCTCGGCGCCGGCTTCGGCGGCCATCGAGTAGGTCGAACCGGCGTTCCACACCGGGTACCAGGCGCGGCCCTGACCTTCGCCGACGGAACGGGGACGGAACAGGTTGACGCAACCACCGGCAGCCAGCAGGACAGCCTTGGCCTTGTAGATGTAGATCTTGTTCTCGCGGACGGAGAAACCAGCCGCGCCGGCGATGCGGGACGGATCGTTCTTGTCGTTGATCAGGTGCACGATGAAGACGCGCTCCTGGATGCGGTCGAGGCCGAGGGCCTTCTTGGCGGCTTCGGCGACGATCCACTTGTAGGATTCGCCGTTGATCATGATCTGCCACTTGCCCGAACGGACCGGCTCGCCACCGTCCTTCAGGAGGGGCAGGCCTTCGCGGATCGACTCGGCACCGTCGTGGCGCACGCCGTTGGCATCGGTCTTCCAGATGGGCAGGCCCCACTCTTCGAACAGGTGCACGGAGTCGTCGACGTTGCGGCCCACGTCGTAGGCCAGGTCGTCACGGGTGATGCCCATCAGGTCGTTGGAGACCATGCGGGCGTAGTCGGCGGGGTCCTGACGGGTGCCGATGTAGGTGTTGATCGCGGAGAGGCCCTGGGCGACGGCGCCCGAACGGTCCAGCGCGGCCTTGTCGACCAGCTTGATCTTGAGGTCCTTGCCGGTCTCGGCCTTGACGACCTCGGCCCAGCGCATGATTTCGTAACCGGCGCCGCAGCAGGCCATGCCGCCGCCGATCAGGAGAACGTCTACCTCTTCCTGGACGATTTCCGGATTGTCAAATGTTCCAGCCATTGTGATATTCCTCGATTCGTTGAATTACTTGCGGATCAGTTCGGCAGGGTTGCCGGAGCGGAAGCCACCCATCACGTCGCGGGTGTAGGAGCCAACGGCCTCGATGTCGGCCAGCTTGGGCACCGGCTTGCCGCCGAACGGGTCGATCGAGCCCTCGGCCGTGGTGCGGATCGGGAACTTGAAGCGCTTGATGTTGCCGTTGCGGAACTTGATGGTCCACATGATGGAGTCGGAACCACGCAGCGGCTGAACAGAGCCGCCCAGCGGCACGACGTCGGCGTAGTGACGGGCTTCGATGGCGCCTTGCGGGCAGATCTTGACGCAGGAATAGCACTCCCAGCACTGCTCGGGCTCCTGGTTGAAGGCCTTCATGGCATGGCCGGTATCGGTACCGTCCTTGTCCAGCTTCATCAGGTTGTGCGGGCAGATGTACATGCAGGCGGTCTTGTCCTGACCCTTGCAGCCATCGCACTTCTCGGTACGAACAAAGGTTGGCATTACTTACTCTCCTTGCTAGCTAACAATCCGCTGTTCTTTCGTAGCAGCGGTCCTTTTCTTTCCGTGCCCTACCTTGGCCGGCGGCGTATCGCGATTCCGCTTCCGGCGGGACGGAGGTTTCATCGTGAAACGAACGAAGGCTATCACCTTACGAGCGGCTGGGTAATCCCGGTTTTTGATTCGCGAATAAGGCTTGCCAATGTGAGCACAGGCTCTTTTGATCCAGATCAAAAAGCCCGATCCCATGCGCGATTCGGGCGATACCAGCAATTAGTCCTGGGCACATTGAAACAAATTAATTTGATAAGGACGACTTGGAGCCTATTGTATTTTTGCGGACTTTAAACCAAACATCCACGGGAGGATCAGCAGTGATAAAGCCACACGGTTCCGATCAACTGAACCCGCTGTTCGTGTATGACCCAGACCAGCATCGCGCCCTGACACACGAGGCGGAATCGCTGCCTTCGATGATGCTTTCCTCGGCCGCCGCCGCCAACGCGGTGATGATGGGGTCCGGTTACTTCAACCCGCTGACCGGCTACATGAACCTGGCCGACGCCCTCAGCGTGGCGGAAAACATGAAGACCACCAGCGGCCTGTTCTGGCCGGTGCCGGTCATGAACCTGACCAAGGACGTCAGCGCCATCAAGGGCCACAAGCGCATCGCCCTGCGCGACCCCAACGTCGAAGGCAACCCGATCCTGGCCGTCATGGACGTCGAGGCGATCGAGGAAGTCAGCGAAGACCAGATGCGCCTGATGACCGAGAAGGTCTATCGCACCACCGATCCGGCGCACCCCGGCGTGGCCGCATTCAATGCCGCCGGCCGCTTCGCCGTTTCCGGCCCGATCAAGGTGCTGAGCTTCAGCTACTTCCAGAGCGAGTTCCCCGACACCTTCCGCACCGCCGTCGAGATCCGCAACGAGATCGCCGAGCGCGGCTGGAAAAAGGTCGTCGCCTTCCAGACCCGCAACCCGATGCACCGCGCCCACGAGGAACTGTGCCACATGGCGATGGATCGCCTCGGCGCCGACGGCCTGGTGATCCACATGCTGCTGGGCAAGCTGAAGGAAGGCGACATCCCCGCCCCGGTACGCGACGCCTGCATCCGCAAGATGGTCGAGCTGTACTTCAAGCCGAACAGCGCGATGGTCACCGGCTATGGCTTCGACATGCTCTACGCCGGTCCGCGCGAGGCCGTGCTGCATGCCGTGTTCCGCCAGAACATGGGCGCCACCCACTTCATCATCGGCCGCGACCATGCCGGCGTGGGCGACTACTACGGCCCCTTCGACGCCCAGACCATTTTCGACGACGTGCCGAAGGGCGCGCTGCTGATCGAGATGTTCATGGCCGACAACACCGCCTGGTCGAAGAAGCTCGGCAAGGTGGTGATGATGCGCGAAGCCCCCGGCCACACCAAGGAAGACTTCATCACCCTGTCCGGCACCAAGGTCCGCGAGATGCTCGGCCGCGGCGAAGCGCCGCCGCCCGAGTTCTCCCGTCCCGAAGTGGCGAAGATCCTCTCGGACTACTACCAGGGTCTCGGCAAGTAAGTAAAAGGCAAAACGGCTGCGGCATCATCCCTGCCGCAGCCGGCCGCGTCAAAGCGTTACCCCGGCGCCGTCCTAGCGACGGCGCATTTCGTCGACCTTGCGCTGTTTCAGTTCCCTGAGGCGCGCATCGACCTGGGAAGCTTCGTAGAAGTCCCCGTCGCCTGCCTTGCGGGCGATCTCGAGCTGCTGGATGGCGCCATCGAGCTGGCCTTCCGCGAGATAGGCTTCGGCCTGGGCGCGGTGCTGCAGCAGGCGCCTGCCCAGAATGGCGTAGGTTTTCGCCTGCAGGGCATACAGCCGGGCATCGCCGGGCGTCAGCTCCAGCTCCTTCTGCGTCAGGGCCAGCGCATCTTTCGCATCCGCCGTCCCGCCAGCGCCGAGTTTTGTCTCGATCAGGGCATAGGCCAATGCCCGGTCGTTGGGGTGGCGCCGCAAGGCCTCCTGCAGGATGCGCTGGGCGCCGGCCACATCCTGCTGCTTCCCCCTGAGCTGCGCGACGAGCGACTCGAACAGCGGCGACTCCAGCTTGAGGCGCCGCAGGGCCGCCACCTCCGCCTCGGCTTCTTCCAGCCGATGGGCACGCAGCAGCGCATGGGCATAACCGAAACGCACATCGGCTTCGCGCGCGTACTTGCCCGACTTGAGCTGGGCGGCGAAATCCGCCACGGCATCGCCGGGCGTGCCTTCCCATGCCTTCAACTTGGCACGCACCAGGCCGAAATCGACGCTGTCCGGCACCTGCCGGTAAGGCCGCTGGGCGATGCGGTTTTCCATGTCGGTGATGCGCTCGACCGTCAGCGGGTGCGTGCGCAGATAGCCGGGCGCGTTGTTCTCGTAGAGCCGGCCGAACTGCAGCATGCGCTCGAAGAAGCTCGCCATGCCGCGCGGATCGAAGCCGCCGCGCTCCATCAGGTCGAGGCCGATCCGGTCGGCCTCGCGTTCGAAGTCGCGCGAGTAGTTGAGCTGCTGCTGTATGCCGGCCGCCTGGCCGGCCATCGCCGCGCCGACGGCAACGTCCGGATTGCTGCGGGCGGCCAGAATCGCCACCGCCAGCGACAGCAGCGCCGTCATCTGCGACTGTCCCTGGTTGCCGAACATGCGCGCCAGATGGCTTTGCGTGACGTGGGAGATCTCGTGGGCCAGCACGCCCGCCAGTTCCGACTCGGAACGCGCCGCCTGCACCAGCCCGCTATGCACGCCGATGAAGCCGCCGGGCAGCGCGAAGGCATTGAGCATCGCGTCGCGCACGACGAAGAACTCGTAGGGATGGCGGCTGCCTTCGGCATGCGCGGCGAGGCGCTGCCCCAGCCGGCCGATGTAGCCGGCGATCTCGGGGTCGTCGATATAGGCGGGATCGCGGCGGATCTCGAGCATGTAGCGCTCGCCCAGCCGGCGCTCCGCAGTCATCGAGAAGCCGCCGCGCTCCATTTCGCCGAGATCGGGCAGGCCGTCGGCGTGCGCCAGCGCACCCGGCCACAAGAGCGGCCCAAGCAAGACCCCGACCAGCCACATCCATGCTTTCATGGGGCTATGATACCGGCTCCGTTTTCCGGTGCCATCGTGCGAACTGAAACCAAATGTCACAGAACGATCCTGCCCTCACCCACTTCGATGCCACCGGACAGGCCCACATGGTCGATGTCGGCGCCAAGGCCGAAACCGCCCGGCTCGCCCGCGCCACCGGCCGCATCCGCATGCAGCCGGCCACTTTCGCACTGATCGAATCCGGCTCGGCGAAAAAAGGCGACGTGCTCGGCATCGCGCGCATCGCCGCCATCCAGGCCGCCAAGCGCACCGGCGAACTGATTCCGCTCTGCCATCCGATCGCACTGACGCGCGTCGCCGTCGAGTTCGATCTCGATCGGGAAAGCTCGACCGTCAGCTGCACCGTCACGGCCGAAACCTTCGGCCGCACCGGCGTCGAGATGGAAGCGCTCACCGCCTGCACGGCCGGCCTGCTGACCATCTACGACATGTGCAAGGCCGTCGATCGCGGCATGGTGATCGAGGAAGTACGACTGCTGGAAAAAGCCGGGGGGAAGTCCGGACACTGGCTGGCCGGACCGATGCATTCGCCGAAATAAATAGACGCCTTATCTGTTCGATCCGGGAGGACTAAATGCTCATGCGGATATCCACGCTGCTCGTTGCGCTTGCGACTGCCACGCTCTACGGCTGCTCGACCACCGGCACGCCGGTCGTCGGCAACGCTGCCGCCGATGCGCAACCGACGACGGCGGCCTTGGACAGCATGCAGATCAACGACATCTCCCTCCCGCCGGAAGCCAGGCTGGATGCCGCGAACACCCTGATGATCGGCTCCGGCGACCGCTGGTTCGGCCGGGTCGCCATCAAGACGTCCACGAGTGCCGTCCAGGTCTTCAATCACTTTCACAGCGGCATGCCGGCGCTGGGATGGCGGCTGCTGTCGGCATTGCAGTCGAACACCAGCCTGCTGGTATTCCAGCGCGGAGAGCGCATCGCCATGATCCAGATCGAATCCGCCCAGTGGGGCGGAACGACCGCCACGGTCAGCGTATCGCTACAGGAGCAGGGGATGCCGAAGCCGATGAAGTAGCGGGTATCCGGACGCTACACCTTGAAGTAGTCCCGGTACCACGCAACGAAGTTGGCGACGCCCTGCTCGACGGGGGTGGCCGGCTTGTAGCCGAACTGCTCGACGAGGTCGGTCACGTCGGCGTAGGTATCCGGCACGTCGCCCGGCTGCAGCGGCAGCATCTCCATGTCGGCTTTTCTGCCCAGCGCCTTCTCCAGCGCGGCGATGTAGTCCATCAGTTCCACCGGGCTGTTGTTGCCGATGTTGTAGACCCGCCACGGCGCCGCGCTGCTGCCGGGATCGGGGCTCGCGCCGCTCCAGTCCGGATTCGGCGGTGCCGGACGGTCGAGCACGCGGATCACGCCCTCGACGATGTCGTCGATGTAGGTGAAGTCGCGCCGGTGCTTGCCGTAGTTGAAGACCGGAATCTTCTCGCCGGCGAGGATCGCCTTGGTGAACTTGAATAGCGCCATGTCCGGCCGGCCCCACGGGCCATAGACGGTAAAGAAGCGCAGGCCGGTGGTCGGCAGGGCGTAGAGATGGCTATAGGTATGGGCCATCAGCTCGTTCGCCTTCTTGCTGGCGGCATAGAGGCTCAGCGGATGATCGACGTTGTGATGCACCGAGAA
>JAVEWF010000031.1:0-29642 GCA_034004665.1 Rhodocyclaceae bacterium | reverse complement strand
GGACGGCGAACAAGATTGCCGCCGTCCCGCCAGCGCCGACTTTTACTCGAACTCGACCAGCAGGTCCTTCGCGTTGATCGCGTCGCCGTGGCGGCAGTGGATGGCCTTGACGACGCCGTCGCGTTCGGCCGTGAGCATGGTTTCCATCTTCATCGCCTCGATGGAGACTAGCGGGTCGCCCTTGGCGACTTTCTGGCCGGCGTGGGCGGCGACGGTGACGATGGTGCCGGGCATCGGCGCGCCGATATGTTTCGGATTGCCCTCCTCGGCCTGCGGCTTGGCGCGGGCATTGGCGAGGCCGGCCTTGGGCACGCGGATCACGCGCGACTGGCCGTTGAGTTCGAAGAAGACCTTGACCTGGCCCTCCTCGTCCGGCCCGGCGGTGCCTTGCTGCGAGACGATCAGGCTCTTGCCGCGCTCGAGTTCGACGCTGATCTCTTCGTTGGGCGCGATGCCGTAGAAGAAGGCCGGCGTCGGCAGTTGCGAGACGTCGCCGTAGTGGCTGCGGTGATGCGCGTAGTCCTTGTAGACCTTCGGATACATCAGGTAGGACGCGAGGTCGGTATCCGTGATCTTGTGGCCGGTGGCCTTCTCGGCCTCGGCGCGCTTGGCTTCGAGATCGACGGGCGGCAGCGAATCGCCGGCGCGGCCTTTCAGCGGCGCCTCACCTTTCAGCACCTTTTTCTGCAGGTCGGCGGGGAAGCCGTCGGGCGGGAAGCCGAGTTCGCCGCGCATCAATGAAATGACCGAATCGGGGAAGGCGATTTCGCGCGCGGGGTCCCGCACGTCTTCCGGCGTCAGGCCGTTGGCGACCATGTAGAGCGCCATGTCGCCGACGACCTTGGAGGTCGGCGTGACCTTGACGATGTCGCCGAACAGCAGGTTCACGTCGGCATAGGCCTGCGACACCTCGCCCCAGCGGTGCTCGATGCCCATGGCGCGCGCCTGCTCGCGCAGGTTGGTGTATTGGCCACCCGGCATCTCGTGGCGATAGACGTCGGCCGTGCCGGAGCGGATGTCGGCCTCGAAGGGCGCGTACTGGCGGCGCACGCCTTCCCAGTAGTGCGAGAGCACCTGCATCGCGTCGAAGTCGACGCCGGGGTCGCGTTCACTACCGGCGAGCGCCGCGGCAATCGACCCCAGATTCGGCTGCGAGGTGAGTCCGCTCATGCTGTCGAGCGCGCCGTCCACCGCGTCGCAGCCGGCCTCGACGGCGGCCAGCACCGAGGCGGCGGCGATGCCGCTCGTATCGTGGGTGTGGAAGTGCAGCGGCAGGCCGACTTCCTGCTTCAGCGTCTTGACCAGCTCGCGAATCGCGCGCGGCTTGCACACGCCCGCCATGTCCTTGATGGCGATGATATGCGCGCCGGCCTTCTCCAGTTGCCTGGCGAGGTCGACGTAGTACTTGAGGTTGTACTTGGGCCGCTTGGCGTCGAAGAGGTCGCCGGTGTAGCAGATCGTGCCCTCGCACAGCGCGCCGGATTCGATCACCGCGTCCATCGACACGCGCATGTTCTCGACCCAGTTGAGCGAGTCGAAGACGCGGAAGACGTCGACGCCCTCCTGCGCCGCCTGCTGCACGAAGTAGCGCACGACGTTGTCGGAATAGCTGGTGTAACCCACCGCATTCGAGCCGCGCAGCAGCATCTGGAACAGCACGTTCGGCACGGCGGCGCGCAGGCGCTGCAGGCGCTCCCACGGGTCTTCCTTGAGGAAACGCATCGCCACGTCGAAGGTGGCGCCGCCCCAGCATTCGAGCGAGAACAGCTGCGGCAGCAGGCGCGCGTAGTACGGCGCGATCTCGGTGAGGTCGTGCGTACGCATGCGCGTGGCGAACAGCGACTGGTGCGCGTCGCGCATCGTCGTGTCGGTGAGCAGCGCGCGTTTCTCGTTACGCATCCACGCGGAGAATTTCGCGGCACCGAGTTCCTTGAGCTTGTCGCGCGTGCCGGCCGGCGGCGCGGCGGAAAGATCGATGCCTGCCGGCTTGATGGGCTTCGCCATGGGCAAGGCCGGGACGGTGCGCCCCTTCATCTCGGGGTTGCCATTCACCATCACCTCGCCGACGAACTTGAGCAGCCGGGTGGCGCGGTCGCGGCGTTTCTGGAACTTGAACAGCTCGGGCGTCTCGTCGATGAAGCGTGTGATGCATTCGCCCGAGCGGAACTGGGGATGGGCGACGACGTTTTCGAGGAACAACAGGTTGGAAGCGAGGCCGCGTACGCGGAACTCGCGCAACGCGCGATCCATGCGCGCAGCGGCCTTGTCGGGCGACTGGCCCCAGGCCGTCACCTTGACCAGCAGCGAGTCGTAGTAGGGCGTGATCACCGCGCCGGAATAGGCGGTGCCGCCGTCGAGGCGGATGCCGAAGCCGGCCGGGCTGCGATAGACGTTGATGCGGCCGTAGTCGGGCGTGAAGCCGTTCTCCGGATCTTCGGTCGTCACGCGGCACTGCACCGCGTGGCCGTTCATGCGGATGTCTTCCTGCAGCGGCACATAGCAATCCTCGTCGCCAATGTGTGCGCCTTCGGTGATGCGGATTTGCGACTTGACGATGTCGATGCCGGTGATTTCCTCGGTCACGGTGTGCTCGACCTGGATGCGCGGATTGACCTCGATGAAGTAGAACCTGTCGGTATCGGCGTCCATGAGGAACTCGACGGTGCCGGCATGCGTGTAGTTCGCCGCCCTGGCGAGCTTCAGTGCAGCCTCGCACAACTCGGCGCGGCGTTCGTCCGAGAGATAGGGCGCCGGCGCACGCTCGACGACCTTCTGGTTGCGTCGCTGCACCGAGCAGTCGCGCTCGAACAGATGCACAAGGCGGCCGTGCGAGTCGCCCATCACCTGCACCTCGACGTGGCGCGCGCGGCGCACCAGTTTTTCCAGATAGACCTCGTCGTTGCCGAAGGCCGCGGCGGCCTCGCGGCGCGCGACCTCCATCGCCGGGCCGAGGTCGGCTTCGGTTTCGATCACGCGCATGCCGCGTCCGCCGCCGCCCCAGCTCGCCTTGAGCATCAGCGGATAGCCGACCGCAGCCGCCTGCCGCTTCGCAGCTTCGATATCGCGCGGCAGGGCGCCGGTAGCGGGCACCACGGGCACGCCGGCTTTTTCCGCCAGTTCGCGCGCCGACACCTTGTTGCCGAGCAGGCGCATCACGTCGCCCTTCGGGCCGATGAAGGCGATGCCGGCCTTTTCGCAGGCGTCGGCGAAATCCGGGTTTTCCGACAGGAAGCCATAGCCGGGGTGGATCGCATCGACGTGCGCTTCCTTGGCGATGCGGATGATGTCCTCGATGTCGAGATAGGCGGCGATGGGTTTCTTGCCTGCGCCAACCAGATAGGACTCGTCGGCCTTGAAGCGGTGCAGGGCGAAACGGTCTTCGTTGGAATAGATGGCGACGGTGCGGATGCCCATTTCGCTGGCGGCGCGCAGGACGCGGATGGCGATTTCGCTGCGGTTGGCGACGAGGAGACTGCGGATCGGTTTCATGATGGCCCGGAAGAAAACGAATAACCCTGACAAACGTGCGACTTTGCCATGCCCGAAGCTATCGGGCCATTTGATTATTGCATCGCACCATGAAGCCCCGTTTTGGCCTCAAAGGACGGATTTATCGCCGTCCCGCCCGCGCCGACTTTTACAGGCCCAACCGCTCTTTCACCTGCGGCCATTGTCGCCGGCTGACGGGCAGTCGCTCGGGCACGCCCCTGAGCGTCAGCGCCCAGTGCGGCTCGTCTCCGGGGATGCCGCTTTCACGGGACACGCCGGCCACGGCATCCGTCGCGACGAGGCAGTTCCGGTGGATGCGCACGAAGCGTTGAACAAACTCGGTTTCGAGGTGGGCGAGCGATTCTTCGAGCAGGTATTCGCGCCCGGCCGTGCGCACGGTCACGTATTTCTGCTCGGCGCGCAGGTAGAGAATGTCGGTCACCGGCACCAACAGCACCTCGCCGCGCTCGACCACGCGCAGCCGCGTCCGGCCGGCGGCAGCGAGCGCCTGGAAGTCGGTGCCGGCGAGACGGCGCGCTTTCTTCAGGGCTTCGAGCAGGCGCGCCGCCTTCGCCGGCTTGAGCAGGTAATCCACGGCAGAGAGCTCGAAGGCCTGCAGTGCGAACTCGTCGTAGGCAGTGACGAAGACGATGGCCGGCGGCTGTTCGAGGCCGGCGAGCTGCTGCGCCAGCTCGATGCCGTCCATGCGCGGCATGCGGATATCGGTGAGCACGATGTCGGCCGGGGTGCGTGCCAATGCCTCCAGGGCGACGATGCCGTCGCCGGCCTCGCCGACGAGACTGTGCGGAAACTCGGCGGCGATGTCAGCCAGCAGATGCTTCAGGCGCGTGCGGGCCGGTGCTTCGTCATCCACGATGAAGATGCGCGGGCCGCTCATGGCGCACTCCGTCGCGGCAGGTCGACACGCACGCGGTAGCGGCCTGCCGCCATCCCGGTCTCGATCCGCGCCTCCAGGTCGTAGTAGAGCATCAGCCGCTCGCGCAGGTTTTCCAGCGCCATCTGGTTGCCGTGGCGATGGCTGCCCGACGGCGGGCAGGGATTGTCGATCTCGATGCGCGCACCGTCGCGCGTGGCCCGGATGACGACATGGATCTCCTCAGGCCGCTCCGCCATCTCCACGCCGTGATAGACGGCGTTCTCGAGCAGCGGCTGCAGCAGCAGCGAGGGCGCGAGCATCTCGGACGGAACGTCGGCGACTTCCCAGCGCACCTGCAGGCGGTCTCCCAGCCGCAGGCGCTCGATGTCGAGATACTTGCGCGCCAGCGCGATCTCCTCGGACAGCGGCACCAGTTCGCGGTTGTCGCGCATCAGCGCCCGGAACAGTTCGGCCAGTTCCTCCAGCACGGCCTCCGCACGGCGCGGTTCCTCGCGCATCACGCCGAGCACGGCATTAAGGCTGTTGTAGAGAAAATGGGGGCGGATGCGCGCCGTCAGCGCGGACAGCCGCGCCTCGGCGAGCGCCGGCGCCTGCGCCCGGGCACGCAGGACAAGCCAGTAGAGCAGGAGCGCCGCCGCCAGGCCGGAGGCGAGCGCCCCGCGCCAGCCGGCTCCCGGCTGGACGAACAGCCCGGCCAGCACGGCGTCGATGCCCGCGCCGGCAGCCATGGCCAGCATGACGACGATCGCGGTGGCGAGCGGCCAGGACAAGCGCTGCAGGCGCGGTGCCAGGACGAACAGCACGGTCAGGGTCAGCAGCAGCGCCGGTTCGCCCCAGGCCGCGAGCGCGGCGATTTCGAGCGGCAAACGGTCCGGCGTCCGGTTGCCGGCGAACGACGCCAGCAGCAACAGGGCGTTCGCCGCGAGCAACACCCGCAGCCATACGCCCTGATTGCGGAAATCGGGAACGCTGAAGGCGGGTGGACGCAAGGGTATACTCATGGCTTCACAAGCACTTATCCGGCATTTCTCGCACATTATGTCAGATCGCCCGCTCGACAATTTCGACAATTCCCCCGCCACCAAGGCCTGGTCCGGCCGCTTTTCGGAGCCGGTTTCCGACCTCGTCAAGCGCTACACCGCCTCGGTGTTCTTCGACCAGCGCATGTGGCGTCAGGACATCCGCGGCTCGCTCGCGCACGCGAAGATGCTGGCGCGTCAAGGCATCATCCCGCAGGACGACTTCACCGCCATCGAGCGCGGCATGGCGCAGGTCGCCGCCGAGATCGAGGCCGGTACATTCGACTGGAACCTCGACGACGAGGACGTACATCTCAATATCGAGAAGCGCCTCACCGCACTGATCGGCGATGCCGGCAAGCGGCTGCACACTGGCCGTTCGCGCAACGACCAGGTCGCCACCGACATCCGCCTCTGGCTGCGCGACACGATCGACACGCTGGACGGCCTGCTCGCCGACCTGATGCGCGCGCTGCTGGATGTTGCCGAACAATACGCCGCGACGCCGCTGCCCGGCTTCACCCACCTTCAGGTCGCCCAGCCGGTCACCTTCGGCCATCACCTGCTCGCCTATGTCGAGATGTTCGCGCGCGACCGCGAACGTTTCGCCGATGCGCGTCGCCGGGTGAATCGGCTGCCGCTCGGCGCTGCGGCGCTGGCCGGCACGACCTACCCGATCGATCGTGAATTCGTCGCCGCCGAACTCGGCTTCGACGGCGTCTGCCAGAACTCGCTCGACGCCGTGTCCGACCGCGACTTCGCCATCGAGTTCTGCGCCGCCGCTTCGCTGGTCATGGTGCATGTCTCACGCTTCTCGGAAGAACTGATCCTGTGGATGAGCCCGCGCGTCGGCTTCATCGACCTGGCCGACCGTTTCTGCACCGGCTCGTCGATCATGCCGCAGAAGAAAAACCCGGACGTGCCCGAGCTCGCGCGCGGCAAGACCGGGCGCGTATTCGGCCACCTGACGGGATTGCTCGTGCTGATGAAGGGCCAGCCGCTCGCCTACAACAAGGACAACCAGGAAGACAAGGAGCCGCTGTTCGACACCGCCGACACGCTCATCGACACGCTGCGCATCTTCGCCGACATGGCAACGGGAATCCGCGTCAAGCCCGAGGCGATGGCCGCCGCACTCAAGCAGGGCTATGCCACCGCGACCGACCTCGCCGACTATCTCGTCAAGAAGGGCCTGCCCTTCCGTGATGCACACGAGGCCGTCGCACGCGCGGTTCGCGCTGCCGAACTAAAGGGCTGCGACCTGCCCGACCTGCCGCTCGCCGAACTGCAGGCCTTCTCGCCGCTGATCGGCGACGACGTGTTCGCAGTGCTGACGGTGGCAGGTTCGCTCGCCGCACGCGACCACGTCGGCGGCACGGCACCGAACCAGGTCAAGGCCGCCATCGCCCGTCGCCGCGCCACGCTCTGATTCCGCATGGAAAAAATCGGCGGCAAGTACGAGGTCGTGCGCCCGCTCGGCGAAGGGGCCACCTCGACCGTCTATCTGGCCTACGATCCGTTCGCCGAGCGCGAGGTCGCCGTCAAGCTGATCTCCCCCGACATCCTCAAGGATCGCGAGCGCGGCCGGCAGTTCCGCCACCTGCTGATCAACGAAGCCTCGCTCGCCGGCAAGCTGATCCACCCGCACATCGTGCAGATCTACGACGCGGTGATCGGCGACGAGGAAAGTTACATCGTCATGGAGTACGTGACGGGCGGCACGCTGGAGCGCTTCTGCGACACCGGCAACCTGCTGCCGATCGAGCGCATCGTCGAGATCGTCTTCAAGTGCACGCGCGCCCTCGAATATGCCAACCGGCTCGGCATCACCCATCGCGACATCAAGCCGGCCAACATCCTGCTCGTCAATCCCGAGGGCGAGGACGGCGACATCAAGATCTCGGATTTCGGCGCCTGCATCCAGACCGGCGCGGAACAGACACAGACGCAGGTGATGGGCGTCGGCTCGCCGGCCTACATGTCGCCGCAGCAACTTCAGGAACAGACGCTCAACCACCAGACGGACATCTACGCGCTCGGCGTGGTGATGTACCAGCTGCTAGCCGGCCGTCTGCCGTTCCAGGCAAGCAGCAACTACGGCATCATCTACCAGATCTGCAACATCGACCCGCCGCCGCCCTCGACCTTCCGCGAGGGCATCCCGCCGGCGCTCGACGCCGTCGTCGCGCGCGCCATGCAGAAGGAGCTGCAGAACCGCTACGCCAGCTGGGCCGAATTCGCCCACGACCTGGCCGAGGCCTTCCGCAGCGGCCAGCGCGCCGCGCCGCGCAAGGCGATACCGGACAGCGAGAAGTTCGAGACCCTGCGCGCGCTAGCCTTCTTCAATGATTTTTCGGACGTCGAGCTCTGGGAAGTGGTGCGCTTCGCCCAATGGGAGGAAGTGTCCGCCACCACGCGCATCATGGCGGACGGCGAACCCGGCGACCACTTCTGCTTCGTGCTCGACGGCGAGGTCGATGTCGCCAAGGAAGGGCGGGCGCTCGGCACGCTCGGTCAGGGCGAGCTCATCGGCGAGATGGCCGTGATCGACCGGCGCCACCCACGCCGCGCCGCCGATGTCGTCGCACGCACGCAGGCGCGCATCGTCGTCATCCCCGGCACCGCGCTGCGCCACGCCTCGGACGCCTGCCGCATGCATTTCTACGAGGGTTTCCTCACCGTCCTCGCCGGCCGGCTGGCGCGCACCAACACGCTGCTGGCGCATGCCTGAACGCCGTTTCAGGAAAACCGGTCCCGCCGGCGACCTGCCGCGTTTCGAGGCGGAACTCGATGGGCTGGACGCCCTGCGCGCAACGGGCTGCGTGCGCGTGCCGGAAAAAGTCGGCGCCGGCATGACGGCGGACGGGACAGCCTGGCTCGAACTCGAATACCTCGAACTCGACACGCTCGATCGCAGCAGCGGCGCGAAGCTGGGCGAGCAGCTCGCGACATTGCATCGCCAGACCGGCAGCCTGCCCGATGCCGCCTACGGCTGGCCGCGCGACAACTTCATCGGCGGCTCGTCGCAATCGAACCGGCCGCATACGACCTGGGCGGGCTTCTTCGCCGCCGAACGGCTGCGGCCGCAACTCGCGTGGGCCGCCGGCAACGGCATGGAGCGCACACTGCGCGAGAAGGGCGAGCGGCTCGCCGAACATCTCGGCGCCTTCTTCCTCGATTACCGGCCGCAGCCCTGCCTGCTGCACGGCGATTTATGGTCGGGCAATGCGGGGCAATTACCGGATGGCACGCCGGCGATCTTCGACCCGGCGGTGTATCGCGGCGATCGCGAGGCGGACCTCGCGATGTCGGAACTGTTCGGCGGTTTCCCCGAGTCCTTCTACGCCGCCTATCGGCAGGCCTGGCCGCTCGATCCCGGCTACGAAACGCGCAAGACGCTGTACAACCTGTACCACGTCCTCAACCACTTCAACCTGTTCGGTGGCGGCTACCTCGGCCAGGCGAAGCGGATGATCGAGAAGCTTGCAGCCGAATTACGCGGGTGATTTCACCAGGTCGCCGAGCTTGGCCTGCAGTTCGCCGGCCTGGTACATCTCGGTCGCGATGTCGCAGCCGCCGATGAATTCGCCGCGGATGTAAAGCACGGGGATGGTCGGCCAGTCGGCGTAGTCACGCAGTTCCGGCACCGTGTCCGCCTCGGCCAGCACATTCACGTCGACGAAGTCGACGTTGCAGGCCTTGAGCACCTGCGCGGCGCGGTTGGAAAAGCCGCACTGCGGGAAGGTCTTGGTGCCTTTCATGAAAAGCACGACGGGGTTTTCGCTGACGATCTTGTGGATCTGTTCCTTGTTCATGTCGGAGCTCCATCGATTGATTGACTGATTTAGTCGGGCATTCTAGCACCACTGCAGCGGACGATGCCAGCGAGGTCGGCATGCTGTTCGATCGCCGAAAATCCGGCCTCGCACAGCAGTTCCGCGACGGCGGCGGCCTGGTCGTAGCCATGCTCCAACCACAGCCAGCCGCCCGGGGCGAGCCATGCCGGCGCGGCGGCGGTGATACGGCGGATCGCGGCCAGGCCGTCGCCATGATCGGTCAGCGCGCCGGTCGGCTCGAAACGCAGGTCGCCCTCGGACAGATGCGGGTCGCCGGCCGCGACATAGGGGGGATTGGCGACGATGAAATCGAACTTCCCGGGGGGCAGGGCGCCGAACCAGTCGCTTTCGACAAACGCGACCTCCGCTGCCTGCCGCGCTGCATTGCGGCGCGCCACCGCGAGCGCGGGGGCCGAGACATCGACCGCGGTCACGCTGACCCAGGGCAGCTCGAGCGCCAGCGTGATCGCAATGCAGCCGCTGCCGGTGCCGAGGTCGAGCGCCCGCGCCACATCCAGGTCGAACAGTTTTTCCTTGGCGAGATCGACCAGCAGCTCAGTTTCCGGACGCGGGATCAGCACATCGGGCGTGACGATGAAGTCGCGTCCGTAGAACTCGCGGAAGCCGACGAGATAGGCGATCGGCTCGCCCGCCGCACGCCGTCCCGCCAGCGCCGACATTTTCCCGGCGGCGTCCGCAGGAATCTCGTCATCGCGATGCGCCTCGAGCCACGCGGCCGGACGCTGCAGCACATGCCCCAGCAGCAGCCGCGCTTCGGCGGCGGGAATCGTCTTGCGCGCCTCGGCGAGCAGCGCGGCAGGCGTGACCATCACTGCGCCAGTTCGGCCAGCAGTTCCGCCTGGTGCTCGGCCTTCAGGCCGCCGATCAGCTCGTCGAGATCGCCTTCCATGATCGCGTCGATCTTGTAGAGCGTCAGGTTGATGCGGTGATCGGTGACGCGCCCCTGCGGGAAGTTGTAGGTGCGGATGCGCTCGGAGCGGTCGCCGCTGCCGATCAATGACTTGCGCGTGCTGGCGATCTTCTGTTGCTGTTCGCGCAACTGCATGTCCTTGAGGCGCGCGGCCAGCACGGAGAGCGCCTGCGCCTTGTTGCGGTGCTGCGACCGGTCGTCCTGGCATTCGACGACGAGGCCGCTCGGCAGGTGCGTGATGCGCACGGCCGAATCCGTCTTGTTGATGTGCTGGCCACCCGCGCCCGAGGCGCGGAAGGTGTCGATGCGCAAGTCGGCCGGATTGATCGCCACGTCGTCGAGCGCGTCCGCCTCGGGCATCACGGCCACCGTGCAGGCCGAGGTATGGATGCGCCCCTGCGACTCGGTCGCCGGCACCCGCTGCACGCGATGCCCGCCCGACTCGAACTTGAGCTGCGCATAGGCGCCCGCCCCCTCGATGCGCGCGATGATCTCGCGATAGCCGCCGAGGTCGGACTCGTTCTTCGACACGACCTCGACCTTCCAGCGCTGCCGCTCGGCGTAGCGCGCGTACATGCGGAACAGGTCGCCGGCGAAGAGGGCCGATTCGTCGCCGCCGGTACCGGCGCGGATTTCGAGGAAGACGTTCCTGTCGTCATCGGGATCCTTCGGCAGCAGCGCACGCTGCAGGTCGTCTTCCAGGCGCGCCATCGTGTCACGCGCGGCCTGCGCCTCGTCGCGTGCGAATTCGCGCAGCTCGGGGTCGTCCTCCATGGCCATCGCCGTGGCGAGATCGCCCTCGGCGCTGCGGTAGGCCTCGAACAGCGCGGCGATGTCGGCGATCTCGGCCCGTTCGCGGTTGAGGCGCCGGAAGCCCTCCATGTCGCGCGCCGCCTCCTCGGTGCCGAGCAGGGCATCGAGTTCGGCAAGCCGGTCGGCCAGCTGCTCGAGGCGCTGGCGGATGCTCTGCTTCATTTCAGCTACTTCTCGGAATGCAGGTGCCAGATGCGCGCAATCAGCTGGGCGACTTCGCTGCGTTCGGCGCCTTCGGCCAGGTTGAGCGCCTGCGTCGGCGGATGCAGCAGCTTGTTGGTCAGGCCCTTCGACAGGGCGTCGAGCACCTGGGCCGGATCGTCGCCGCGCTGCAGCAGCTTGAGGGCATGCTCCAGTTCGTGCCGGCGCGCCCGCTCGCCGGCATCGCGCAGGGCGCGGATGGTCGGCACGGTCTCGCGCGCCTCCATCCAGTGGATGAAGTCGTCGACGCGGTGCGTGATGATTTCCTCGGCCTCGACGATGGCCGCCTGGCGCGATTCCTGGCCGGATTCGACGATCTCGGCAAGGTCGTCGAGCGTGTAGAGGAAGACATCGTCGAGCCGGCCGATCTCGGCCTCGATGTCGCGCGGCACGGCGAGGTCGACCATCACCATCGGGCGATGGCGGCGCGCCTTCAGTGCGCGCTCGACCATGCCGAGGCCGATGATCGGCAGCGTGCTGGCCGTGCAGGAGACGACGATGTCGTACTCGGCCAGCCGCTCGCTCACCTCGTCGAGCCGCAGCACGTCGCCGCCGAAGCGCTCGGCGATCGGCTGGGCGCGCTCGACCGTGCGGTTGGCGATGGACAGGCGCTTCGGCTTGCCGCCGGCGAAGTGGGCGGCGCACAGCTCGATCATCTCGCCGGCGCCGATGAACAGCACCTTCTGCTCCGAAAGCCGCTCGAAGATGCGTTCCGACAGGTGCACGGCGGCCGCGGCCATCGAGACGATGTTGGCGCCGATCGCGGTGGTCGAGCGCACTTCCTTGGCGACGGCGAAAGTGCGCTGGAACAGCTTGTTGAGCAGCGTTCCGAGCGTGCCGGCCTCTTCGGCGACCCGCGCCGCCTGCTTCATCTGGCCGAGGATCTGCGGTTCGCCGAGCACCATCGAATCCAGTCCCGAGGCGACGCGGAACATGTGGCGCACCGCATCCTTCTGCGGATGGCTGTAGAGATAGGGATTGATCTGGCGGGTGCTCAGCGCATGGTATTCGGCCAGCCAGTCGGTCGCGGCGGCTGGCTCTTCGGTCGCGCAGTAGAGCTCGGTACGGTTGCAGGTCGACAGGATCGCCGCTTCGCGCACCGGCCGGCCGCGCAGCAGGTCGTGCAGCGCCTGCCCGAGCCGGGTCGGGTCGAACGCCAACTGCTCGCGGATATCGAGCGGGGCGGTGTGGTGATTGATGCCGAGCGCGTAAACCTGCACGGTAATTGGATTTATCTGGCCTGAAGGCGCGTAATTAGAAACGATTTGCCGCGCTCAGGCAACCGCCGCGGTCAAGGCGTATGATTTCCCGATCCGCCTTTTGCGAGCCCTGCCATGAGCCACAAGCACGCCCATCTGCTGCATGCGATCTTTACCGACCCGCCCAGCGCCAACATCCACTGGCGCGAAATCGAGTCGCTCCTCCACCATCTCGGCGCCACCGTCGAAACCGGTCATGGCGCCCGCTTCCGCATCGTTCTCAACCGCGTCGAGTTCTTCCTGCATCATCCACACAACAGCAACACCTGTTCGCGCAACGACATCAAGCTGCTGCGCGAGCACCTCGCGCACGCCGGTGTCTCGCCGTCGGCCTACGAACGCAAATAGCGCCGTTCAGTGGCCGGGCCATTGCCAGGGCGGAACCGGATTCCGGCCGGCCCACAGACCCAGCCGCCGCAGCTTGGCATTGAATTCGGCCGCCTCGTAGTTGTCGAACTCCTGCGGCGACAGGCCGCCGGCATGGCGCCGATCCAGCCAGGCCAGGCCGGACATCAACTGCATCAGCCCGACATCGTGGATCTTCGGACAGGCCGGCACGTTGCAGTTCGGGTCGGCCGCCATCACCCGGCCGGTCATGCGTCCCCGGTCATCGGGACGCAAGCCAGCCACCTCAACCTCCCGGCCAAAGACCAGCGCGGCCAGGCGGGTACGTGCCTGATCCCCGAATGCCTGCAGGCGTGCGGGCGCCGCGATGCCGAGCAGGCCGATCTGCATCGACCGGCGGTCGGGGAGCGTCACCGTCAGCGTTTCGCCATCCACGACGGCGACCACCCGGCCGCCCGAAACGACTGCCGCCGGCTGGGCGAACGCGGGCTGCACGAGCAGGCACGCCAGCAAGCATGAATAGCGGAATAACAAGCCCCTCAGCATGGCAGGCTCAAAAGTCGGCACCGGCGGGACGGCGTGTCAGGACGCCTTCCTGACGAATTCGGACTTCAGGCCCATCGAGCCGATGCCGTCGATGCGGCAATCGATGTCGTGGTCGCCCTCGACGAGGCGGATGTTCTTCACTTTCGTCCCGACCTTGACCACGGACGAAGAGCCCTTGACCTTGAGATCCTTGATGACGGTCACCGTGTCGCCATCCTGCAGCACGTTGCCCACGGCATCGCGTACCACGCGCTGCTCTTCGGCGGCTTCCGCCGCCACCCGGGGCCACTCATGCCCGCATTCCGGGCAGACGAGCATCCCGCCGTCTTCGTAGGCGTATTCGGAACCGCACTCCGGGCAGGCGGGCAGCGCGCTCATGAATCCATCGGACCGGGCTACTGCCCCGGCTTGCGCCCCGGCGAGGCCGGCGGGACGTATCCCGAGATGCGGCACTGGATCGACTCGACCGGCTTGCCATCGTGGTAGCGGATGACGTTGCAGCGGGAGATCTCGCCGCGCGACGACAGGTCGGCGATCGAGGCGCGCACGCTCTTCAGGGGGATTCCGGTCGCCGAGGCGATCTCCGAATCCAGACGCTGACCGTGCATTTTCAAGTACCGAAGGACTGATTCCGCGTGCATTTGGCCTCTCCATTCCGGCAGTGCTTCCACCCTGCCATTCCAATGGCCTCCCTGCGGAAGCCCGTGCATGCCATCCCGGATTCTCAGAAGCAAAGGCCCCGCAGGTCTAGGACAAGCAGGGCCTTGGGAATTTGGTGGTGGAGAACCTCCACCGAACAGACGCGCATGTTAAAGCATTTCGGGAGTTTTAGGAACGCACCGTGGCCGAGCGCCGCATGCAGGCGCTGCTGCAAGCCCGGCGCGAGGTCGAGTTGATCCAGTCGGGTACTGTAGAAATTCTGGCCACGGCACTGGCGCAGCCCTCGCAAGACCCGGAGGACATCAAGGCGCGTGACGCCGAAGTCGAGCGCATCGCAATGGATGTCGCCATAGCCTTCGAGGCTGCACGTGGAGCCGACGTGCGCGATGTGTCCACGCCGCCAAAGGCCAAGCTCGCCGGCCTCAACGACTACCCAGGCTTCGATCTGTTCTCTAGGCGAGGCAATGGCGATGCACTGGAGGAGCGCGGCATCGAGGTCAAGGGCCGCGTGGGTGTCGGCGAAATCGAATTGACCGAGAACGAATGGGCGCGCGCCTGCAACCTGCGCGATAAGTATTGGTTGTACGCGGTGTTCGACTGCGGCGGCAATCCGAGCTTCGCCGCTTCTTCACCACGGAGTTCGATCCGCAGCACTGGGACATGGGGCGCGACGAAGATCCGGAAGAGGGCTAAGGCATGGTGCAGCGAGCCGGCGTATGCGTTTATCTGGAAAGGCGATTGAGGCGGTGATGATCAATAACGTGATTGATAAGCTGCGCATCTACCTGTTCCCGCCGGTCACTCGACAGGATGCGCTGGAGATCGCGTCCAAGAAAATGGCTCAGACCGATCTCGCCCTGATCTGTCACGGCAGAAAGCCGCCTCGATTCCACATCTATAACCAGCCGGAGGAACCTTGCTGGTGGATACAGGCACCGTGGGGCGACGGTCGTTCTGAATATGCACTCCGGAGTAGTCGGGTGATTTTGGTCGGTCGAAAGACGGGCATCGTTCATTACGATGGGTCTGCCAACGATGAAGGCTAGTTGGGGATTTACAGAATGCCGTCAGAGGGAGGAAATATGCAGGATGTCGCCAAGTTGAAACCGGAGTATCCGAGCGCCTTCTACGGCCTTGTCGAGGAAGCCACCGAGGCAGTCCTCCTTTATCCCGCCGATGGAGACTCCGGTGGGCCCTTCTGGAATGAGCGCGGCGAACTTGATCTCGTGCGCGGCAAGGATTGGGACGAGGAAAACGTTGGTATCGTCCCGCTTGGCAGGAATCGTTATCGCCTGGCTGAACGGTTGATGGGGCCATTCTCTGGGCTCAGATTGTATTGGGGTGACGAGTTCACGGCTGACCAGGCTGACGATGGAGCATTGAGGCTCACGTCGATAGTTGTGCCTCGTCGCTATGCCCATTTCCGATTCATCGCATCGAAATTCAATAACGATCACCCACTCGCCAAGCACTTGCATGCCATGGGCGGCGGATGGGAAACCGTCGCTACCGGCATGCTGACGTTGACCGTTCCGGCCGAGCACGGGACAGAGTTTCAGCGCCTGATGTTCGAAGAGGGGTTGGCCCCTGGCGTAATCACCCTGGAGGCATGAGAGATGGCCGTTGCCCTTGAATTCATCGATTTCATTGTTCCAATCGCAGTCATTCGCGAGAAGTATCCCGGAGGGTGGGAACAGTGCCTCAAAGACCACGAGCGCCTGATCGGCGGCCGTGTCTGGTATGACGACCATTTGCTCCGCGACGGCGCGATGAATCCACATGACATCGAATCGTTGATCGACGAATGGACAGCGTTGGGTTTTCAGCCGATGGAAGAAATCGATGGGGAGCGCAGGTGGAAGGAGGTTTGCGTCGTCGAATCGATGTTTGGCGGTCCGACATCGCCCTGCGAATGGCTAGCCATTGGTGAAGATGGTTGTTCGGCATACCTCAAAGGCACTGAACCCGGGATAACGGCTTTTCGCAACGTGAAGGCATAAAATCAGTCTCCATTCAACAGCGAGGGAATAACCATGGAGGTTATGTACCTGCTACTCGTTGTCGCGATCATCGTTGCCGTCATCACCATTGGGACGAAACGGCGAACTACGAAAATACACAAGCCATACCAATGCCTCACTGCCCGTGTGGAATGGGAAAGCAGCACCCCTGCGGACGATAGGATCAAGCGCATTCTTGCCGAGCGTGCAGCAAGGCTAGAAAACCAGAAGCCTGTGGAAATTTGTGATGAGGCAGAAAAGTTCTACCCCACTGAAATCTTTTGCGGGAATCGGTTTCATCGCGACCGCTGATCGCGCAACCACGTACCCGTTGCAAGCTCGGTCGCTATGCCCGACCACCTGCCAAGTTAAACCTGCTGCCCGCAAACCCGCTTGGTTACGTTCCCCATCCTCTTGGGTGCTCAAGAGGCAGACAGAGAAAATGGGGTACAGAGAGGCGAAAACAGGGCGAAAATGGGCGGATGAGAGGCGGCAGTGCTCAAGGGGCCACCCCGCGAAGCCCCGCCAGAACTGGCGTTGGTGCAGACGTGAAAAAGCCCGAAACGAGTTCGGGCTTTTGAAATTGGTGGCGGATCAAGGAACCGAATCCGAGATCGCCTTCAGATGCAAATGATAACACATCGGCCCTAAGTCCGTGAGTTCGATGATTTGGCCGTTTTTTTCGCCGTGAGGGCGATGCAGCCGGTTGGCTGCGCACGGCACAGCTGTCTCATCAACTGCCAAGACGACATTCCACACATCCGTTCCCTCTGCAGTGCAGCGCTCTCGCCTGCTTGTCAGCGTGCAAATTTAAGCGCACAATATAATCAGTTTGATTACTATGACTGCTTTGCAATGAGGAATAGAACTTCGATTTTCGGTCTAACTGGCATTCCCCTTGGATGAGGAGCATCTGGACATGCAACCCCAGCGCGTCGAGAGTTTGAGCCACGCCCAGCGGGAGCGGCTGGCCTACATCGACTTCCGACTTTACTTTTTTGGCGAGATCGGACGGCCCGATCTGGCAAGCCGCTTCGGCGTCGCGCCAGCGGGAGCGACCCGAGACATCGCCCTCTATCGGGAAATCGCCTCGCAGAACATCGAGTTCGATGGAAGCAGCAAGGTGTATCGGATCGGCAAGCAGTTCCTGCCCATCTTCGAGCACGCCCCGCAACGCGTGTTGTCATCGCTGGCCTTGGGGTTCGGTGAGGGCGTGAATGGCGTGTCGCAACCCTTGTTGCCCTGCGAGTCGCCCACCGCCTTGAGCAACCCCAAGATGGATGTACTGGCACCGATTTGCCGAGCCATCCACGCCAAACGCCCGGTCGCTATCCGCTACCACTCGATGAGCAGTGGGGAATCCGAGCGGGTCATCGTGCCCTTCGCCCTGGTTGACACTGGCCTGCGTTGGCACATCCGTGCCTTTGACCGCAAGAGTGGTGAGTTTCGAGATTTCGTCGTCACACGGATCGAAGCGCCAGCATTGCTCGATGAGGAGCCCCAGGCGAACGAGCGCCCGGACAACGATATCCAGTGGACACGAATCGTGGAGATGGACTTTGTGCCTCATCCCCGCCTGAGTCGGCCCGAGATCATTCGGATGGATTACGGGATGAAGGATGGCTCGATACGGATGCGGGTTCGCGCAGCAGTCGCCGGCTACATGTTGCTGCGATGGAGCGTGGACTGTTCGCCCGATCACCGCCTGACCGACGAACAGTACCGACTGTGGCTTAGTGACCCGCTGGCGCTGTACGGAGTAGAAAACGCAAAACTGGCTCCAGGCTATCAAGCGCCGACCAGCCAAAAGAAACGATAGAGAAAGAGCAAACGCAATGGCCAAGACACTTGAAGCCCACGACAAGCTGATCCGCGAAATTTTCGAGGGCAGCTACCAGTTCGAGATTCCAGACTACCAGCGCCCCTACGCCTGGACGACCGAGCAGGCGGGCGAGTTGTTCGACGATCTGATCTCGGCCATGCAAGATGCCCGTGTCTCCGGCGCGACCAGCCAATACTTCCTCGGCAGCATCGTTCTTATCAAGAACGACCGGGAGCCAAAATCGTCGGTGGTCGACGGCCAGCAGCGTCTGTCCACGCTGACGATGCTGTTCGCGGTGCTGCGCGAGGCCATGCCGCACGCTGCCGACGACATCACCGATTTTCTCTACAAGAAGGGCAAGGTCAGCCTCGGCGAGAAAAACGAATACCGCCTGACCGCTCGCGAGGAGGATGCCGACTTCTTCCGCGCCAACATTCAGGAGCCTGGTGGCATCGCGATGTTGGTCGCCAGCACAGACAAGCTGGAAGACAGCCGCCTGCGCTACCGCGAAAACGCCACGCTGCTGCTTACCAAGGCCAAGGCGCTGCCGCCCGCCGACCTGATAGCGCTGTGGCAGTTCCTGGCCAACGACTGCTCGCTGGTCGTCATTTCCACGCCTAATCTCGAAGCTGCCTACCGCATCTTCTCCGTGCTCAATAACCGGGGGCTCGACCTCGCGCCCATCGATATCATCAAGGCGCAGGTGCTGGGTCTGATCCGCACTACGGCAGGCGAAACCAAGAGTCGCGCCTACGCCAAGGAGTGGAGCCGCATCGAAAGCGCATTGGGCCGCGACGCCTTTGGCGATCTATTTGGCCACATCCGCACCATCTACGCCAAGCAGAAGCAGCGGGCCACGCTGGTCAAGGAATTCCAGGAGCACGTCACCGAGTACAAGGCACCCATCGACCTCGTCGACAAGGTCATCAAACCCTACGCCGAGGTGTGGGACTTCGTGCGCGATGCCGACTTCGAGGCCACCGAGCACGCCGAGACGATCAACGAACACCTGTCTTGGCTCAACCGCGTGGACTTCAAAGACTGGGTTCCCCCGGCACTGGTCTACTTCAAGCGTTTCCGGCAGCAACCCAAGCGGCTTGCCGAATTTTTCCAGTCACTGGAACGCCTGACCTATTTCCTACTAGTCACCAAGGTGGGCATCAACGAGCGCATCGAAACCTACGTTGCACTCGCCAAGGAAATCGAACCGGAGACCTTCAAAGGGGATCTGGCTGCGCTCACCACGCTGGCCCTGACAGACGCGCAAAAGCGCAAGTTCGTCGCGGCACTTGATGGTGACGTTTACGACGAACTGCCCAAGGCGCGGATGGCCCTGGTCTTGCGTCTTGAATCATTGGTGCGGGCGCGCGGAGTGCAACTGCAGAACGCCGTGTCGTTGGAGCACGTGCTACCGCAAACCCCCCCGGATGGATCGGACTGGCTCCAGTGGTTCCCTGATGAGAACGAGCGGGAAGCGTGGACACACCGCTTGGCCAACTTGGTTCCGCTCGACCGGAACAAGAACTCGTCTGCCAGCAACTACGACTTCGCCAAGAAGAAAAACGTGTACTTCAAGGGCAAGGGCACAGCGTCACCCTTCGTCCTGACGCAGGAAGTGCGCTCGGAAGAAAAATGGACACCGGCGATGCTGATTGATCGGCAAGAGCGCCTCGTAGGCGTGCTCAAGAAGCACTGGGCTCTTGAGGTGCCGCCAACCGAATCAGTTAGCAAAGCGCCTGACACAACAACAGCTACGCAAGGAAATGCCTGATGAAATCTGCAAAACAAAAAGACCAAAGCAATCTGAATCGGGTCGCCGACTTCAGCGGCTCGCGCACGACCATACTGCAAGCACTGCGGCGTAGTGCCGCCTTGCAAACTCATTGAAGGGACAACATGACCAAGAAGACCACCGCGTTCGACGTATTCGAGAAGTGCGTTCAAGCAGTCCAGGCCGGGGAGCTGATCGAATCAGTCTCGGCGAAGGACAAAGAGTTTCATTTCCAGAACTGGTTCCAGAAGAGGCTTCAAAGCCTATCGATGCATTTCGAGGGGTCGGGGCGCAACACCTACCCGGACTTCTGCTTGGTTGAGCACACCGAGGGCTACGAGATCAAGGGTCTTGCGTGGCCTGGCCGCGAGCGCGACTATGACTCGAACAGCCAGGTGCCAACCGGCTATCACAACGGTCGCCAAATTTTTTATGTGTTTGGTCGCTATCCGGCTGACCTGTCTGGCTATGCCGACCAAGGCAATGGCCGCAAGCAGTATCCGGTGGTTGATCTTGTGATTTGCCACGGCGACTTCCTCAATGCCGATCACAACTACGTCCACAAAAACAAGAGCGTGAAGGGCTTCGGCACCTACGGCGACATCATGATTCGCGACCGCAAGATGTATGTCGCGCCCACGCCGTTTGCGCTCACCGAGGGCACGACGGGTCTGATGACACTTATTCTGCCGGAGGACTTCGGCAGCGATAACCGGTATCAAGTTGTCGGCAACCTCACGCGAGTTGAAGCCGAAACGCTGGTGGTGGGCTACAACTTCGATTTGCGCACGAACGAGTTGAAGGCCGAGCGTGTGCCCAATCCCAAGAAGGGGACGCAGCACCAATTCGTCGCCTATCGGCTCAAGGGTCAAGCGAGCAAGCCTGTGGTCATGACTGGCACACAGGTGCAACCTGACGAGAACTACCAGTCTGAAGACGGATGCGAATGAACACTATCACCGACAAGATCGGGCTCGCCCATCCGGCCGCAGCGACTGCGCTGGAGTGCGATTTCCCACTGGTCGAGATCAGCCAGGTCGCCGAGCAGGAAAGCTGGAGAAAGGAGATCAACAGGCCGATCTACCACATCCACAAGTGGTGGGCGACCCGACTTGGGTCGGTGTTTCGTGGCATTACCCTTGGTGCTTTGAGCCAGCCCGGTACTGACACCTGGGCGCAGTTCTACAAAACGCACGACCTGGCCGGTAAGGTGGTACTCGATCCCTTCATGGGCAGTGGCACTACGCTTGGCGAGGCCGTCAAGTTGGGGGCCAAGGCTATCGGCTGCGACATCAATCCAGTCAGTACCTTCCTCGTGCGCCAGGCATTCACGCCGGCGTCCGAGGCGGATCTGCGGTCTGCGTTCGACCGCCTGGAGCGTGATGTTGCACCGGAGATTCGGCGCTACTACCAGACGCGCGATCCTCATACCGGTGAGTTGATTCAGGTGCTTTACTACTTCTGGGTGAAGACCGTGACGACGCCCGAGGGTGAGGTAATTCCCTTGTTGTCGCGCTATGTCTTTTCGCAGGACGCCTACCCGAAGAAGAAGCCGCGAGCTCAGATCGTGTGCCCCGGCTGCTGGGGTATTCTGGAGGATCGCTACGACGCGACCGACCTGCATTGCCAAGACTGCGGCCACGAATTCAATCCGCAGGAAGGCCCCGCAGCAGGTCAGTACGTCACCAGCAAAGACGGTCATCGCTATCGCATCAAGGAGCTGCTTCCCAAAGACGGCACGCCGCCCGCTCATCGCATGTACGCGATGATGGCCCTGCGTGCCGATGGCACGAAGGTCTATCTGCCGGTGCGGGAAGAGGACTTGGCTCTGTACGAGGAGGCCCAGGAGCGACTTGCAACCGAGGCTTTACCTCTGCCGGAAATCTCTGTTCGGCCAGGCCACAACACCGATCAGGCGCGAGGCTACAACTACACCCAGTGGCGTGAGTTCTTCAATGCACGCCAACTGCTGTGTCTTGGCCTTCTTCTGCGAGAAATTCTGACCATCGACGACTTGGCCATCCAGGAGCAGATGCTGTGCTTGTTCTCCAGCACCTTGGAGTTCAACAACCTATTTTGCAGCTTCAAGGGCGAGGGAACCGGTGCCGTGCGGCACATGTTCTCTAACCATATCCTCAAGCCGGAGCGGACCCCTCTGGAGAACTCCGTGTGGGGCACCGACAAGAGCAGCGGCACGTTCAGCACGCTGTTCGAGTCTCGCTTGTTGCGCGCAAAGCGCTATCTTGATGAACCATTCGAGATAGCGCTCGACCATGATGAGGAAGGCAACCGAGCGGGATCGCACAAGGCTGTAGCCAGTCACCCGATCCGTGCCCGTCGTGTCGAAACCTGGCAGGAGCTGGCGGCTTCAGATCATGGGCTCATGATCCTCAATGGCGACAGCTCCAAGCTCCCAGTTCCCGCGGGGTCGGTGGATGCCGTGGTGACTGATCCGCCCTACTTCGACTTCGTGCACTACTCAGAGTTGAGTGACTTCTTCTTCGCGTGGCTGTCTCCCGCCCTGCGGCTGCGCTATCCGTGGATGGCGCGCGAGGACTCGTCCGACCAGGGCGAGGTGCAACACAAAGATCCGCGCGTGTTCGCTCGGCAGCTTGCGTCGGTGTTCACCGAGGCGTGCCGCGTGCTCAAGGATGATGGTGTGTTGGCGTTCAGCTTTCACCATTCGCGCGCAGAGGGTTGGGCCGCCATCTACGAGGCGATCAACAAGGCAGGGTTGGCCGTGGTCGCAGCGCATCCAGTCCATGCCGAGCTGCGAGCGGCAAGTCCAAAGACGGCGGCAAAAGACCCTATCAGTCTCGATGCGATCCTGGTGTGTCGGAAGAAGGCGTTTGCTCTGCACCAGTCGCCAGCTCATCAGGATGTGCGCCAGGCGGTTGATGCACTCGCAGCTCGCCTGCAAGCGGCTGGACTGCGGATTTCAGCGGGCGACCGTTTCGTGATCGGGGCGGCCTATACCTTGATTGCCAGAGCTGCTGATGATCTAGGCTTCGACGAAATCAAGGTCGATTTGGAGGCAATTCGACTGGCCATAGGACCAAGAGTTGAGGACGCGCTCGAAGCTCCCGACGTTGTGTTGGCGAAGGTATGAGGAGCGCGGATGTCAGACCTCAGCGGTAGTGGGCACCAGTTGGGAGATCTGCTCGGAATCGGTAGCGGCTCCCCGCCCGACCTCCAAGACACCGCCGTACAAACTGTGCTGCAACAGGCCGAGGCGTTGTCGTCGGGGTGGAGTGTGTTGAGACCTAGCAGCGGTGGTAGCAATGGCTGATGTGTTCATTTCCCACGCGGCGGAAGATTTACCCCTCGCAGAATTTCTGCACCGCCACCTCACGCAGGAAGGACTGAGCGTGTACTTGGCATCTGTTTCGATGCCGCCGGGCGAGCGTTGGATGCCTCACATCATGGATAACTTACGCAGTTCAACTTGGGTGCTTTGCCTTGCAAGCCGCGCTGCCTGTGCCTCGCCGTGGGTGATGCAGGAAATGGGTGCTGCGGTCGCTGGGAACAAAAAGTTGGTTCCGATCATCTGGGATCAGCTGCCAGATTCGCTGCCGGGATGGATGAGGCAATACCAAGCGGTAAATCTTGCGGGACAGAGGCAAGAGGATGCCAAGGCGACCATTGGCCGAATCGCGGACGCGATCAAGGCTGAAAAGCAGAAGGGGCTAGTAATCCTCGGGCTGCTGGTGGCAGGACTTCTAGCATTTGGGAAATGACATGAGCGGATACCTCGACCCGAATCTGAATGGCCTATTGGCCGCACTGATGAAGCCGACCCGACGGAAAGTCTTTGTCAGCTATCACCACGGCGGTGACCAAAGCTACTACGACGAGTTTTCTCGCTTCTTTCACGACCAATATGAAGCCATTAGAGATAACTCACTTGAGCGCCTTATCCAGAGCGATGATACCGAGTATGTGATGAGAAAGATTCGAGAGGAGTACATCACTGGAACCTCTTGCACCGTTGTGCTGATAGGGGCGCAAAGCCATGAGCGCAAGTATCTGGATTGGGAAATCAAGGCGACTTTGGATAAATGCCACGGACTCGTGGGCATCGCATTGCCGACCCACGCTAAGAATCCAGCAGGCGAAATCATCGTGCCGGATCGTTTTCTTGACAACCACAAAAGCGGGTACGCAGTCTGGGCACACTGGCACGGGCTTACGGCTCAAGGATTGACCCAATTGATTGACACGGCAATCGCGAAGCCGCAGTGGCAGATCGACAACTCACGACCGATGCGCCAGCGAAACGGATAGGAGGTAGGAATGGCCGTAATGAAGAAGGGCAACTTTTCGATAGATATTGGCTTTCTCAAGCTGGGAGCCGACTTTGAGGAAAGTGACCGGCAATGCGCATGGGAACTGTATACGGAGCTGGCGACGAGAATTGCTGTTACCGGAAAATCCAAAGATCGCGACTGCACGGATTTTTCAGGGGAGGTCTACGCCGAAAGCCTTTCATCGTTACACACGTTTTTTGGTGAGGCGCGAAAGATCATGCGCCAGTTTCCTGTCTGCTCGACCTACGTGAAGCCGAGAAAACTCCTCGGCATTCGCACAGGGGCCGGTATCGAAAACCATCTTGGTGCGCTGATTCATCGAGCAATGCGTGACGTGCTTCGGCCATTTCTTGAGACGTGGCAAGCCGACTATCGCTTCTGGTGGGATTACACCAGCGACAAGACGCTGCCGCCTTTCGAGCGGCAAAAGGCGTATCCAAAACTAAACGACATGATTTCTCAGTGGAGCGACGTGCGAGCAATCATGCGCGCTATCCAAGATGAATTGGTGAGCATGTACAAGCTAGTCGACGTAACCAAGTTGGCTTGACTGCAGGCATCAGACATGCAAACGAACATCAAAGAAAGGAACGTAAATGCCCGTATTCATTTCGCACAAAAGCGTTGATAAGCCAGCAGCACTTGAGATAGCCAGCTACCTGCGTGTGCGCGGCGTTCAGTCGTATGTTGATGTCCTTGATCCGCAACTGCAGTCAACCGATGACATTACCTCCGTGATTGTGACGCGAGTCCGTCAATGCACCCATCTGATGGCTGTCACCTCTGCAAACACGGTTTCTTCCTGGTGGGTGCCCTTTGAAATTGGAGTGGCGACTGATCAGGACAGGAGAATCAGCACCTACACGCTTGAAGCGACGAATTTGCCGGATTACCTGAAGAAGTGGCCTGTTCTGAAGACCAAGGCACATCTGGATCAATTCATCGATCTCTATCAGCGTGACAAGGTTGTTGCTTTCAGCGAGAGCACTGCGGCTCGAACAGTGACTTCTGCCGACAACTTCCACCAGAGCCTGAAAAGTAGAATTGGTCAGTGAGTATTTCAGCCTGTTATTGATCTCGGATTTTCGCAATGACCGCACCAAAAGTATTTCTGAGCCATGCCAGCGAAGACAAAGATCGCTTCGTGTTGGGTTTCGCACGACAACTTCGTGAGAGCGGTGTTGACGTATGGCTTGATCAGTGGGAAATGAAACCGGGCGATAGCTTGGTAGACAAGATTTACGAGGAAGGCTTGAAAGATGCCCGCGCGGTAATCATTGTCCTGTCGACCGTCAGTGTTCAGAAGCCGTGGGTGCGGGAAGAACTGAACGCTTCAGTCGTCAATCGAATCAGTCGCGGAACAAAACTGATTCCCGTCGTCATTGACGAGTGTGACGTGCCGGAGAGTCTCCGATCCACTGTTTGGCAAAAGGTGGACAGCCTAGAAGACTACAGCCAGAGTTTGCAGCGCATCCTGTCTGCAATCTTTGATGTCAGCGACAAGCCTGCCATCGGCAAGCCGCCGGCGCGATTTTCCGGTACGGAACCGTTGATTCCCGGATTGACGCGAGTCGACGATTTGGTTTTGCGTGAGATTGCTCGACTGCAAATTGAACAAAACAATGGGCTCGTGACATTTGATCAGATTTGCGCTGAGCCAGCACTGGCGGAAGTTCCTCAACAAGAGTTACTCGATTCTCTCGAAATTCTCGGGCAGAGATATCTGATCAAAATTTCCTACGTTCTGGGTGCGCCCCTCTCTCACGTCGTGCTTACGGATTTCGGTTTTCAGCAGTTCGCAGAGGCATACGTTCCTGATTACAACGAGGTGGTCGCCCGGATTGCTGCGCTGCTCGTCAACGAGAATGTCTGCCAGAACGAAGAATTGGCGTCTCGCATTCAGAGACCGGTCGGCTTCGTGGATTTTGTACTGAGCCTTATGGAGAGTAACAACCACATCAAGGTGTCGAAATATATCGGTGGGCAGTCGCAGGTTTGGCAGATTTCGCCATCTTTGAAACGAGCATTGCAGCAAGCGTGATCTGCTGCTCACACCGAATGAAATATCGCTCACGAAAGCAGGCTGATTTCGCCTTCTCGCCGCGCGACCAATCCCGGCAATACTCGTCCGCCGCCGTAGACCCAGCGACGCAGTTCCTGCCCGGCAGCGCCCCAGTCCCGCTGGTTAATCCGTCTCCGCAACGTCGAGTTCTGCAGTCGCCCCGCGCCGAGGTTGAACGTGAAGTCGACGATGGCCGCGAGCCGTGCTTCCCGCTCGGTGGCTAGCACCGGGCAGTAGCGCAACGTCGCCGCCAGCGCCGTCTGCAGATCGCGAGCCAGATAAATCTCGGCTTCTGCCTCTGTGATTGGTGGGTGCTTGGGGTCGCAGAGATGGCCGTACCCAATCGTCCAGAAGCCTGCGGGGCAGATGTAGGGGACGGCGGTGATTTCGGTTCCGCGCTTCACCTTGCGCTCGAATCCCTCGAAGCGTTTGGCCAGATCAATGGCCGCTTTGGGCACTTCGATCACGGCCGCACCCTGTCAAACACGCGCCCGAGGAACCAGAAGTTCAGCACCCCGGCCCACAGCGCCTGATCGGCCTCCGTCCAGGCGTGCAGGATCGCGGTACCCCAACCAGCACCGGCGGTCACGGCAGCCGCAAACGCCGCCGTCTTGGCCGCGCAGTAAAGCGCCATGAACCAGTAGGTGATCACTGGCCGCACACTGATCGACAACGCATCGGCCCACCGCACGCCGGAACGCTGCCCCTGCGCCGCGACGGCTTCGCGGAGGGCATCAATGGCACCGGTGCTCCACGCGGCATCGGCAGCAGCACCGATCTCTGCCATCCGCTGCGCCCCGCGCAGTTTCTCAAACTCCAGCGCCTTGTCCTGCATCGCCAGCTCATGGCCGCGTTCGCCCTTGCGGTCGAGCCACTTCAAGACTTCGGGAGCGAGCCGGAAGGCACCTCCGAGAAGGCCGCCGAGCAGAGTCTCGATCATTGCGCACCTCCGAACAGCTTCAGTTTCAGGAACGCGCCGGCCAGCAACGCCATTACCAAGCCTGTGACCAGCATCTTCACAATGGTTAGGCCGGCGGTTTTCTTGGCCTCGTTGAAGGCGTCGAGCAGACCTCGCAGCTCACGGATGTCGTGTGCAGCCTCCGGCCCGTCGAGGCCAACATCGGCCAGTGCGTGCCGGGCACCGCGTTCAGCCGCGCGCTCGAGGATTGCCTCGAATTCTTCCTGCGGGATGGTCACCATCTTCCGGCGCTCGGTTTGGTTCGAATCCATGTTTCGTCCTCCAGAAATGCAAAGCCCACCTCGTGGGTGGGCTCGCGGGTGTGAAATCGGTTTGTCTGGGCGCTACGGCTTCTTGCCACGACCCTTGACCTGTTGGTTTCCGGTTTTTCTGCCGGCCACAGCGGCAGCGCCGCCTACCAGCCGGCGCATGGCCAGTGCACGCTGCTTCGGATGCACGTCACCGCGCTCGATGGTGTCCTGTGCCTCGGCCAGAGCCAGCAGCGTGTCCTTGTCCGCCCCATCGGGCAGCGCGTCGATGGCGGGTCGCACCCGCTCCAGAAATGTCGTCGCTTGCTTCATTTCGATTCCTCCAATTGTCGTCAGACGGGAAACACCTGCTTGGCCACTGGGGCCTTGGTGGCAATACCGTTCTTGATCTGCACCCGGTCGCCGGCGGTCACAGAATCGAGCGTTCGGGCGGTGACGGCACCCCGCTCGGTGGCCACGCGCACCACGGCCCCGTCGATGCCGACCACGGCACCGACCACTGGCGCGTCCGTGGCCAACAGACGGGAGAGTTCCTTCAGCGCAAAACTCATCGTGGCTGCTCCAGAGAGAGTTGGGTTTCGATGGCGGCCTCCGACACCGAGATCTGGATGCCTGTCACCTTGGCGCGGTAGGGGCTTGCCGTTGACGGGTCGGTCGCCTCGACGATCTGCCCAAGACGAATTCCTGGCCGGAAAACCACCGCCATCTCGACCCGGTTGAAGGCGTGCGCATTGGCATCCATCTCGGCCACGCCCCTATGGATCAGCGCATCGTCGGCAAGCAGTGGCTCGACGATGGGCGAACCCTCGCGTGCACCATCACCTCGGTAGACCTCGATGATCACGATGCCGTCCCCTTGATGAGCGCCAGGATCGAGAAATCGGTCTCGCCGTTGAGCGTGCTGGGCGACGACAGGGCATAGACCAGCGCCAAGGCGTCGTAGGTGACCTTGGCCACCGCAACGCCCTTGTTTGATGCCTTCACCGTGACCTTGTCGGACTGCAGGGTGAGGCCGCCAAGGCTGCGCCCATACCAGACCGACTGCGAGATGGCCGAGCGCGCCGGCTTGGAGAGTGTCGCCGTATCGGAATCCTCGAACATCAGTTCCTCGGTCACACTCACCACGGTGCTGCCCTGGGCAGACAGCGATCCCGCCGAGCAGATGGTGTCGGTGATGCTGACGTTGTCAGACTTGTAGACGAGGATGTATGCGGTTTCGCCCGGGCTGAAGGAACTGCGACCGCCGTTCAGGCCATCGGGCCGGGTGTCGACCTCGGCAGAGAGATGACCGTCCGAGCCAGATCCGTCCGGGTTGCCGAATTGAACGCGAATAGTGGCATTGGCCATGATGTGTCCTCAAGCATCGACCAGCACGAACTGCACTTCCTCGTCGATGGGAAGTGCCACGCGCCAGTCGAGCGATGTGGTGGTGTAGGTGATTCGAAGCAGGCTGTAGCCGCTCGTGGCCGCCGTGAGTGTCTGGCCCGATGCGGTTACGTCGCCTAGCCCGGTGTGCTGCCAGGCGAGATCGACAATGGTGGTCACTGGATACCTAGTGCTCGCCTGCCCCTCGATGAACTCGACTGTCTCACTCTCGGTGCGGGCGACTGCGCCAAGGCTCGCGATGACCGTGGATGGATGCCCAGTGTGGGCCAGCACCACTCCGCGGGTGGCGGCGAGATAGGTACGCACCGTTCCCCGGTAGGCGTCGTCGGTATCAGCCACATACTCGATGCGGTCGCCGGACGTGCTCACGCTGCCCTCGTCGTTGGCCAGCGTCACCCGGTTGTAGCCGCGCATCGGCGCAATCTGCGCCTGTGCCGACATCACGTCGGCATCGAACAGACTGTGCGCGACAGTCGCCGCCCCATAATTCGGAATGCTCACCGGGTGCCGGCGTCGGCAGACCAGCGAACCGTCCGGGTTGCTCTCAACGATGCCGCCGATGGCCGCGACGATGTTGCGGGCAGCCGCCAATGGGGTCGCCCCATCCAGCATCAGCCGACCTGCGGGAATGATCCAATCTGGGAGACTCCAGCCCACAGGGCCAATCAGGAACTCCACAGCCGCACGCGCGGAAACCGCACCGGCCTCGTAGTAACGGATCGTGCCGGCAAAGGGTGCGTCGAGCAGGGCCACGGGCGAAACCGCTGTCAGTTCCATCCGCTGTTCGGCTACCGAACTGCGCGACAGCGTCTTGCCGTCGACCACCAGCACGAAGGTTTCCAGCCCCAAGACGAGCGTGATCGTGTCGCCGATACCGATGGCGGCAAAGTCGGCGATGGCCGCGATCTCGGCCCGCGCGATCCAGACCGGACTCTCCTCATCGCAGGAGAGCGTTGCCTCGACGATGCGGATGCGCTGGTCGTGCCAGATGAGTTCCGGGCGGTTCACCACCGCCTGCAGCCGGGTGTCGTCAAGGATTGACCAAGATGCTGACAACCGCTTTGCGCCCG
>JAVEWF010000030.1:0-30856 GCA_034004665.1 Rhodocyclaceae bacterium | reverse complement strand
GAGCGCATCGAGCGCCACCGCTCCTACGCCCTGCAATGGTTCGGCTTCGCCGCCAGCACCGTGGGCATCTGGGCCTGGACCGGCTTCAGGAGGCGGCCATGAACGCCGCCGCGCTGCCCATGCCGGACCGCGCGGCGGGGCGCCGCATGTTCCTGCTGCTGGTCGCCGCGCTGGCGCTGCCCTTCGTCCTCGCGGCGGCGCTGATCTTCTCCGGCTGGCGGCCCGCCGCGACGCCGCATCACGGCGAACTGCTGGCGCAAGCGGCCACGGCACCGCCGCTGTCGCTTGACGACCTGGCCATCCGCGCCGGTCCGCCAAAGTCGGCGCTGGCGGGACGGTGGTTGCTCGTCGCCGTCGCCGCCGGCGCTTGCGACGCGGCCTGCGCGCGGCGGCTCGACGCGCTGCGCCGCGTGCATGTCGCGCTCTACAAGGCGATGCCGCGCGTCAGGCGCGTGCTGCTGGCCGATGGCGCCGCCGGCGCGCCGCCCGACCTCACCGTCGCGGCCGGCTGGCCGGCGCTCGCGCCCGGCCATGTCTATCTCGTCGATCCGCGGGGCCGCGCGGTGCTGCGCTACGACGCCGCGTTCAACCCCGGGGGCATGCTCAAGGACATCGAGCGGCTCTTGCGCTACAGCTGGTCAGGATAGGAGGCTGCCATGCAATCCCACGCCATCGTTCATGCGCCCGCCCGCCTGCGCGCCTTCGCCGCGCTGTGCAAGCTGCGCGTCAACAGCCTGATCGTGTTCACCGCGATGATCGGCATGCTGCTGGCGCAGGAAGGGTTTCCGCCGCCGGGCCTGTTCGTCGCCGCGAGCCTCGGCATCTGGCTGGTGGCCTGCGCCGCCGCCGCCATCAACTGCCTGGTCGAACGCACCGTCGACGCGCGCATGCTGCGCACCGCGCGCCGCCCGTTGCCCACCGGCGTCATCGCCCCGGCCGAGGCGCTCGGCCTCGCCATCCTGCTCGGCGGCGCCGGGCTGACGGTGCTGCACCTGTGGGTGAACCACCTCACGCTGTGGCTGACGCTCGCCACCTTCCTCGGCTACGCGGTGATCTATACCGCCATCCTCAAGCCGGCGACACCGCTGAACATCGTCATCGGCGGCGCCTCGGGCGCGATGCCGCCGCTGCTCGGCTGGACAGCGATGACCGGCCACCTCGCGGCGGAGCCGCTCGCGCTGTTCCTCATCATCTTCCTGTGGACGCCGCCGCATTTCTGGTCGCTGGCGATGGCGCGGCGCGACGACTACGCGCGCGCCGGCTTCCCGATGCTGCCGGTGACGCACGGCATCCGCCTGACCTGCCTGCACAGCCTGCTCTACGCGCTGATGCTCGCCGCCGCCAGCTACCTGCCGGTCACGCTCGGCATGAGCGGCGCGCTCTACGGTGTCGCGGTCAGCGCGCTCAACGCCATGTTCGTCGCGCAGGCCTGGCGCCTGTGGCGCCATTACGCCGACGCCGACGCGTGGCGCATGTTCCGCGGCTCGCTCGTCTATCTGAGCGGGCTCTTCCTCGCGCTGTTCCTCGACCGGCTGCTGCTGCCGTGGCTGCCGTTCTGACGCTCGCCGCGCCGGCGCGGCGCGGCTTCTACCGGCCGCTGCTGGTCGCCGCCACGCTGCTGGCCTTCTGCGTCGTCGGCCTCGGCGCCTACGTGCGCCTGGCGGACGCCGGCCTCGGCTGCCCGGACTGGCCGGGCTGCTACGGCCACCTCGTCGGCGTGCCGGATGCGGCCGCCGCCGCCGCCGCCTTCCCGGAACGTCCGCTGGAAACCGCCAAGGCCTGGAAGGAAATGCTCCATCGCTACGCCGCCGGCATGCTCGGCCTGCTGATCCTCGGCCTGGCGATTTCCGCCTGGCGCAATGCCGGCGCGGGGCCGCGTCCCTGGCGTGAAACCGGGCTGGTCGCCCTGGTGATCTTCCAGGCGCTGCTCGGCATGTGGACCGTGACCTTGCTGCTCAAGCCCGTGGTCGTCACCGCCCATCTGCTCGGCGGCATGGCGACCTGGACGCTGCTCGTGCTTTGCCTCGCGCGCGAATGCGCGCCGAAAGTCGGTGCCGGCGGGACGGTGCGACCGGACGCCCGCGGCCTCGGCATCCTGGGGCTGGTCGCGGTCATCGGCCAGGTCGCGCTGGGCGGCTGGGTGAGCAGCAACTATGCGGCGCTGGCCTGCCCCGATTTCCCGACCTGCCGGGGAGGATGGCTGCCCATCGACGGCCCGACCGCCATCCACATGGCCCACCGCCTCGGCGCCCTGCTGGTGCTTTGCATCGTGGGCGCCCACACCGCGCTGCTGCTGAAGCGCCGGCAGGCCATCGGCCTGCTGCTCGCCGTCCTGCTGGTCCTTCAGGTCGGACTGGGCATCGCCAACGTGCTGCTGTCGCTGCCGCTCCCCCTCGCGGTGGCGCACAACCTCGGCGCCGCGCTGCTGCTGGCGGCGCTCGCGGTTTCGCTGCGCCGCTAAGCCGCCAGGGCGGCCAGCAGCTTGTCGTGGATCGCCCCGAAGCCGCCGTTGCTCATCACCAGCACATGGTCGCCGGGTTGGGCGGCGGCGGCGATGCGCGCCACGAGGGCGGCGAGGTCGTCGCTCGTCGCGGCCTTCGCGCCCAGCGGCGCGAGCGCGGCGGCGGCGTCCCAGCCGAGGTTGGCGCCGTAGCAGAACACCAAATCGGCGTCGGCCAGGCTGCCCGGCAGGGCGTCCTTCATCGTGCCGAGCTTCATGGTGTTGGAGCGCGGCTCCAACACGGCGAGGATGCGGGACTGGCCGACCCGGCCGCGCAGGCCGGCCACGGTGGTGGCGATCGCCGTCGGATGGTGGGCGAAATCGTCGTAGACCGTCACGCCATTCGCCGTGCCGCGCACTTCGAGGCGGCGCTTGACGTTCTCGAAGCGGGCCAGCGCCTCCAGCCCGCGCGCCAGCGGCACGCCGGCATGGCGGGCGGCGAGCAGGGCGGCGATGGCGTTGTTGCGGTTATGGTCGCCGGTGAGCTGCCAGGAAATGGCGCCCAGTTCCTCGCCGCCGCAATGGATCGACAGCTTTCCGCTGGCGTCGTCCCCCCGCGCTTGCCAGCCGGCGGGATCGTTGAAGCGCTCGATGGGGGTCCAGCAACCGCGCTTCAGCACGCGTTCGAGCGCCGCTTCGCCGGCGTTCGAGACGATCAGTCCATTGCCGGGAATCGTGCGCACAAGATGATGGAATTGTGTCTCGATGGCGGCAAGATCCGGAAAGATGTCGGCATGATCGTATTCGAGATTGTTCAGGATCGCGGTGCGTGGCCGATAGTGGACGAATTTCGAGCGCTTGTCGCAGAAAGCGGTATCGTATTCATCTGCTTCGACGACGAAGAATGATGATTCGCTGAAGTTGGCTGATTTTCCGAAGTTTTGCGGGACGCCGCCGATCAGGTAGCCGGGTGCGAGTCCCGCGTCCTCAAGTATCCAGGCGAGCATCGCTGAAGTGGTGGTCTTGCCGTGGGTGCCGGCGACGGCGAGCACCCACTTGCCCTGCAGGATGTTCTCGGCCAGCCACTGCGGCCCGGAAACGTAGGGCAGGCCGCTGTCGAGAATCGCCTCCAGCAGCGGATTGCCACGCGAAACCGCGTTGCCGACCACCCAGAGGTCGGCGTTCAGGGTGATCTGTTCGGCGCCGTAGCCCTCGACGAGATCGATGCCTTCCGCCTCCAGCTGCGTGCTCATGGGCGGATAGACGTTGGCGTCGCAACCGGTGACGCGATGACCGGCGGCGCGGGCGATCAGGGCGATACCGCCCATGAAAGTGCCGCAAATCCCGAGAATGTGGATGTGCATGAAGAGGCTGCTGCGCGGATAGAATAAGTTTCCATTCTACGGGAGCGCCGTCACATGTCCCGCCGCAGCCGCCCCGCCCGCATCCTGAATCCCAATTCTCCCGCGTTGCGTTCCGAGCTTGTACATGCCGCCGCGCGCCTGATTGCCGAGGACGGCATGGACTACGGCTTCGCCAAGCGCAAGGCGGTGCGCCAGCTGGGCCTGCCAGAGAGCTTTCCCCTGCCGAGCAACGCCGAGGTCGAAGGCGCCGTGCGCGATTACCAGTCGATCTATCAGGAGGACGAGCAGGCGGAACGCGTCCTCGAACTGCGCCGCGCGGCCACCGGCCTGATGCGCCGCCTCGTCCCGTTTTCACCGTGGCTGACGGGTTCGGTGCTCGACGGCACGGCCGGGCGCCATGCGCGCATCGACATCCTGCTGTTTCCCGACAGCGCCAAGGAGGTCGAAATTTTCCTGCTCGATCAGGGCATTCCGTTCCATCACGGCAACCCGCGCAACGACCGTGTCGAGGCCGTGCTGATGGTCGACGACGAGGACATGCCCGCGAATCTGGTCATTCTGTCGCCCCGCGACGAGCGCGTGGCGATAAAAAGCCATGACGGCCGGACGCGTGCCCGCGCCCGGGTCGATGTCGTCGAAGCCTTGTGTGTTCCGGATCGACTCGCAAATGCCGTGACTTTGGACTAAGAGTTTTCGCGAACTGCTTGACCTGAAACCTCTTTTAAAACAAACTGCGCGCCCATGAACGAAGATCTCGGCACTCTCGAAGGCAAGGTGGAACAGATCGTCGCCCTGTGCGACGCCCTGCGCGCCGAGAATCATCGCCTGCATGACCGGATCGGCGTGCTGGTGGAGGAAAAGGAGGCGCTCGCCGAGCGCATGACCGCCGCGCGTACCCGCATCGAAGGCTTGATGGATCATCTGCCGGCGGAATGAGCACGACACTGGACATCAAGATTCAGGGACGCGAATATCGCGTCGCCTGCGCGCCCGGGGAGGTCGAATCGCTCCAGGCGGCGGCGGATCTGCTCAACGCCAGGATGGGCGAAATCGCCAAGGCCACGAAGAGCACCGGCGAGCGGCTGGCGGTGATGACGGCGCTCAATCTCGCCCACGAACTCAATGCCGCGCGTCAGGATTCCACCGCCGTTCCGCAACCCGTCGAAAAGAGCATTGACGACGGGGAGGCGCGGCGTAGAATCAAGGCCATCGAAGCGCGCCTCGATGCGGCACTGGCTCCTCAGGACAGCCTGTTCTGAGCAGGAGCGGCCGGCCGGGAACGCGGTTCGGGAGGATTCAAGAATTCCCTGCGGTGTTCGCCTAGGCCATACATTCCTTGAACCAATGCTGATTGGCATCGGTCGCCGCCCAGAGACGCCGCCGTTGTGAGCGCCCCCTTGGCTTCGTGCCGAGGTCGGGCGCACCTGAAGCGGCAGGAACGCGACCAATCTGAACCCAGGTTCAGGATGCCGGCCAAACGGCACGCGCGGGGAACCCGACACGCGGTCACTAGTCGATAGTGACCGCGTTTTTTATTGTCCACGCTAACATCGACGCATGACAAACGCCGCCGCCGCGACTCCTCTCGATCGCCTGTTCGTGGGGCGTCAGCCGATTCTCGACGCCAACGACGGCTTGATCGGTTATGAGTTGCTGTTTCGCGATTCCGCCGACAACCGCGCATCGGAAGTCGCTCCGGGCATGGCCACGGCCGATGTCGTCTGCAAGGCATTCACTGATCTCGGTCTGGCCGGAACGCTGGAAGGCTACAAGGCCTTCATCATCGCCGACGCCGAGTTTCTCGGCAACGAGGTGATCGAGGCCCTTCCTCCCGAGGGTGTCGTCTTCGAGGTGGATGCCCATCTGGCCAGCGACCCCAAGGTCGTGGCGCGTTGCCTCGATCTGGAGTCGCGCAAATACACGTTTTGTCTGATCGATCCGGCCGTGCCCAGCGCGGCACTCTCGGCGCTGATCAAGCATGCGATGTTCGTCAAGCTGAACATCAAGGCGTTCGACACGGACATCCTGAACCAGCTGCTTGCCCTTCCCGTTGGCGAGCGCCCCATCCTGATCGCCAGCCACGTGGAAACCAAGGCGGAGCGCGAGCGTGCCGCATCGCTTGGCTTCCAGTTTTTCCAAGGCTACTATTTTGCCGAGCCGACGCTGGTCGAAGGCCGCAAGCTCGATCCCGCCACGCACGGACTGATCCGCATCATCAACCTGATCAACCAGGACGTTGAACTGCCGGTTCTGGAGCAGGCCTTCAAGGCCGAGGCGGCGCTCACGGTCAAGCTGCTCCGCCTCACCAATTCCGTCGGCGTTGGCCTGCGCACGCGCATCGGATCGGTGCGCCAGGCGATCAATATCATCGGCCGCCGTCCGATCCAGCGCTGGCTCCAGTTGTTGCTGTACAGCCAGCATGGAGGCAGTGATCATGATTTCGAGCGCAATCCGCTCATGCAATTCGCCGCCCTGAAAGGCAACTTCATGGAGCGGCTGGCGCAACGCTGCTATCCGCGCCAGGTCGCGGTTTCCGATCAGGCCTTCCTGGCCGGCCTGATGTCGCCGATGCCAGCCGCGCTGGGCATGCCGATGCAGGAAATCCTCGACCAGATCGCCGTCGCGCCCCAATTGCGTCAGGCGTTGCTGGAGCGACAGGGCGATGTTGGTCTGTTGCTAGAACTGACCGATTGTTACGACAACGACGACCCGGCTGGCGCCGATCGCATCCTGGGGTTCCTGGGCCATCGCATCGGTCGCGAGGTGCTCAACCAGTGCCTTGCCGAGTCGATCGCCTGGGTGCGCAGCCTCGCCGTCGAGGCCGGCGAATGACACCGGAAAATGCCAAACGGCTCGAAATTATGCGATAGTTCGGGGTTCTAACGATAAATAGCTATAAACCATGAGCATCAATGCGGACCCCCAACGCAAGCCGGAAGGCCATGGACCCGCTGGCACCGCGCAGGGGCAAAAGGTCTGGGATCAGCCGCGCGAACAGACGCGTGTCCATGATCCCCTGCTGGAATGCCTCTTCCTGCTGACCCGCCTGCATGGCATGCCGCATTCCCGCGAGGCACTTTCGGCCGGGCTGCCCTTGGTGAATCACAAGCTCACGCCCTCGCTGTTCGGCCGCGCGGCGAAGCGCGCCGGCATCGCCAGCAAGGTCATGCGGCGCGAGCTTGGCGAGATCGAATCCGCGCTGCTGCCCGTCGTGCTGTTGCTCAAGGAGGATGGCGCCTGTCTGCTGATCGGCTGGGATGACGATGGCAAGTCTGCCCGCGTGGTGTTTCCCGAATTGGGAGACGCCGCCGCGACGGTGTCGCGCGCGGAGCTGGAAGCACGTTACGCCGGCATGGCGATATTCGCCCGCCCGGAATTCCGTTTCGACCGGCGGACGCCGGAAGTCGGCCGCGTGGCGCGCCGGCACTGGTTCTGGGGAGCGCTGACCGAAAACCTGCCCGTGTATCGCGATGTCCTGCTGGCTGCCGGACTGATCAACGTCTTCGCCCTGGCGATGCCGCTGTTCGTCATGAACGTATACGACCGCGTCGTGCCCAACCAGGCGGTGGAAACGCTCTGGATGCTCGCGGTCGGCCTCGGCTTCGTGCTGTTCTTCGATTTCATGCTGCGCATGATGCGCGGCTACTTCATCGATCTGGCGGGCAAGCGCGTCGATGTCGACCTGTCGGCGCGCATCATGGAGCGGGTATTGGGCATCCGCATGGAAAACCGCCCGGTTTCGGCGGGTTCCTTCGCCGCGAACCTGCGTTCCTTCGAGACGGTGCGCGACTTCATCACCTCGGCCACGGTCACCGCGCTGGTCGACCTGCCCTTCGCCATCCTGTTCATCATCGTCATGGCCTGGATCGATATCCCCATGTTCCTGCCGGTGATCGTCGGCATGGTGCTGGTGGTGGGCTATGCCTGGCTGGTGCAGGCCAAGATGCACGATCTTGCCGAAACCACCTACCGCGCCGGCGCCATGCGCAACGCCAACCTGGTCGAGAGTCTGGTGGGCCTGGAAACCGTCAAGGCCATGGGTGCCGAGAACGTCATGCAACGTAAATGGGAGCGTAGCGCGATCTTCCTCGCCCGCGTTTCGAATCAGTTGCGCCTGCTGGCCGCCACCACCACCAACAGCGCGGCCTGGGTGCAGCAACTGGTCTCGCTCGCGGTGATCGTCGTCGGTGTCTATCGCATCGGCGAGGCCGAGCTGACCATGGGCGGCCTGATCGCCTGCACGATGCTGACGGCGCGCGCCATGGCTCCGTTCGGACAGATCGCGGGACTGCTGACCCAGTACCACAACGCCACGACGGCACTGACCTCGCTCAATGAAATCATGGGCAAGGAGACGGAGCGCGAACGCGAATCCAGCTTCGTCAGCCGCCCGGTATTTCAGGGCGAGATCGATTTCAAGGATGTCGAGTTCGGCTACCCCGGAGACAACGGCGAGGCCTTGCGCAAGGTTTCCCTGCACATCAAGCCCGGCGAGCATGTCGCCATGATCGGCCGCGTCGGCTCGGGCAAGTCGACGCTCCTGCGCCTGATGCTGGGCCTGTATCAGCCGAAAGCCGGCGCGATCCGCATCGATGGCGTCGATATCCGCCAGCTCGACCCCGTCCAGCTGCGCCGCAACATCGGCTACGTGCCGCAGGACGCCACGCTGTTCTTCGGCAGCCTCAAGGAGAACATCCTCCTTGCCACGCCGCATCTCGACGACGCCGAGTTGCTGGCCGCCGCCCAGGTCGCCGGTCTCTCCGACATGGTCAATGCGCATCCGCGCGGCTTCGAGATGACGGTGGGCGAGCGCGGCGAATCGCTCTCGGGCGGCCAGCGCCAGGGCGTCGCCATCGCCCGCGCCGTCGTGCATAACCCGCCAATCCTGCTCCTCGACGAGCCGACCGGCTCCATGGACCATTCGAGCGAAGAGACCATCAAGCAGAACCTGCGCCGTTTCGCCGCCGGCAAGACCATGGTGATCGTCACTCATCGCACCACCTTGCTCGATCTCGTCGGCCGCATCATCGTCGTCGATGGCGGAAAGATCGTCGCCGACGGTCCGAAGGATCGCGTCATCGAAGCCCTGCGCCAGGGCAGGATCGAGAAGGCATCATGAGCGAACCGACCTCTCCGAACGCCCCCCCGGTTCCCGCACCCGAGGGTGCTCCGCCAGCGAAGCAGGGACCGATCAAGCGTTCTGCCGCCGTCATCGACGAACTGTTCGAGCGCTGGATTCCCGCCAAGACCGACGAGGATCTCGACTGGGTCAGCGACGCCGAGTGGGCGCACCTGCAGCAGGAGCCGCTGCGCGCGCGCGCGGTGCTGCGCGTGATCGGCATCATGCTGCTGGTGCTCCTGATCTGGGCGGCTTTCGCCGAGATCGACGAGGTCACGCGCGGCCAGGGCAAGGTCATTCCGTCGAGTCAGTTGCAGGTCATCCAGTCGGTCGATGGCGGCATCGTCTCGGAAATCCTCGTGCGCGAAGGACAGGTGGTCAACAAGGACCAGTTGCTGCTCAAGATCGACGAAACGCGCTTTGTGTCGTCGCTGCGCGAGAACCGCGCCGAATACCTGTCGCTGGTGGCGAAGGCGGCGCGCCTGCGCGCCCTGGCCGAGAACAAGCCTTTCGCCTTGCCGCCCGATGTGGAAAAGGAGTTTCCCCTGATCGCGGCGCAGGAACGCAGCCTGTACGACTCCCGCCGGCTGGAACTGGAAGCCCAGGTCGGCATCGCCCGCCAGCAGCTCGCCCAGCGCAATCAGGAGCTGGTCGAGGTGCGCGCCCGCCGCGACTCGGCGGCCAACGGTTTCGAGCTGACGGTGCAGGAACTGAATGCCACCAAGCCCCTGCTGGGCTCGGGTGCCGTTTCCGAAGTCGAGATCATCCGGCTGGAACGCGATGTCGGCCGCTTTCGCGGCGAACGCGACCAGGCGGCGGCGCAAATCAACCGCATCCATGCCGCCATCGCCGAGGCCACCAACAAGATCGAGGAAGTCGAGCTCAATTTCCGCAACGAGGCGCGCATCCAGCTCGCCGACGTTTCCGCCAAGATCAATTCCCTGTCCGAAAGCAGCACGACCCTGACGGACCGCGTCAAGCATTCGAGCGTGCGCTCGCCTGTCAAGGGTACCGTCAAGCGCCTGCTTTTCAACACCGTGGGCGGAGTGGTGCAGCCCGGCAACCCGATCGTCGAAATCGTTCCGCTCGAAGACACCCTGCTGGTCGAGGCGAATATCCAGCCCAAGGACATCGCCTTCCTGCGCCCCGGGCAGGAGGCCATCGTCCGCTTCACCGCCTACGATTTCGCCATCTACGGCGGCCTCGACGCCGTGCTGGAACATATCGGCGCCGACACCATCACCGACGAGAAGGGCAACACCTTCTACGTCTGCCGGGTACGCACGCACAAGTCGAGCCTGGGCGAAAACCGGCCCATCATGCCTGGCATGGTCGCGGAGGTGGACATCAAGACCGGCAAGAAGACCGTGTTGTCGTATTTGATGAAACCGGTGCTGCGTGCCAAGATGCATGCAATGACGGAGAGATGACATGAAAAGGCAGATATTCCTCACACGCCGCGACGTCCCGCTGCCCGGCTGGCTGGCCGCCTTTCCCGGCGCCGAAATCAGACCCTACCCCGGCGCGGGCGAAAAGCTCGCCGAATCCGGCGCCGCATTGATCTGGCTGCATATCGACAATCACGTCAACAAGCCCGAGGGGGTTGTCGCCGCCGTGATCGCATCCACGCCGGGTTGCCCGGTCATCGTGCTGTCCAACGTGCCCCACGACAACGAGGGCCTGGCGGTGCTGGAGACGGGCGCCTCCGGCTACACGGGTGCGTTGGCCGTGGCGGATGTGTTGCGCCAGATCGAAACCGTGGTGGAAAACGGCGGTCTCTGGGTTGGCCCCGAGTTGCTGCAGCGCCTGATCGTCGCCCTCGGCAATCGCGGGACGCAAACGCAGGCCGGCGGCAAGCTCGACGGCCTGAGCCCGCGCGAACGCGAGGTCGCCCTGGCCGTCGCCGCCGGCGCCACCAACAAGGAAGTCGCGCAACGACTCGACATCACGGAGCGCACCGTGAAGGCGCATCTCAGCCATATCTTCACCACCCTGAAGGTGCGCGACCGGCTGCAGCTCGCCATCCTCATCAACGGCCTGCCCGCGCCGGCATCCCGGACCGTCCACTAGGCGTCAACCCGGCTGCAAGGGGCACGTGCCATCGGCAGCGGACGGCCGTTCCCGTTGCGCGCGCCGTCCCGCCAGCACCGACTTTCATGCTTTAGTGGTAGCCCTTCGGGACAATATGATTATTTCATTGATCGGCCTATAAACGCAGCGTGGAAATTTCCCTTTGCCTCCCGACAGGCATAACCCGAACAGGAGTGAGATCATGAGCGCAGCCGCCACCGTCGTTTCCGTCCAAGGTGAAGCCTTTGCCCGCAGCCCCAATGGCACAATGAGAAGGCTCTCCAATGGCGACACCATTCAGCAGGGCGAAGTTGTCATCACATCGCTGGGTGGTCAGATCGAGCTGCTGACCGCCGATGGTCAGATGATGACCGTTAATGCTCAGGAGTCCTTCAAGTTTGGTTCCGAGACGAGCCAGGCCTCCGCGCCGGAAGCAGGTGAGGCAGCCGTTCAGCAGGTTGTCCAGCAACCCGGCGAACTCAATGTCGAACAGTTGCTTGAACAGGAAGCTGCAGCGGCCGGTCTGGGCGGTGGCGGCGAAAATGGCGGCAATAGCTTCGTACGCCTGATGCGTATCGTCGAGCCACTGAACCCGCTTTCCTATGAGTTTCCCAATCCTTTCGCCGGCAACGAGTTCCCCTCGCTGGGTGATGAAATTACCGACGATGCGCCGGTTGGCGCAAACGATATTGCCGGGCTGGATGAAGACGGCGCGGGTGGGTTCATTATCAACGAAGGCAATGCCGGCGGTACCGGAGATACCGAAGATCCTGCCTCGTTCAGCGGCCGCATGGGCTACTCTTTCGGCCTCAACGGTCCGGCCGCCACGGGCGCTTTCGTCTGGACGGGTGCGAACTCCGATGTGGCGATCACCTCGGGTGGCGTGCCCGTGGAAGTCGAGTTGAGTGCCAATGGGCTGACGCTGACAGGTTACATCCAAGGTGAAGAAGGTCGCGAAACGGTTTTCGTGCTTGAGGTCACCAACTATCAAACCGGCGATTACACGATGACTTTGTATCGCCAACTCGATCATTACGGTGCCGACGAAGACAACATCGACATCACTTTCTCCTATCGCCTCACCGATTACGATGGCGATACCGCGACAGGTACCCTGTCCGCAACGATCAACGACGATACCCCGGTTCTGCTTGGCGGGGATGAGGGTGAGTACGGTAACGTGGTTACTGGCACGATCCATAGCTCAGGCGAGTGGGGAGGCGAGGATCAATATGACGGCGAAAGCGGATATGGCGGCGCGCCGACAAGCACGGTGGATTCCTGGTCCTTTACCGTCAATGAGTCTGGACCGGTCACCATCGACATTCGTGCGCTTGAAGATCAAAGCGATCTCAACGGCGACGGCGAACAGACCTACCTTGACTCCTATATCTACGTTTTCAGGAATGACAACGGGCAGCCAGGCGAGTTGGTTTTTTCCAATGACGATAGCTGGTCTGCGGGCGAGGACGATGGATCAACGCATGGTTATGATTCGTATGGCGCGTTGAACCTCGAAGCAGGCGACTACATTCTGCGCATTGGCTCCTTCTCGCTTGAAGAAGACGAGGCGCGTGCAGGCCTTAATGAAGGTAATTCCGGTCAAGGCGATTATCAGGTTACTTTCGGCGGCGACGTTACTGTAACCAGCGGCCCCGGCGGCGGCAACAGTGGCGGCCCTGGCGATACGCTCGTGCTGGAAGAAGAGTCCGCTCCCTACCTCAATGGCAATGATGAAGAAGACGGCCTCAGCCATACCGCCACAGGCACAATCGTCGATGACGTGGCTTGGGGCGCCGATGGATTTGGCGCTGCCACCGCCGTGACGGTTGGCGAAGGTGAAGGCGCGGTTTCGTTCGAGATTCCGCTGGAAGGGTCGGTTTCGATTTTCTTCGATGCCGACGGTAACCTGATTCAGGACCAGCCGGAAGCCCGTACCTACGATTCCGGCGAGTGGTCGTCGCCGGCGCTTGAGATGGTGTTCAACAGCGATGGCACCTACACCGTGACGGTAATAGGTGCCATGAATCACGGCGGCGAAGACGAGGATATTCTTCAGTTGCCCGCCATCGCCGTGACTGGCGTGGATGGTGATGGCGATCCGGTGGATGTGCCGCTCAATATCAGCGTGCAGGACGACGTGCCGGTGCTTAGTGGCGAAGATATCAGCCAGACCATCGACGAAGCAAACATTGGTACTGCCTACTCCACGGGTACCGAGGCGGGTGATGGCCCTGCTGTAGTAAATGGTGACTTGTCTCAGTTGGTGAGTTTCGGTGCGGATGGCGAAGGTTCGTTCGGCTTCTCTGCGAATTTCCAGCAGGTTCTTGCTTCGACCGACTTCTGGTGGGGTATCCCGGTTCCTGTGCAGCTCACCTACAGCATCGTTACCAACGGTGACATCGCCACGCTGGTGGCGACCGAGCCGGACATGCGTGGTGATTTCCGGAACTCCAGCAACACGGTATTCGAACTCGAACTCAATACCGCCAATGGCGAATATGAATTCCGTCTTTCTGACGAGTTGCGTCATACCGGTGAGTCCGACGAAACGATCGCCCTCAACTTTGGCGCCATCATCGAGGCCAGGGATGGCGACAATGACCCGGTCACGCTGGGTCAGGCTTTCTCGATCAACGTACAGGACGATGTACCCTCGCCGCAGATCAACCTGACCGGGACCAATGTCCAGCACGATGAGACCCCGGGCAATCAGCCGCAACCCGACGACGATACCTCGTCGAACAGTGTTGCGTTGCGCTTCAGCGGCATCTTTGGTATCGGGGGTGTCAGTAATCCTGGCAACGACCCCGATGTGGCGGGTTCTGGTGCAATTGGTTACGCACGTTCCGGCACAGCGGTCGTTTCGATCGCAGGTTCCGAAGCCGGCGCAGATCATCTGGCATCCGACAGTCTCTCTCTTCGCGTGGTGGACAGCGCTTCAGGCCTGCAAACGACTGAAGGCTATGACATCACCTTGTCAGTCGATAGTCTCGGCCGAATCGTCGGCCGCGTTGATGACGCTGACGCCGGTGCGATGAATGGCAAGGCTGCCTTTGCGGTCGCCCTGGATCAGGGCGGTGAAGTCTTTGTCGCCCAGTATCTGTCGCTTGAGCACCCAGATACGGCGAGCCCGGATGATGTGATAGATCTCGCTGGCAAGATTGCCGTGCGTTACTCGATGACAGATACGGACGGTGACACCCAAACCGCGCAGGTCGATATCGGTACGATGGTTCGCTTCGCCGATGATGGCCCGACGCTCACCGGCCAAACGATTGCACAGTCGGTCAATGAAGCTGATATTGGTACGGACTGGTCCACCGGCACCGCTGCCAACGAGGGTCCTGCCGTGATCTCTGGCGGCCTTTCGGGCTTGGTGAATTTCGGTGCCGATGGACGTGGTTCCTTCGAGTTCGCGGATAACGCGCTTGACCAGCTGATCGCTCTTGGCTTGGCTTCCAAGCAAGGGGATGCGAGCAGGCCTTTGTCCTATCAGGTTAGCGAGATCGATGGTGTCGTTACCATCACCGCAACCGAAACCGACATTCCGTTCCAGTGGTGGAATCCGGCGAGCTACGGCGACACCAGCAATCCGGTGTTCCAGTTGTCGCTCAACCAGACGACCGGCGCTTACGAGTTCCGTCTCTATGATGAACTGGTTCACGCCAATGGCGATGCCGGCACTGTCATCGGCATCAACTTCGGCAGCATGATCAAGGCTGTAGATGGTGACGGTGATGCCATCAGCCTAGGTGATAAGTTCACGATCAACGTTCAGGACGATGTTCCGGTACTGCAAGGAGAAAGCCGGTCGATCGATGAGGACTTCGCAGGAAATATTTCGGGGAATGTGCTCGCCAACGACGAGGCCGGCGCTGACCACATGGCCTCCTTCCGCTGGTTGAACACGCATGGTGCTCATGGTGATTTCGATGGCTACAGCAACGGAACCTACAGGTATGACCTCTACAACAGTGCTGCACAGTCGCTGGACGACGGCGAATCGTGGACCGAAACCTTCCGTTACGAAGTCAAGGATTCGGATGGCGACGTTCGTACTGAAACCCTGACCATCACCATTACCGGCGCGAATGATGTGCCAACCATTTCGGTCGATACTGGTGAGTGGTCCTGGTCATGGCGCCACGGCTTCCGGATGGAGAACGATGTTGTTGATGAGGCCGCCTTGCCCGATGGCACCACCCCGGGCTCCAATGCCGAGTTCGCTTATGGCAGCTTCAAGGTCGCTGATCCGGACGGCCTGGACGACATCAAGAGCGTCACGATCAACAATCAAACCATCCTTGTTGGCGACTTGGCCGGTGCCATGATCAATGGCACCAGCGGCGTTCTGACGATCACCAGCTACGACAGCGACACTGGTGTTGCCCAGTACAAATATGAACTGACCCAAGCCACCACCGATGGCCCGGGCAAAGAGACGGATGTCTTCACGCTGACCACCTCGGACGGCGATCTTGATTCCGCCCCCGCCACCATCACCATCGAAATCCTGGATGACCGCCCCCTCGCGGCGTCATTTGCCGACACATTGACCGTGGAGGAAGAATCGATTCCCGGTATCGGTGGCAACGACGAGAGCGACGATGGCTACAGCCATATCGCCACGGGCAATGTCGTCGATAACGTGAATTGGGGTGCGGATGGTTTTGGCAAGGTTACGGGGGTAACCGGCGGCGGCATGGCTGGGGCATGGGATGCGACCGCACAAACTTATACCATCGAAACTGCCGGCTACAAGATGGTGGTGGGGCAGGATGGCAGCTATACATTCACCCTGAAAGACAACACGCTGGCTGCGGGCGGGGGAGAGAACATCGCTGCGCTACTGAACAACGGCTTTACAGTCAGCGCACAGGATGGCGATGGTGACGCGGTCGCGGGCGGCATCAAGATCAAGGTCAATGTGGTCGATGATGTTCCCGTTCTTGTGACCCCCAGCAATCTCGTCATCAACGGCAGCTTCGAAAATCCGGAACTGGGCACCGGCTGGTCGGCGATGTCGAGTACCGAGGGCTGGAACGCCACGGGCAACCAGCCTATCGAAATCGGCCATGGCGGCAACTACGGCATAACCGCCAAGGACGGCGATCAGCTACTCGAGCTCGATTCCCACGGCAACGCTTCGGTGGCCCAGCAAGTCGACACGGAAGGTTACGGTGCCGTCACGCTCAGCTTCTGGTTTGCTTCACGTGCGCATGGCGGTGATATCGCCGCGACCAACCAGGTCGAGGTTTTCTGGAATGGCCAATCGCTTGGCGTGATCACGGATGCTACGGCGGGTCACTGGACACAACATGTTTTCAATGTCGAGGCCAATGCCGATGGTGCAACTGAACTCAAGTTCGTTGGTGTCGGCACGCAAGATACTTTCGGCGGCCTGATCGACAACGTCAGCGTGATCGGCATGCCGACTGTCGACGAAGATGGGCTCGATGGTGGCGGAGCGCAGCTGCTTTACGCCAGTGCCAGTCTGCCGGTGAGCTTCGGCGCCGATGGCCCGGGTGACTGGACGGGCATTGCCCTGAACACCGCTGTTGCATCGCAAGGCGACGCTGTCACCATGGAAGCCGCGGCACGCGGCGATGGTGCCTGGTATGGCGTCGCCGATGGCCGTGATGTCTTCAAGATCGACATCGATGTCGATGCCGGCACCTACAGCTTCACTCTGATCGACCAGCTCGATCACGCCGAGGGTTCCGATTTCATGAAGCTCGACTTCGGCTTCACGGTGACCGATGGCGATGGCGACCCGATCGGCGGCACGGTATCCGTCGGTGTGTTCGACGATGCGCCCACAGCCGTGGCCGACAGCGACGACAGCGCGCCCTATACCGGCAACCTGCTCGACAACGATGTCGTTGGCGCCGACGAAGCCGCACGCATCCTGAACGTCAATGGCCAGGAACCGGATCAGGATGGCAGCATCATCGTCCAGGGAACGTATGGCACGCTGACGGTCAATGCCGCCACAGGCGAGTACAGCTACGAGCAAACCGCGACTGCGGTGGCCGACATCACTGTGACCGACATCAATGCCGACAGCGCGGGTTACCACAACACCTTTGGCTACTTCATCAAGGGTGAAGATGGCGAACCCGTCAGCGGCCAGATCATCTGGACCAACATGCACGACGCCCATCCCGATTCGTTCGTGCTTCAGGATGTCGATCCCTCCAGCATCGGCTGGTTCCTGATCCCGAATGGTGACGGCATTTCCGGCAACACGGGTAAGTCAGGCTTCGTCGATGGCGCGGATGTCACCTTCGCCAATATCGGCGGCAAGTGGGTCGTCCAGTTGAACGGCGAAACTCTTTCCGCCACCGGGGGGCAGGCTCTGTTCAACGACAATGCCCTGAACGCAGGATCGAACGCCCAGAACTGGGGTTATCTGATCAACAACGGCGTGCCCGGCGAATTGAACTGGGAAGACCTGATCGGCGGCGGCGATTACGACAACAACGACGTCAATCTTGGCCTGACTGTGGCCGTCGAGCCTGCCGGTACGGATGAGTTCACTTACACGATGTCCGATTACGATGGCGACACCGCGACCGCGACGCTAACCATCGATCCGAACATTCCGCCGTATGCCGGCTGGAGTGGCGCATGGACGAACGAAGACACCGCGTTGACGATCACCAAGGCGCAACTCCTTGCCTTGGCGCAGGATCCCGATGGCGATACGCTGACCATCACCAACGTCGCCTTCCGCGATGTCGATGGCAACGGCACCGCCGACCACAAGGGCGCCACCCTTGTCGACAACGACGATGGCACCTTCACCTTCAATCCGGCCGGCAACTTCAACGGCTATGTCGATCTGACCTACACCGTCGATGACGGTAACGGCAACACGGCGACTGGCGTCTACACCATCGACGTCCGTCCGGTAAACGACCCGGCGATCCTGTCGGAGGGCGAAGGTAGCGTGACGGAAGATACAAATGTCCAGACGGGCAATGTCCTGGTGACTGGTGGCACTCTCACGATCACCGATCCGGATGCCGGCCAAAACCACTTCCAGTCCTCCACGCAAACCGACACGATCTTCGGCGGCACGCTCGTCTTGCAAAGCAACGGTGCCTGGACATACACCGTCAACAACGGCAATCCGACCCTCCAGGCCATGAACACCGACGAGTACGAGGATCTGGAATTCACGGTCAAGAGCGCGGATGGCACGCCGACGACGATCTCGGTTCGCGTCAATGGGCTGAACGACAACCTGCCGCCCGAAGCGACCGACGACGAGGTCGATACCGTTCAGGGCCAGGCCGTCACGATTGATGCGCTGGACAATGATAGCGACCCCGATGGCGACAGCCTGTCGATCACTGGAGTCGGCAACGGTCAGTATGGAACGGCCAGTGTCGTCGATGGCAAGATCGTTTATACCCCGACGGAAAACCCCGGCCCGGATGGCTTGGTCGACACACTGACCTACACCATCAGTGACGGCAAAGGCGGCACGGATACAGCCCAAATCAAGATCAATATCGCCGACGTGGGGCCGACGGCAAATCCCGATGTCGTCAAGGCAGGCGAAGTTGGTACTGCCACAGTGAATTTGGTGCTGGTTATCGACAGCTCAGGCAGCATGGGTACCACCCGGATGGATCTTGCCAAGGATGCCGTCGAAAACCTGATCAACTCCTATGGCAGCGCCTTGGTGAAAGTCATGGTCGTTGATTTTGACGACAATGCCGTGGTGCTGACAAAGGACGGCAATGTCTGGATGTCCGGCAGTGATGCCATCGGCAAGGTCAATGGCCTGCAATCGAATGACGGCACCGACTACGATGATCCGATTTACGCCGTGATCAACAACTACGGCACGCCTCCGAATGCAGACAATACCTTCGTCTATTTCCTCTCGGATGGAAATCCAAATGACGGCAACGAGAACCGTATCACTGGCACCGATTCCACCGGCGAGCGGGGTGATTGGGTTGAATTCCTGACGAACAATGGTATTGATGATGTCTACGCGGTGGGTATTGGCTCGAACGTCAGCCCGACCCATCTGCTGACCGTGGCCTGGTCGCCGGATGGACAGCACAGCGACAATGTGTTCTCCGTTACCGACGAGGAACAGCTTTCCGGCACGCTGCTGAACATTGCCCAGAAGAGTACCGGTGACGTTACCGATAATGATGTCCCTGGTGCCGATGGTTTGGGTACCCCGGCGCTGGTGTCCGTCAAATACGGAGCAACCACCTACACCTTCGATGCGGACAACGACAGCTTTACGATTCCGCTGGGTGCGGGCAAGGGGACGTTGGTCATCGAAGAGGATGGCAGCTATACCTACACGCCCCCGTCGGGCGGCGCCTACGGTGCGCCGGTCGTCGTCGAATACACGATGCAGGATGCTGATGGCTCGCAGTCGAGTTCCACGCTTACCATCGATCCGAACGATGTACCGAGCGCGACGGATGACTTCGACACGGCCAATATCGCCTACTGGCAGGCTAGCGGTAATGTTGTCGCCTCAGCTTCCACACAGACTTCTGCGGGCGGCTTTGTACAGGCTGTTCCAGTTAATGTTTCCGGGAGCGTATCCATTGCCAATGTTAATGACAATAACTCTGACAACGACTATTCGGAGAACTTCACGATTGCCGCGAACACAGTAGATGCAACCCATTCGGCAAAAATACTGTTCGATGTCGCGCTGACTAACTGGAGTTCTGGCGATAAGTGGTCTGCCCAAGTCTATAAGGTTGTTTCTGGTGGCGGCCGTGGTAACGACGAGTTGATATCCGGTGCAGTATTGACTAACCAAGCATCAGGGGGAAGCGGGTTGTTCATTAGTGGAATTACCAGCCCCGGTACCTACTATGTCAAATTTACAGTGACGGCTGATGCGGTAAGGGAAGGCCAAACTTGGTTTAATACCGGAAGACCTGATTTGTCCGCTACCAACTTCAAGTACTCGGCTTGGAGTTACACGCCTGCGCAGTATCAAAATATCACTGTTACAGCGCCCGACATGATGTGGGTTGCCGCTTTGGCGGCGACAGGCAATGTCATGGCCAACGATGATGGTGGTATCCAGGGTGCTGTGGTTGCCGAGGTCAACGGCATGCCGGTCGGCACCATTCCCGGTACGTATGGCAATCTGGTGATCGCTGCCGATGGCGAATACACCTACACGCCAACCACGACCGAGGTACCCGCCGACGCGCAGGAAACCTTCAACTACACCATCATGCAGGGTGACGGCGAATCGGCTAACGCCACGCTGACCATCGATGTCGGTGATCACATCTACACGCCGACCTCCGGCAACGATCTGCTGGTCGGCGGCAGCGGCAACGACATCATCGACGGACTCGGCGGCAACGACCGGATCGTCGGCGGTGACGGTGACGACGTCCTGACAGGCGGTGCCGGCACCGACTACATCGAAGGTGGCGCTGGCAACGACACGCTGTATGGCGGCGCGGATAGTGACTACCTGTCCGGCGGCGAAGGCAACGACATCCTCGTCGGCGGCGCGGGCAACGACATTCTCGAAGGTGGTGCGGGTGCCGATACCTTCGTCTGGACCCTTGCTGACGTGGGCAACGGTACCGGAACCGCTCCGCACGATGTGGTGAAGGACTTCAGCGCAGCTGAGGGCGATGTGCTCGATCTCTCTTCCGTGCTGACCGACAGCACGACCGTCATCGCGGTCGACAGTGGCGGCAAGCTTGGCCTGCAGGTTGTCGATGCCAGTGACCCGGCCAAGGTCTATCAAACGATCACGGTGGAAAGCGTTGCATTCGGTACGGATGAGGTGACCACGATCCTCAATAACCTGAAGGATCATGGAACGAGCAATTAAGTAGCCTCTGGGTTCAGTTCCGACAGGCGCCTTCGGGCGCCTGTTTTTTTGCCCCTTCCGAAAGTCGGCGCTGGCGGGACGGCGGGGGCGAGTGCTAGGATTCCGTCATTACCCTGAGGGCCGCACGCCATGACACCGAAACCCCGTTTTTCGCGCGCCGTCTTGCTGGCCGGCATCCTGTGCGCCATTGCGCAAGCTTCTTTTGCCCAGGCGCGGGACGTCAAACTGTCCGGCATGGGCATCCGCAAGTGCAGCGAATGGCAGCAGTGGAAGGAGGCCGGCAACGGCGAGGCGCGCGCCACGGCGCTGGAGTGGGCGCAGGGTTTCATCGCCGGCCACAACGTCTATGCCCGCAGCGGCACGGCGCCCGCCAGTTCGGTGGTGGCGGACAGCAAGGTGCTGATCCCGTTGCTGGACACGTATTGCCAGAAAAATCCCGAAAGTCGCATTTTCCTGGGGGTGATCAGCATCACCCAGAGCTTGGGTGGCGCGCGGATCAAGCTCTCTCCCCCGCGGTCCGGCCAACCCGCGCCAGCGATGCCCTCCACGCCCAGGCCGGACAAGAAGGGTCAGCAGGAATCCTGAAGCCGGCGCGCGAAAGTCGGCCCCGGCGGGACGGCGCGATGCGTCCCTTATGAGGCGGTATGGGCGCGCAACAGGTTTAGCAGGCGTTCTGCTCCGTCCGGCCGCCGAGACTGTTTGAGCCTTCCGCCGCCCGCGGTCGCCACGCGGTCGAGGCGATCCACCGGCAAGCCGGTACTCAGGAATTCATCCGTCTGGACGACGAGGACGATCGCCCCGACCCGCTGGTCCAGCAGCAATGCCCGGCAGCGCCTGTACAGGCTGTCGAACGGGAAATCCATTTCTTCGCCCGTGGCCGACAGCGTTGTTTCGTGGCTGGTCACGACGCAATGGATTTGCCGGCCGAGCAGCGTGGCCTGCCGGTCCTTGGCCGCTTCCAGGGCGGCAGCGCCGCCCATGATCGCTTCGATGGGAATGCGGCCATCGCCTTCGACTAGACGCGCGAGAAATGCCGGTACATGGCTTCTGGAAATTTCTCCGCCGCCCAGGAGCGGCGCGAAGTTGACCTCGTTGATGATGGCGCCGTTCGCATGCCACGGCTCACGGATATCAGGGGTGATGATGTCGATGCCGGCCACTTGCAGGCCGAAGAGCGCGCTCGCCCGCAGGGCGATGTCGAGGTTGTCGGGATGCACGCGATCCGTCACATCTTCGTCGAACCCGCCCCAGGCGGTCGATTCGATCGGCCGCAGGGAGATCCGCTCGCCCGCCGCCGGAACGACGTCGAAAGCGTATCCGGCCGCCGCGATGGTTTCCCGGGCCAGCGCATCGTCGGGGTAGCGTTCCGTTCGCCGCCACGGAGGACGGGCTTCTTCGCGGTGATTCGCTTCCCGGATCAGCTCGACGATCGTGCGTTGCCCATCGCCATGAACCGATTTCGGCAGGCGCTTCACGGCATAGAGCAAGCGGCCGTCGGCGACGAACAAACGGTGGCAGACGCCGGCGACTTCGCGTTCGACGATCGCCTGCCGGGCGCGCGACAGGCCTTTCGCCAGCCTGAAGGCTTCGGCCAGCGCGTGTTCGTCGACGATGCCGACCGTCACGCCTTCGCCGCGATCGCGGTCGAGCGGCTTCACCACGAGGGGCCAGCCCAACTCGCGCGCGGCGCGCATGGCTTCTTCCCGGGTGGTGACCACTGCGTGGTGTGGCGCGGGCAGTCCGGCCATGCGGATCAGGCTGGCCGACCAGACCTTGTTCTGCGCGAGCTTGGCGCCGATAGCGGAATCCATGGCCGTGGTGCTGCGATCCACTTTCACGGAACGGTGGCCCCAGCCGAGCTGATAAACGCCGGCGCCAAGATGGCGGAAGGGGATGTCCAGCGCATGCGCGGCGCGCAATACATGCAGGGTGGACTTTCCGGCCACCACCATCCGTCGCAAGGGTTGCAGCACGCGTTTTTGCATGGCGTCGAAAAGCGCCGCCGCGTTTTCGGGCGTGCGCGGGTTTTCCAGTATCCACTCCACGAGCCGGCTCGCTTCCGTGCTGGCGAGCGCGTGGCAGCGCGGCGAAACATGCTCTATGTCAGCCACCGCGACATTCACGATCCATGTCGGGCCAGGGGTGCGGGCGATGCCGAGAACGCAGCCGGGATCGAAAACCGGAATGCGCGATTCCTGCAGCATGGCGCGGTACAGCAGGAGGATGCGCCACGCCATCTCCGCGATGGGTGCGCGACCGCTCTCCCATGACGGCGTGGCGGCCGAGTTGCAGGGTTCGACGGGAATTTCGAGCGCGGTCGCGAACCAGTCGTCGATGCCGGCAAGGTTCGCGGAATCCGGGCAGCGGAAACGCAGCAGCGCCCGCCGGACGGGCTGGCGCTGCCGGATCGCGCATGCGGCACAGGCCTCGTGAAAGCCTGACGCGGGCCACGTCGCCTGGCGGAGCGAAGGACTCAGCTTCCCGATGATTTCCTTTTCCAGCAGCGGGCGGACCAGCTTGCCCTGCTCGTTGCGGGGGATGCGATCGAGCATCACCAGATGCTTCGGACCATGCGCGCCCAGGCGCTGCCGGGCGAAAGCGAGCAGTTCCCCTTCGGTGACGCGCGCACCGTCCTGCAGCACCACGGCGCAAACCGGAACATCCTGATGCAGCGGCGAACGCAACGGCATGACCGCCGTGTCGCGCACGGCGGGATGCAACGAGACGGCCTGCTCGATTTCCGCCGGGTAGATGTTGATGCCGTTCATGATCATCATGTGGTCGGCCCGTCCGCGAAAGACCAGATGGCCGTTCGGCGCGAAGCGGCCGAGATCGCCCGGCATGAACCAGCCGCCCCGGAAGGCTTGCGCGCTCGCCGCGGCGTCATCCAGATATTGACCCACCATGCCCGGGCTGGCGACCCGTATCTGGCCGGTATGGCCCGGGGGGAGCGGCTGGCCGTCGGGACCGACGACCTCGATTCGCACGCCCGCGCCGGGGCGACCCACCGTTCCGGCGGGATCCAGCACCTCGGCGGGACCGACGCTGGTCAGCGGCCCCGATTCGTTGCTTCCATAGCGGATGTGCAGTGACGGAGTCAGCTGTTTCACGATGCGTCGTCTCAGTCCGTCGCTGACCGTGGATGCGCTGAGTTGCAGCGCCCGCAAACCACCGAGCAGGTTTTTCGCATCGGCGGGGAGCGTGCCCAGCAACTGCTCGACATGAAATACCGTGGCGTCCAGCACTGTGACGCCACGGTCGCGGCACAGGGCCAGCGGATGGGTGCGACCGCGATCGAACAGAACGATCGATGCGCCGGCGAACAGGGTGGCGAAATATCTTTCCTTGGGCGACGTGAAATCGAGGTGGGCCAGCGACGCCAGCCGGTCGTCGGGGGACAGGCCGAGCATCTCGCCGGCCAGACGGGCGCGGAAAAGAAACTGCCCGTGCGTGACGGCGAAAAACTTCGGGCGACCGGTCGAACCGGAACCCGCGATGATCAGCCAGGGGACTTGCGGCGCCGCGACACGGACATCGGCATCGACGGGAACGTTGTCGCGGGCCAACGCGTCGATATCGATGCCCAGACGCGGCAGACCGGCATCGTCGCCATTACTGGCATCGGTGAGCAGAAGCCGGGCCTGTGCGCGTTTCGCCATCTCCGCGCGCAGCAAGGGTGGCGTGTTCCTCGACAGCGAAAAAGCCGTGGCACCGACCCGGGCCGAGGCGAGCAGGGTGGCGAGCAGGGCCAGTTCGTTCGCAAAGCTCAACGCAACAATCGTGTGGGGACTGACGCCATTCCTGCACAGAAAGCCCGAAACCTGCCAGACCAGCGTATCCAGCTGGCGAAAGCTTAGCGTCCCTGCCGGCAGGCGCAGCGCCGCAGCATCGGGCCTGAGTTGCGCCTGCCTGCCGAGTTCGTCCGCAAGGTTCATGGTGCCCGCCTATGTCCCCAAGTCCGGTGTCTGCATGATACCGCCCGGGCGCCATCCCTACTGTCCTTCGGGACAATAACAACCCTCCCGGGACGACCTATAAAGAATTACATAGGAATTCATTTGCCTCGATGCAGGCATAACGTACTAGGAGAAAATCATGACAACCGCCACCGTCGTTTCCGTCCAGGGTGAAGCCTTTGCCCGCAGCCCCAATGGCGCGATGAGAAGGCTTTCCAATGGCGATACCATTCAGCAGGGCGAGGTCGTCATCACGTCGATGGGTGGGCAGATCGAACTGCTGACCACCGATGGTCAAACGATGACCGTCAATGCCCAGGAATCATTCATGTTCGGCCCGGAAGCCAATCAGGCGTCCGCGCCGGAAGCTGGCGAGGCGGCGATTCAGTCAGTTGCCGCCCAGCCGGGCGAGATCAATGTCGAACAGTTGCTCGAACAGGAAGCGGCGGCGGCCGGCCTGGGCGGCGGCGGTGAAAATGGCGGCAGCAGTTTCGTCCGCCTGATGCGCGTCTCCGAAGGACTGACTCCGCTTTCCTACGAATTTCCGAACCCCTTTGCCGGTAGCGAGTTCCCCTCGCTGGACGACGAGATCAGCGATGATTTCCCCGTGGGCGCCAACGACCTGGCCGGACTCGACGAGGATGGCTCGCTCGTCCTCAATGAAAGAGTCACCAATCCGGGCGGCACGGGCGATACGGATGCGCCCTCTTCATTCAGTGGAAAAATGGGCTATACGTTCGGGCTCAATGGCCCGGCGGCGAGCGGCGCGTTTGTCTGGACGAGCGTCACCCTGCCCGGCGGCGAAGAAATCAGTTCCGGCGGCCAGCCGGTCAGCTACATGATCAGCCCGGACGGGCTCAAGATCACGGCGTTCGTTCCGGGCGAAGAGGGGCCGGAAACCGTCTTCGTCCTCGAAGTCACCGACTACGTGACCGGGGAATACACGATGACGCTTTACCGCGCGCTCGACCATGTCGGCGCGGATGAGGACAACATCGAGTTCGTCTTCAACTATCGCCTTGCCGACTTCGATGGCGACATGGCCGACGGCACCCTGACGGCGACGGTGAACGACGACACGCCGATTGCCGACGCGGAAAACCTCGCCGACACCGTCACGGTGGAAGACGAGAAGATGCAGGGCTTCCTGGGCAGGCTGGCGACCGATGAGTACGACGGCGGAGTGCGCGAAACCACGGGCACCATCGTCGACAACGCGCAATGGGGCGCCGATGGTTTCGGCGGCGTGACTGGCTTCAGCATCGGCGAAGAGCAGTTCGAGGCCGGCACCACGGTGTACTGGGATCAGCAGGGCAACTTCCTCGGCACGAACGCATCCGGCGGCAACGAGATGCCGCAAGGCGAGGATTACCAGCTTCAGTACTACGAGTCTCCGGAAGCCTCCCCCGCCGCGATGCTGGTGGTGAATGCGGACGGCACCTACACTTTCACATTGCTCGACAACATGCTCATGGGGCAAGGCGAGGATGGCGAACAGATCGACCTGCTGGACAGCGTGACGATCAACGCCGTCGATGGTGATGGCGATCCGCTGGACGTGAATGTGAATCTGCAAGTCCAGGACGACGTGCCGTTCTGGCTCACCGCGCCGGACATCGCCATCGTCGAGGACGAGAAGATGGCCGGTGGCAACGACGAATGGTGGGACGGCGGAAAGGGCGCGGTCACCGGCAATATCGTGACCAATGTCGCCTGGGGCGCCGATGGATTCGGTGGCGTGACCGGCTTCGTCGTGGGCAAGGAAGAATTCACGACGGGCGACACGGTGTATTGGGACCAGCACGGCAACTTCCTGGGGACCGATGCGGAAAGCGCGGCGGCCCGCCTGGTGGTCAATCCCGGTGGCACCTATACCTTCACGCTGCTCGACAACATGCTGCTTGGACAGGGTATGCCGGGCGAGCAGATCAACCTGCTGGATACCGTGGCGATCAAGGCGCAGGATGGTGATGGCGATCCGGTCAACGTCCATGTGTTCCTGAAGGTGCAGGACGACGTGCCGACCATCACCGGCACCAATGCGCTGGTGCAACTCGATGACGATGCATTGGCAGGCAACGCGGGTGGAACATGGGACGATGCCAATGCCGCCAACACTGGCGGCACGTTGGCCTACAGTGCTGGCGCCGACGGCGGTACAGTTGCCTGGCTAACCCATGGCGCACCGCAGGGCTTCAGCTACGTCGCCGATGGCGACAACCTGCTGGTCAAGCAGGGAGACACCACGGTGATGACACTGACGCTGAATCCCGAAACCGGCGCTTACACGGTGACGCAGAACGCGCCGATGCTGCACCCCGCCGGCTGGAACGAGAACAACCAGTTCTTCAACGTCGGCTATCGCGTGACGGATGGCGATGGCGACACCGCGACCGGCACGCTCAAGATCAGCGTGGATGACGATACGCCGACCTCGAAGGGCGAGCAGGTCGCGGCCATGGAATCGGCCGGAGACGCGGGCAAGACCTACAACCTGCTGCTTACCCTCGATATCTCGGGCAGCATGAGCAACTCCGAGGTTCAGCAATCGGTCAATGCGATGAAGGCGCTGCTCGACAAATATGCCGACGTGGCGCAGGGCGGAGCCGCGGGCGTCAGCGTGCAGATCGTCACTTTTGCTTCGACCGCGACGTTGCACAATCCCACCCCGGTTTCCATCGCGGACGCGAAGGCCTTGCTGGATACCTTCCCGGGCAACAACAACTTCAACGGTGAAATGACCGACTACGACGCGGCGGTCGCGGCGGCGACGCCGGCCATCAACGGCTGGCCGGAAGCCGATGACGGCCATGCCAACGTGGTCTACTTCGTCTCGGATGGCGATCCCACCGAAGGCGACGGAAGCATCGGGCTCAACAATAGCGAAGAGGCCGCTTGGGAAGCCACGCTCGCCGCCAAGGGCGCGACCGCGTGGGCCATCGGTGTCGGAACGGGGAATTCCGGCGACAACGACCTCAAAGATATCGCGTACCCGGATGGCAATGTCGTGCTGGTCAGCGGCTTCGATGCCCTGCTGGATGGCATCGTCGGCACGGTGCCGGTACCGACGGTCATCGAAGGCAATGTTCTGGACAACGATTCGGCCGGTGCGGATGGCTGGGGCAGCCCAGCGCTGGTTTCGGCCAGCTTCGGCGGCGATACACACATCTTCGCCAGCAACGCCGATGCGCACACCTTCGACTTGGGCACCGTGGGTTCGGTCACCGTGAAAGGCGACGGCAGTTACGCCTTCATGCCGGCGGACGACGTGAAGGACGACGTGACGGCCAACCTGAGCTATACGGCACGCGACGCGGATGGCGACACCACCACCGCGACCCTGAGCCTGACCACGACCGACCGCAGTGAAGTCAGCGCCACCGACGATTCGGCGACGGCGACGGAAGGTCACTGGGCGAAGGATGGGAACATGACTCTATCCTCGACGGTTGCCACGCCCGAAAGTTGGGGGGCGGTAACGGAGAAGAATGTGTCAGGTCAGTGGGAAATCGACCCCAACCATCCGGGTAGTGCAAGGACAGCCACATCGTCATCCTTCACCTTATCGGCCGATGCGGAACATCCGGCAGTGGTCGAGTTCGACATCCACGTTCAAGGCTATCAGTCGGGTGACCAGGTCAAAGTAGAGTTGTTGAGGAATGGCAGCCCCGTTCAAACCACTGGATTTGTCATGGCCAGCGTGAATAACGCAACATTCACGGTTACTCAGGGTGGCACCTATAGCCTGCGGGTGTATGGCGATGACAACAGCTCCAACGGCAATCTGAAAGTCTGGATCGACGGGGTAAATTACAACAGCTACGCCTACACGCCGCCGTCGAGCACGACACTGAGCGCGACGACGCCGGGGATCGAGTGGGTGAATGGCAGTCCCGCCAGCGGCAATGTCATGGGCAACGACAGTCCGGGCAGCGAGGGCGCGCTGGTCACGATGGTGGATGGCATGGCGGTCGCCGCGGTCGGCTACACCACCATACCGGGCGAGTACGGCACGCTGTCGATCAATGCGCAAGGCGACTACACCTACACGCCGAACGCAGCCGACAATCCGGCCGGGGTGCAGGACGACTTCAGTTACACGCTGAGTCAGCCGGACGGCGATGCGGCGACCGCAACGCTGACGGTGTCGCTGACCGACTACGACGATTACAGCACTTCGGGCAACAACAGTTCGAACTTCCTGGGCGGGGGCGATGGCAACGATGTCCTCGACGGGAAGGGCGGAAACGACGTGGTCTATGGCGGAGCCGGCGACGACACGCTGATCGGCGGTTCAGGCAACGACTACCTGATCGGCGGCGACGGCGACGACACGCTGGCCGGCGGCAGCGGCAACGACATCCTGACCGGCGGCGCGGGTTCCGACACCTTCGTGTGGAAACTCGGCGAAACAGGCAACGACTTCATCACCGACTTCCACCTCGCACCGGTGGCGGATGGCGGCGACGTGCTCGACCTGAGCGAGTTGCTTACCGGAGAGCAGGCCACCGCGGCGAGTCTGGATTCCTACCTGAACTTCGGGGCGGACACGGATGGCAATACCGTGATCACGGTGGATGCCAACGGCCCGGGCGGAGGCGGTACCGGCCAGGTGATCGTGCTCGACAACATCGCCTTCGCCGACCTGCAGGCCTATGCCGGCGGCAGCACGGACGCCGACATCATCAACAAGCTGCTGGAAAACGGCAACCTGAAGGTCGATAACTGAAGTCGGTGGCATCGATTCGCAGGCGCCTGCGGGCGCCTGTTTTTTGAAAGTCGGCGCTGGCGGGACGGCGCGCATGTCTGCCGTTGCGTGGCCGCGCCAGCCGGGTTAAGCTGTCGGCATGCGCTTACCGGACGAGGAAAACCATGCCGTATGTTGAACGCGATGCTTCGGGAGTCATTGTCGGGCTGTTCGGCGAACCGCGTCCGGGCGCCGAGGAATGGCTGGAATCGGATTCGCAGGAGTTTTTCGACTTCCTGCGAAGGGTGCAGGGCGAGGGTTCGTCCGAAACGCTCGAAAGGCTGGCGCATTCGGACCAGGCGCTGATCCGCGTCGTCGAGGATCTGGTCGACACCCTGATCAGCCGCGACCTGCTGCACTTTACCGACCTGCCCGACGCCGCGCAGGCAAAGCTGCTGGAACGCCGCTCGCTGCGGCGTTCCGTCAATGCGCTGACGCTGTTCGAGTCCGACGACCAGAAGCTGATCTGAGCCGGCCGTCGCCGGCCCTGGATCAACCCGGTTCCAGCACCGCCGGACCGGTGACGCCGTCGAAGCCCAAGGCGACAAGGGTGTCGAGTTCCTGCTGGTTGCGCACACCGACGGCGATCACCATGATGCCGATGCCGTGTACCATCTTGCACAGGCCGGCGAGGAATTCGCGGTTGCCGTCGTTCTGGTCGATGTCGCGCACGAAGCTGGTATCCACCTTGACGTAATCCACGCCCAGATCGGCGAGCTTGTCCACCTCGGCGAGCTTGCGCCCGAAATTCTCGATGCCGACCTTGCAGCCGAGCGACTTGAGGCCGCGGCACAGTTCGTTGAAGGCGTCGAAATGGCTGACGGTGGCATATTCGGGAACTTCCACCCACAGGCGCTTGCATTCCTCGCCGTGGCTCCGGAGTTGCGCGATGAGCCGCTTGCGGAAATCCGGATCGGCGAAGGTGTCGGCGGACAGGTTGACCGCGAAGCTGCCGCTTTCCTTGCGCAGGGCGTCCAGGGCCAGTCGGATGACGCCCAGATCGAGGGAGGGGGTGAGCTTGAGGCGCACCGCGAATGGCATGAAGTCGCCGGCCGGGTGCCACGGGCCATCGGCTTCCGTCTGCATGCGGATCACGCCCTCGCGATGCATCAGCGCGGCGCCCTTGGCGGCGACGACCGGGAAATTCACCAGCTTGATGCGATCTTCCTTGAGCGCCTCGGAGATCAGTTCGCGCCAGGCCTCCGCCGGGATCGCCGCGATCGCGGCGGCGTCGCCCTCGTGCGCGACCACCTTGTTCGCGCCCAGACCTTCCGCCTGGGCCAGCAACTGGTCGCAGCCGGACA
>JAVEWF010000103.1:0-6368 GCA_034004665.1 Rhodocyclaceae bacterium | reverse complement strand
CCCCCAGACCGGGAAAAGTCGGCGATGGCGGGACGGCACCCGGGAAGACCAGTTGCCCGGGCTGCGGCACGCAGTCGTGCGGTGCGAGGTCGGCCGGCGCCAGCCGCGCCCGCCAGGCGCGTGCATATGGGGTGAACACGGCGTAGGGCGTGCCACCCTGCGTCAACACCTCGTCGCGCTCGAAGATCGTCTGGTCCTTGTGGTCGACAAAGCTGCGGCCATCCGCCGCGAGCCGCCGCGCGACTTCGGCATCGCGCGCACGGGCGAAGGGTTCGTGGTCGCGATTCGCATGCACCACGGCGACGTCGAGGTCGGCCGCCAGCCGGGGAATCTCCTCGACCGCCCGGCCGTGGCGCACGATCAGGCCGCCACCCTGTGCGCGCAGGGCTGCATCCAGCTCGACCAGCGACCGATGGATGAAATCGACCCGCCGGTCGGCCGTCAGGCCGCGCGCCAGCAGCGGCCCGAGGATGTCGGCGTCGAAGACGAACGCACAGCAGACCCGGTCGTGGTCGCGCAGCGCCGCCGCCAGCGCGGCGTGGTCGAAATCGCGCAGGTCGCGGCGGAACCAGACGAGTGCTGCGTCAGTCGATAAGCCCATGGCGGGGGGAACTTAAAATGCGACGCTGAAAGATTACAATGGCCGGCACATCATGGGCAGCGAAAAATCCCCCTTCGAATCCGTCAGCCTCGCGAACCATTTCCTGATCGCCATGCCCGCCATGACCGATCCGAACTTCGCGCGCTCGCTGACCTACCTCTGCGAACACAACGCCGAGGGCGCCCTCGGCATCATCGTCAACCGACCGCTCGACATCAGCCTCGGCACGTTGTTCGAGCGCGTCAGCGTGCCGCTGACGCCCGGTGAGAACCAGTCGAAGTACAACGACCTGCCGGTGTTCTTCGGCGGCCCGGTCCAGACCGACCGCGGCTTCGTGCTGCACCGGCCGATGGGCAGCTGGCAATCGACGCTGCACGTGACCGACGAGCTCGGCCTGACCAGTTCGCGCGACATCCTGCAGTCGATGAGCGACGATGGCGAGCCGGCCGACGTCCTCGTCTCGCTCGGCTATGCCGGGTGGGCGGCAGGCCAGCTCGAATGGGAGCTGTCGCAGAACGCCTGGCTCACCGTCGCCGCCGACCCCGAGATCATCTTCGCCCTGCCGCCCGAGGAGCGCCTGCCGGCGGCGATGCAGCTGCTCGGCATCGATTTCGCCAATCTTTCCGACGTCGCCGGGCATGCCTGAGTCGGAAACCGTGATGGCGTTCGACTTCGGCGAAAAACGGATCGGCGTCGCCATCGGCGAGACCCTGCTCGGCGAGGCGCGTGCCCTCGCCACCATCGCCGAGTCGGCCAACGACCGCCGCTTCGCCGCCATCGGCAAGCTGGTCGCCGAATGGCGGCCGGCCCGCCTCGTCGTCGGCCTGCCGCGCCACATCGACGATGCGGAGCACGAATTCGCCGCGCGCTGCGAACGCTTCGCCCGCCAGCTCGAGGGCCGCTACCGGCTGCCGGTGGAAATGGCCGACGAGCGCTACTCCTCCGCTGTCGCCGAGTCATCGCTGGCCGGCGACAAAATGAAAAACAAGGCACGCCTCGACGCCGAGGCCGCCGCCGTCATCCTTCAGGCCTGGTTCGACCAACATCATGCCATCGCTACCCATGCTGCCACCTGCCACTGATTTGATCGACCAGCTCGCCGCGCAGATCCGGCCGCACATCACGCCGGACACCGTGCTGGTCGGCATCCACACCGGCGGCGTCTGGATCGCCGAGCGCCTGCACACGCTGCTCGGCCTCGCGACGCCGCTTGCCAGCATCGACGTTTCGCTGCACCGTGACGACCATCATCTCGGCAACGGCCTGAAGTCGGGCGGCCACGCCTCGCAGTTGCCGGACGTCGAGGGCGCGCACCTGATCATCGTCGACGACGTGCTCTACACCGGCCGCACCATCCGTGCCGCGCTCAACGAGATCTTCGACTACGGCCGGCCGTCGAAGGTCGAGCTGGCGGTCCTCGCCGACCGCGGCGGCCGCGAGCTGCCGGTCGCCGCCACCTACTGTCCCCACGTCCTGCCCAGACCCCTGCCCGCCAGCCAGAGCCTCGACCTGGCCCGCGGCGCCGACGGCGGCCTGAGCTTCAGCCTGAGGGAAAAATGACCCCCAATCCACAACTGAACGCCCGCGGCGAACTGATCCACCTGCTCTCCCTCGAAGGCCTGTCGCGCGAGATCCTGCACGGCATCCTCGACCGTGCCGAGCCCTTCACCGCCGTCGCCGAGCGCGAGGTGAAGAAGGTGCCGCTGCTGCGCGGCAAGAGCGTGTTCAACCTGTTCTTCGAGAACTCGACGCGCACCCGCACCACCTTCGAGATCGCCGCCAAGCGCCTGTCGGCCGACGTCATCAACCTCAACATCAACACCTCCTCGGCCGCCAAGGGCGAGAGCCTGCTCGACACGGTGGACAACCTCGCCGCGATGCAGGCCGACATGTTCGTCGTGCGCCACGCCTCCTCGGGCGCGCCCTACCTGATCGCGCGCCACCTCGCCGCGACCGGGCGCGACCACATCCATGTCGTGAATGCCGGCGACGGCCGCCACGCGCACCCGACGCAGGGCCTGCTCGACATGTACACGATCCGCCACTACAAGCAGGACTTCACCCGGCTGACGGTGGCCGTAGTCGGCGACATCCTCCACTCGCGCGTGGCGCGCAGCCAGCTGCATGCGCTGGCGACGCTCGGCGTGCCGGACATCCGCCTGGTCGGCCCCAAGACGCTGCTGCCGACCGCCGCCGCGCAGATGATCCCGGGCGCGCCGCTGCGCGTCTGCCACGACCTCGCCGAGGGCGTGCGCGGCGCCGACGTCGTGATGATGCTGCGCCTGCAGAACGAGCGCATGAACGGCGCCCTGCTGCCGAGCCCGCAGGAATACTTCAAGTCCTGGGGGCTGACGCCCGAGAAGCTGGCGCTGGCCAAGCCCGACGCCATCGTCATGCACCCGGGCCCGATGAACCGCGGTGTCGAAATCGACTCGGCCGTCGCCGACGGCCGGCAGGCGGTAATCCTGCCGCAGGTCACCTTCGGCATCGCCGTGCGCATGGCGGTGATGAGCATGCTGGCGGGAGGGGGCACGCAATGAAGATCGAGATTCGCAACGGCCGCGTGATCGACCCGGCCACCCAGACGGACCGGCTGGCCAACGTCTACGTCGCCGACGGGAAAATAGTCGGCGTTGGCGGGACGGCGTCAGCCGGATCCGCCGCCAAATCGGAGACGGCGCCGGGCTTCCGCGCGGAAGCCGTGCTCGACGCCAGCGGCTGCATCGTCTGTCCCGGCTTCATCGACCTCTCGGCCCGCCTGCGCGAACCCGGCTTCGAATACAAGGCGACGCTCGAATCGGAAATGGCGGCGGCGGCGGCCGGCGGCGTGACGCGCCTGGTCTGCCCGCCCGACACCGACCCGCCGCTCGACGAACCCGGCCTCGTCGAGATGCTCAAGCACCGCGCGCGCCAGCCCGGCTTCGCCCACGTCCATCCGATGGGCGCGCTCACCGTCGGGCTCGCCGGCCAGCGCCTGACCGAGATGGCCGAGCTGGCCGAGGCCGGCTGCATCGCCTTCGGCCAGGCCAACGTCAGCATCGTCGATACGCAGGTGCTGCTGCGCGCGATGCAGTACGCGGCCACCTTCGGCTACAGCGTCTGGCTGCAGGCCCTCGACCCGCATCTGGCGAAGAACGGCGTCGCCCACGACGGCCCCGTATCCGCCCGTCTCGGCCTTTCCGGCATCCCGGTCGTCGCCGAAACCGTCGCCCTCGCCACGCTGCTGCAGCTGGCCCGGGAAACCGGGGCACGCCTGCACGTGCGCCGCCTGTCCTCCGCGGCCGGCCTCGACCTGATCCGCGCCGCACGCGCCGACGGCCTGCCGGTCAGCTGCGACATCAGCATCAACCACCTGCACCTGTGCGACGAGGACATCGGCTTCTTCGACGCCCACACTCGCCTCGACCCGCCGCTGCGTAGCGCCGCCGACCGCGACGCACTCGCCACGGGGCTCGCCGACGGCAGCATCGACGTGCTCTGCTCGGACCACACGCCGGTCGACGACGACGCCAAGCAGCTGCCTTTCGCCGAAGCGGAAGCCGGCGCCACCGGCCTCGAGCTGCTGCTGCCGCTGACGCTCAAGTGGGCTGCCGATACCGGCGTGCCGCTCGCCACCGCACTGGCGCGCATCACCAGTGAGCCGGCACGCATCCTCGGTCTGGAACGCGGCTGCTTCAAGCCGGGAGTCCCCGCCGACCTGTGCGTCTTCGATCCGGCGGCACGCTTCACCGTCAGCCGCGAGCGCCTCAAGAGCCAGGGCAAGAACACGCCCTTCCTCGGCCGCGAGCTGGCCGGCGAAGTGCGCTACACCCTGATCGACGGCCACCTGGCCTACGCGGCCGACCGGCTGCTCTGACGGCATGGGCGGCATCGTCACCTTCAAGTCGGCCGCCTGCGCCGACGTCATCTACTTCGACGATGTGGCGCGACGCATGATGGAGCTGATGGGCAAGGAAGCGGCGGACAAGGGCATCGTCACCGTCGAGCAGCTGCCCGCTGCCATCGCCCAGCTCAAGGCCGCGATCGAGGCCGACAAGGCGCTGCACCGCGCACTGGTACAGGACGATGAGCCTCAGGCGGAGAAAATCGCGGGGGGCGGCACGCGGCCGCGCGTCAGCCTGACGCAGCGCGCCCTGCCGCTGCTGGCAATGCTGGAAGAATCGCTCGGTGAAAGGAAGCCGGTCGTCTGGGGTGTCTGAGCACCCCTGCACGGGTCAGAACAATTCGATTTCGCCGCCGCTGCTTTCGATTTCCTGCATGCGCGCGTGCATGTAGGTTTCCAGCGCCTCCTTGACCGGAACGCCGCCGAGCACGGCATCGAACATCGCGCGCTCCTCGACCATGGTGTATTTGGCGAGGATGCCGGTCTGCAGGGTCTGCCATTCTTCCGGATCGTAGAGGCGGCGCCGGTCGGCGACCAGCGTCGACAGGCCGGCGAGACTCTGGCAGACGTGATCGAGGCGCTGCACCAGCTTGTCGTAGAACTGGAAGGCGACGATCGCGTGATGCACCTTGGCGGTCACGAGGCGGGTATTGTTCTCGATCTCCGCCTTGACGAGGCCGTTGCCGACGGTATCCGGCAGCGTGCCGACGGCGGCCTCGATGATCTGCAGCGTCTCGGCGAGCGAGGTGAAAGTGTCGGTCAGCACCTCGACCGAGGCGTTCGAGTCGCGCATCGCCGCATCGACCTGTCCCGCGGCAAGTTCGAGCATCAATACGGTTTCCCGCACCTGGCTCCAGTCCAGGTCGGGGGCGCTGGCGCGCGAACCGCGCGCGACTTCCTGATTCATGTGATGACGGCTCCCTGAATTCCGGCCGCCATCATAACGCGCTTTTAGTGGGGCTTGGCCGCACCGTCCCGGCCGATGAAATTCACTGGGAATACCACGTTTTCCTCGGCGCTGCGGCTCGGCATGCTTTCGTAGTCGGGCATCTGCGCCTCGATGCCGCTGCCCTGCACCAGCTTCTGGATCAGTATCTGGATCTGCTCGTCGAACCAGCCCGGCTCGGTGCGGGTCGGCATGAAGCGCAGTTCGCGCACGCTGTCCGGCACCTCGTCGGGGGCCAGCACCTCGTTGGCCGCGTAGGCGTTGGAGAAGAAGGGACCGGCGATGAATCGCATCTGCCAGTCGCCTTCGCCATCGGATTCGAGAATGAAGATGCGCGCGCCCTCGGCGGTCTGCTCTTCGTCATCGCTGCGATCGCCAAACACGGGCATCGCGGAAAACGCCGCCTGCCGGCGTTGCATCACCAGGGCCACGGCTTCCTTGAAGGACAGGCGGCCATCATTTTCTTCGCTCATCGTCGTCTCCTGATCGGGAGCTGCAACCGGGGGTCACAGCAGGGGGGCGAGCCATTTTCCGGCTTCTTGAACCGAATAATTGGTGCGCGTCGCCCAATCTTCAAGCTGGTCGCGGCCGATTTTTGTCACGGCGAAATATTTCGCCTGCGGATGGGCGAAATAGAAACCGCTCACCGAGGCGGCCGGCGTCATGGCGAAGTTCTCGGTGAGGTCGATGCCGGCGTGGGTCGGCGCATCGAGCAGGGCGAACAAGTCCTTCTTGACGGTGTGGTCGGGACAGGCCGGGTAGCCGGGCGCGGGGCGGATGCCCTGGTAGTTCTCGGCGATCAGCGCGTCGAGGTCGAGGCCCTCGTCCCGGCCGTAGCCCCAGTCGTCGATGCGCACCCGCTCGTGCAGCCATTCGGCGGCGGCCTCGGCGAGGCGGTCGGCGAGCGACTTGAGCATGATCGCGTGGTAGTCGTCGTG
>JAVEWF010000102.1:0-6409 GCA_034004665.1 Rhodocyclaceae bacterium | reverse complement strand
ATGCAGCAGTATCTGCGGCTCAAGGCGGCGCATCCGGATGTGTTGCTGTTCTATCGCATGGGTGATTTCTACGAGTTGTTCTACGACGACGCCGAAAAGGCGGCGCGGCTGCTCGACATCACGCTGACGAAGCGCGGCCAGTCGGCCGGACAGCCGATCCCGATGGCGGGCGTGCCCTACCATGCTGCCGAGCAGTACCTCGCCCGCCTCGTCCGGTGCGGGGAATCGGTGGCCATCTGCGAACAGATCGGCGATCCGGCCACCAGCAAGGGGCCGGTCGAGCGGCAGGTGGTGCGCATCGTCACGCCCGGCACGCTCACCGATGCGGCCCTGCTCGACGACCGCAGCGACAGCCTGCTGCTGGCGATCCACCAGGGCAAGCAACGCATCGGCCTGGCCTGGCTCAATCTGGCCAGCGGCGAACTGCGTTTGCTGGAGACAGCCCTCGCCAACCTGCCCGCGCAACTGACCCGCCTGAATCCCGCCGAGATCCTGCTCGGCGAAGGCGCGGCGTACGACGAAAAGTCGGCGCTGACGAGACGGCGCCCGGACTGGCACTTCGACGCGGCGGCCGCCACGCAACTCCTGACGGCGCACTTCGGCACGCGCGATCTCGCTGCCTTCATTCCCGCCGACGAAGACGCCGGGCTCGCGATCGGCGCAGCGGGCGCGCTGCTGCGCTACGCGCAGGCCACACAACTTCAGGCCCTGACACACGTCACGGGCATGACGTTCGAGCGCACCTCCCAGTGGCTGCGCCTCGACACTGCCACGCGCCGCAACCTCGAAATCACCGAGACCCTGCGCGGCGAGCCCGAACCGACGCTGCTGTCGCTGCTTGACACCTGCGCGACCGCCGCGGGTACCCGCTGGCTGCGTCACACCCTGCATCATCCGCTCGCCGACCGCTCGCTGGCAGCGGCCCGTCACGGCGCCATCGCCGTACTCCTCGACGACGGCCCGCTCGACCCGCTGCTCGCGGCACTGAAAGGCAGCGCGGACATCGAGCGCATCGCCAGCCGCATCGCGCTGAAATCGGCGCGGCCGCGCGAACTGGCCGCCCTGCGCGACACGCTGCGTGCCCTGCCCGACACGGCGGCCCTGCTGGCCGGCTGCGACGATCTGCTGGGTGCCTTGCGCGACGATCTCGCCGTCCCGGCCGGCGTGCTCGATCGCCTCGTGCGCACGGTCTCTACCGAACCGCCGGCGCTGCTGCGCGACGGCGGCGCGATCGCCGCCGGCTTCGATGCGGAGCTGGACGAACTGCGGGGCATCCAGTCGAACTGCGGCCAGTTCCTGCTCGAGCTCGAAGCGCGCGAGAAGGCGCGTACGCAGATTCCCAGCCTCAAGGTCGAATACAACAAGGTGCATGGCTTCTACATCGAGGTCACACACGCCCATGCGGACAAGGTGCCGGACGACTACCGCCGCCGCCAGACGCTCAAGAACGCCGAGCGCTACATCACGCCGGAACTCAAGGCCTTCGAGGACAAGGCGCTGTCGGCGAACGAACGTGCGCTGGCGCTGGAAAAACGCCTGTACGAAGAACTGCTGGAGGCACTGACCGTGCATGTCGCGGCACTCCAGCGCATCGCCCGGGCGCTGGCGCAACTCGACGGCCTGTGCGCCTTCGCCACGGCGGCACGGCGCCACGACTACTGCCGGCCCGAATTCGTCGAACATCCCTGCCTCGAAATCTGCGGCGGGCGCCACCCGGTGGTGGAAAACCAGGTAGACAGCTTCATCGCCAACGATCTCGACCTGACACCCAACCGCCGCATGCTGATCGTCACCGGCCCCAACATGGGCGGCAAGTCGACCTACATGCGCCAGACTGCGCTGATCGCCCTGCTCGCCCACTGCGGCAGCTTCGTCCCGGCGGCGGCCTGCCGGCTCGGCCCGCTCGATGCGATCCACACACGGATTGGAGCGTCTGACGACCTCGCTTCCGGTCGCTCGACCTTCATGGTCGAGATGACCGAGGCGGCGGCGATCCTCAACGGCGCGACCAACCGGTCGCTGGTGCTGATGGACGAGATCGGCCGCGGCACCTCGACCTTCGACGGCCTCGCGCTGGCCTTCGCCATCGCCCGCCACCTCGTCGAGAAGACACGCTGCTGGACGCTCTTCGCCACGCACTACTTCGAGCTGACGCGACTGGCCGAGGACCATGCCGAATGCGCGAACGTGCATCTCGACGCCGTCGAGCACGGCAAGTCCATCGTTTTCATGCACGCCGTCGAACCGGGTCCGGCCTCGCAGTCCTACGGCATCCAGGTCGCGGCGCTGGCCGGCGTCCCGCCGGCCGTGTTGCGCGAGGCGAAGCGCCGCCTCGTCGAGCTGGAGAACCGGGAGGCGGCTGCCTGGCCGCAGCCGGACCTGTTTTCTGCCACACCGGCCGTCCCGCCGGCGCCGACTTTTGAGCAGGGATTTCATCCGGTCCTCGAACAGCTCGCCGCGCTCGATCCCGACGCCCTGAGTCCGCGCGAGGCGCTCGACGCCCTCTACGCACTGCGCCAGTCACTGGAACACTGAACGATGGATTTCCTGCCCGTTTGGCCGCTGGAATTCAACACGCAGATCGCTTTCGGGCTGCTGCTGTTCGCCGGTGTGATTGGCGGCTACTTCGCCCACCGCATCTCGTGGATGCCCTCGATCACCGGCTTCATGGCGGTCGGCGTCCTCATCGGCCCCTCGGGCATCGACCTGCTGACAAAGGAAGCCCTCGAGATGACGCGCCCGCTGATCGACGTGGCGCTTGCCCTGATCCTCTACCGGCTCGGCCTGTCGCTCGACCTGCGCGCCATGCTGCGCGACCGCCGCCTTCTGCTCACCGGCCTGCTCGAAAGCGCCGCGACCTTCATCGCCACCTTCGCGGTACTGAGTTGGCTGGGTCTGCCCGGCCTGATCGCCGGCCTGGCCGCCGCCATCGTCATTTCCTCTTCACCCGCCGTGCTGATCCACGTCGCGCACGAAGTCGGTGCCGCCGGCCCGGTGACCGAACGCACCAAAGAACTCGTCGCCCTCAACAACCTGTTTTCCTTCTTCGTCTTCTCGGCGCTGCTGCCGGCCGGCCACCTCGCAATGGCGGCGGACTGGGGCAAGGCACTGCTCCAGCCCGTCTACCAGGTCGTCGGCTCGATGGTCATCGCCGCCCTGATCGCGCTGGTGCTGGTGCATGTGGCGCGTCTTACCCGCGATGCGCCGCAATACCGGCTGGCCCTGATCATCGGCGCGCTGCTGCTCGGTGTCGGCATCGCCTATGCGCTCAACCTTTCAGCCCTGTTCGTGCCGCTCGCCATCGGCGTTGCGGTACGTACGCTGGAACGCGACGACCTGGTTTCCGATGTCGCCTTCGGCGAGGCCTTCGAACTGCTGTTCGTGGTGCTCTTCGTCTATGCCGGTGCGAAGATTCATCTCGGTGAACTGCCGGAGGTGGCCGGCATGGCGCTCATCCTCGTCGCCGCGCGCGGCGCCGCCAAATGGATCACCGTCTTCGGCCTGTCGCGCTGGCAAGGCATCGCGCCGCGCCCGGCAACCGCCACCGGCCTCTTGTTGATGCCGATGGCCGGCCTGGCGATCGGCCTCGCCCAGACCGCAGACACACTTTTCGCCCTCCAGGCTGCGCAGCTCAACGTGCTGATTCTTGCCACCGTCGCGATCCTCGAAACGCTCGGGCCGCCAATCGCGGCGTGGTCGTTCCGTTTCGCCGGCGAAGCGGGAAGCAACGCAAAAGTCGGCGCCGGCGGGACGGCGGAAGAAAAGCCCTAGACCGCTGGTGCGTGCGTCTCGTAGCGACGGTGGGCGCTGGCGAGATACTCGTGGGAGCGCATCTCGACCAGCCGCGACACGGTGCGCACGAATTCGTGCGCCTGCGGGCCGGCGACGTAGAGCTCCTCGGCCGGCACGGCGGCGGCCAGCACCAGTTTGACGCGATGGTCGTAGCAGACATCGACGAGCCAGGTGAAACGCCGCGCCTCGTTGCCCATATCGGCCCCCATGCACGGGATGCCGGATACGAAGATGGTGTGGAAACGGTGGGCAAAATCGAGGTAGTCGTTCTGCGAGCGCGGGCCGCTGCATAGGGCCGCGAAGTCGAACCAGATCACGCCCGGCGCGCGATGCACCACCGGTATTTCCCTCCCCAGCACTTCGAGTGGACGGGCATGGCCCTCGCCGTGCGCCACCTGCGAAAAGGTCCGCATCAGCAGCGTGCCCGGATCGCCGTCCGACGGCAGCAGGTAAACGGGCGCCTGCTCGAGCGCGCGCAGGCGATAGTCGATGCCGGCATCGATCTTGATGACATCGAGTTTTTCGTTAAGCAGCGCGATGGTCGGCAGCAGGCGGTCGCGCTGCAGCCCGTTGGGATAGAGTCCGTCGGGCGGATAGTTCGAGGTGATGCAGAACAGCACGCCGGCGTCGAACAGCGCCTGCATCAGCCGGGCGAGGATCATCGCGTCGGCGATGTCGGAGACGTGAAACTCGTCGAAGCACATCAGCCGCGTTTCCTCAGCCACCTGCGCGGCGACTTTCGCCAGCGGATCGGCCTCGTTCTTGAGTGCCTTGAGCCGTTCGTGGATTTCGCGCATGAAGGCATGGAAATGCACGCGCCGCTTGCGCTGGTAGGGCACGGCCTCGAAGAAGCAGTCCATCAGGAAGCTCTTGCCGCGCCCGACGCCGCCCCAGAACCAGACGCCCTTGGGCAGCTCCGGATGCACGAGCAGCTTGCGCAGTTTGGTGCGACGAGCGGCCTTGAAGGCGACCAGTGCGTCGTAAAAAGCCTGCAGGCGCAAGGCAGCGGCCTGCTGCGCCTCGTCGGCAACGATGCCGCGCGCGGCGAGCGCGGCGTTGAAGGCGTCGATCATCCCGTTCTTCGGGACCTTGAGGATGCGGTGGGGCATGTCAAGCAAAAGGGCGGCGGGTTGCCCCGCCGCCCCGCGTAAGGATGGCTGAATCTTACTAGAAGTGCAGCGGCCGCTTGTCCACCGCCAGCGCCGCCTCGTGCATCACTTCGGACAGCGTCGGGTGGGCATGGCAGATGCGTGCGATGTCCTCGGACACCGCGCCGAACTCCATCGCCGTCACGGCTTCCGAAATCAGCTCCGAGGCGTTGGCGCCGATGACATGTACGCCGAGCACGCGGTCGGTCTTCGCGCAGGCCAGCATCTTGACGAAACCGGTGGTGTCGCCCTGCCCCAATGCGCGACCGTTGGCGAGGAAGGGAATCTGGCCGCTGCGGAACTCGACGCCTTCGTTCTTGAGCTGCGTCTCGGTCTTGCCGACCCAGGCGATCTCGGGATGGGTGTAGATGACCCAGGGAATCGCGTCGTAATTGACGTGACCGGCCTGTCCGGCGATCAGCTCGGCGACCATGACGCCCTCTTCCATGCCCTTGTGCGCGAGCATCGGGCCACGGATGACGTCGCCGACTGCCCAGACGTTCTCGAGATTGGTCTGGCAATGATCGTTCACCTCGATGCGGCCGCGGTCGTCGAGCGCGAGGCCGACGTTGTCGGCGCCGAGGCCGGCGGTGTTGGGCACGCGGCCAACCGAGACAATCAGCTTGTCGCACTCGAGCTTCTGCGCGCCTTCGCCGTTCTCGTATTCGATGGTGATGCCCTTCTTGCCCTGCTTGACCGCACCGATCTTCACGCCGAGATGGATCTTGAGGCCCTGCTTGGTGGTGAAGGTCTTCCAGGCCTCCTTGGCGACCGCCGGGTCGGCGGCGGCAAGGAAATCGGGGAGGGCTTCGAGTATGGTGACCTCCGAACCCAGTCGCTTCCAGACCGAGCCGAGTTCGAGGCCGATGACGCCGGCGCCGATCACGCCGAGACGCTTCGGCACGGCATTCAGCGAGAGCGCCCCGACGTTGTCGCAGATCGTCTCGTTGTCGACCGGGATACCGTCGAGATGGCGCGGGCTGGAGCCCGTGGCGACGATGACGTGTTTCGCCTCGACGATCTCGCTGCCTTCCTTGCCGGCCACATTGATCTGCCACCGCTCGTTCTCTCGGCCGGCGAAGCTTCCGCGACCGGCGACCAGCATCACCTTGTTCTTCTTGAACAGGCCCTTGATGCCCGCGGTGAGCTGGGTGACGATGTTGTCCTTGCGTCGCACCATCGTGCCGACATCCATCTTCACGTTCTCGACCGAGATGCCATGCATGACGAAGGCGTGGTTGGCCTCGTCGAACAGCTCGGACGAGCGCAGCAGCGCCTTCGACGGAATGCAGCCGACGTTGAGACAGGTGCCGCCGAGACGGACTTCGCCCTTGGGATCGGCGTACGACTCCGACTCGATGCAGGCAGAGGAAAAGCCGAGCTGCGCGGCGCGGATCGCGGCGACGTAACCGCCGGGACCGCCGCCGATGACGACGACGTCGAATTGCCTGTTGGCCATGGTCTTCCTC
>JAVEWF010000101.1:5120-6410 GCA_034004665.1 Rhodocyclaceae bacterium | reverse complement strand
CCGGACGTCGCCTGCGAGCTTGGTCTCTCAAGTTCGCGATGATGCGATAGATCGCAGTGCAGCATGAAACAAATAATATTTATGGCTGCATTGATTGCAAAAGGGCGCCCATCGCTCGGATGGACGCCCTTCTGTCTGATCCGGCGCCGTCTTGCCGGCGCCGACTTTTATCGCTGCGGCAAGCTTACTTGCGCTTGATGTAGAACTCGAACTCCTTGTTGTTCTCGGCGCTCGAGAGCAGTTCGTTGCCGGTCTGCTTGGCGAAGGCGGCGAAGTCCTTCACGGAGCCGGGATCGGTGGCGATGATGCGCAGGACCTGGCCGCTGGTCATTTCACCCAGGGCCTTTTTGGCGCGCAGGATGGGCAGCGGGCAGTTCAGGCCGCGGGCATCGAGTTCCTTGTCGAAATTCATTGTTGTTCCTCCGGTGAGTTGTGGTGACTAAAACAAAAGATGAAGAATCATAAGCCTCAACGGCTTTTGCGGCAATCGCGGAAACTTAACCCGATCAGTCGCCGTTCCGCTTGAGCGTAATCAAGACATCAGGCGACCGACTGGTAATAAAGGTTCTGCGGATGATTGGCCTGGGCGAAGAAGAACCAGCGCTCCGCCAGCAGGCCGATATATTGGACGATGAAGGCTACGGCGAGCAGTCCACCCGCCGCCTGCGACAGGCCGAGACTCAGCAGCGCCAGCGGTACGGCGAAGGCCGTCACGAGAAACACCCACTTGATCGAGCGCATCATCGCTGCGCTGGCGCCGTGGAAGAACTCGCGGGTATTGAAGGCGCCGCCCATCATGCCTTGCGTCTTCTGCACGATCTTCGGGTGCTTGATGCCGATCGCGGACTGCAGGGTCGACTTGGGCTTGAGCCTTGCATTGCGGATCAGCGTGGCGATGCGGCCGACCAGACCGAGCGCGGTAATGATCAGCGCCCAGCCGGCCAGCACCGGCATCACCGCTGGCGCCTCGACAGCCGCCAGCGCGGCCGCCAGCGTGAAGCCGGATGCTCCGCCGAGCAGGATGTAGTTGATCACCGTCAGCGGCGTATGCCATTCGCGCAGAAAACGCAGGCAGGCGTAGATCATGCCGGTGCAGATGTAGAGCGCGAAGGCCAGCACGGTGCCCAGCGTGCCGAGCACGGCGGTGATGTTGACGGGGGCGCCGCTTGGCAACTGCCCGAGCTCTGGATTGAAGCCGGTCCAGTGGGCGAGGCCGTAGAAGAACACGGTGCCCATGAAGGCCGGCAGCACGATCACCTCGCGCGACAGCCACGAGGTGCGCCACTGCGT
>JAVEWF010000101.1:0-5020 GCA_034004665.1 Rhodocyclaceae bacterium | reverse complement strand
CGGCGCTCTTCGGCCGTCATCGTCGTGTCGTAGATGCGGTCGACGCAGAGGGTGCACTTCTTCATCACCTTCTGATGTTCGTCGATCTCGCGCGCGCCGTAGGGGCAGGCCCACGAGCAGTACTTGCAGCCGATGCACTTGTCGTAATCGACGAGGACGATGCCGTCCTCCTTGCGCTTGTAGGAGGCGCCCGTCGGGCAAACCGGCACGCAGGGCGGCTCCTCGCAATGCAGGCAGGACTTCGGGAAATGCACGGTTTCCGTGTTCGGAAACTCGCCGACCTCGAAGGTCTGCACGCGGTTGAAGAAGGTGCCGGTCGGGTCCTTGCCGTAGGGATTCTGGTCGACCATCGGGCCGGCCTCGCCGGAGGTGTTCCATTCCTTGCAGTTGGTCACGCAGGCGTGGCAGCCGACGCAGACATTGAGGTCGATGACCAAGGCCAACTGGGTCACTTGGCACCTCCCTTCTTTCCGGCGAAATAGTTCCAGAGCGACTTGCGCTCCGGCTGGCCCGGATAGGGCTTCAACGGCTCGAATTGCGGCTCCGTCCGTGCCGTCCCGCCAGCGCCGACTTCTGCCTTGTAGATGCGCACGCGCACGTCGTACCAGGCGGCCTGGCCGGTGATCGGGTCGGAGTTGGAGACGCGCCGGTCGCTGCCCTTTTCACAGGTCGGCAGTTCTTCGGAAATCAGGTGGTTGAGCAGGAAGCCCTGCTGCGACTCGTTGGCATCCGGCGTCAGGCCCCAGGCGCCCGCCGCCTTGCCGATGGCGTTCCAGGTCCACACCGTGCCCGGCTCGACCGCCTCGGAATGCTTGGCCATGCACTTGACCTTGCCCCACTGCGATTCGACCCAGATCCAGTCGTTGTCCTCGATGCCCGCCACGCGCGCGGTATGGGTGTTCACGTAGAGGAGGTTGTGCGCATGGATCTGCCGCAACCAGGCGTTCTGCGAATCCCACGAGTGATACATCGCCATCGGCCGCTGCGTGATCGCCGCGAGCGGATACTTGTGCTTGTCGCTGACCTGCGCTTCGAGCGTGTCGTAGTAGAAGGGCAGCGGATCGAAGAAGGTTTCGACGCGCTTCGCCAGATGGGCCGGCGGCTTGCGCGAAAAGCCCTTGCCCTGCGCCGCCTGGCGGAAGCGCATCAGCACTTCGGAATAGATGTTGATGAGGATCGGCTCGGCGTAGCGCGTGATGCGGTTGCGCTGCGACCACTCCAGGTAGCCCTGGTTCCAGTTGCGCATGTACTGGTAGCTCTTCGGCAACTCGTAGTGGAAGACGCAGTCGTTCTTCGCATACATCTCCCACTGATTGGGGTTCGGCTCGCCGCGCAGCGACTTCTCGCCGCCCTTGCCGCGCCAGCCGGCGAGGAAGCCGATGCCCGAACCCGGCTCGGTCTCGTAATTGACGATGAAATCCGGATAGTCGCGGTACTTGCGCTGGCCGTCCTTCGTCGTGAAGGCCGGCAGCTTGAGGCGCGACCCCAGCTCGATGATGACCTCCTGGAAAGGCTTGCAGTCGCCGGTCGGCGGCACCACGGGGATGCGCACCGAATCCACCGGGCCGTCGAATTCCGAAATCGGCCGGTCGAGCAGCGACATCACATCGTGGCGTTCGAGGTAAGTCGTGTCCGGCAGAATCAGGTCGGCGAAGGCCGTCATCTCCGACTGGAAGGCGTCGGCGACGACGATGAACGGGATCTTGTAGTCGCCCTGCTCGTCCTTGTCGTTGAGCATCTTGCGGACCTCGACGGCGTTCATCGTCGAATTCCAAGCCATGTTGGCCATGAAGATCAGCAGCGTATCGATCTTGTACGGGTCGCCGCGCCAGGCATTGGTGATGACGTTGTGCATCAGGCCATGCACCGACAGCGGGTACTCCCACGAGAAGCCCTTGTCGATGCGCACCGGGCCGCCGTTCTCGTCGACGAACAGGTCGTCCGGATCCGCCGGCCAGCCGAGCGCCATGCCGTCGAGCGGCTTGTTCGGCTGCACGGCGTTCGGATGGTTCGGCGTGCGTGCGCAGGGCGGGATCGGCCGCGGGAATGGCACCTTGTGGCGGAAGCCGCCGGGCCGGTCGATCGTCCCGAGCAGCGACATCAGGATGCCGAGCGCCCGGATGCTCTGGAAGCCGTTCGAATGCGCCGCGAGGCCGCGCATCGCGTGAAAAGCCACCGGGTTGCCGGTGACGGTATCGTGCTCCTTGCCCCACGAGTCCGTCCAGGCGATCGGCAGCTCGATGCGCTGGTCGCGCGCCGTCACGCCCATCTCGTAGGCGAGGCGGCGGATCGTCTCGGCCGGAATGCCGGTGACGCCCTCGGCCCATTCCGGCGTGTAGTCCTTGACGCGGTCCAGCAGCAGCTGGAACGAGGGTTTGACCGGTGTGCCGTTCATCTTGAACTCGCCGAGCAGGCAGGGGTCGGCGCCCTCGGCGTGCGTCACCACCGGCTGATTGGTGGTGCGGTCCCACCACAGCTTGTCCTGCGGGTCGTAGCAGGCCTCTTCCTCGGGCACCTCGGTGCGCAGGAACATGCCGAACTCGTCGCTCGCCTCGTCGCAGTTAACGAGCTCGCCGGCGTTCGAATACTGGACGAGGAAGTCGCGGTCGTAGAGACCCTTCTGGATGATCTCGTGGATCACCGCCAGCAGGAAGGCGCCGTCGGTGCCCGGGCGGATCGGCACCCATTCGTCGGCGATGGCCGAATAGCCGGTGCGCACCGGGTTGATCGAGACGAAGCGGCCGCCGTCACGCTTAAACTTGGCGAGCGCGATCTTCAGCGGGTTGGAGTGATGGTCCTCGGCAGTACCGATCATCACGAACAATTTCGCGCGATCGAGATCGGGGCCGCCGAATTCCCAGAACGAGCCGCCGATCGTGTAGATCATGCCGGCCGCCATGTTCACCGAGCAGAAGCCGCCGTGGGCCGCGTAGTTGGGCGTGCCGAACTGGCGCGCGAACAGGCCGGTCAGGGCCTGCATCTGGTCGCGGCCGGTGAACAGCGCGAACTGCTTCGGATCGGTTGCGCGGATCTTGCCGAGGCGCTCGGCCAGCGTCGAGAAAGCCTCTTCCCACGAGATCGGCTCGAATTCGCCCGCACCGCGCTCGGCGCCGGGCTTGCGGCGCAATGGCCTGGTCAGTCGTGCCGGCGAGTACTGCTTCATGATGCCCGACGAGCCCTTGGCGCAGATCACGCCCTGGTTCAGCGGGTGATCCGGGTTGCCGTCGATGTAGCGCACCTCGCCATCCCGCAGGTGGACGCGGATGCCGCAGCGGCAGGCGCACATGTAGCAGGTGGTCTTTTTGACTTCCTGCACGGAGTGTTGTGTCATGTCTCTGTTGGCCCTCGGCTGCGCGATCACCTTGGCGACCGCGCGGTTGTTTATTAGAGTTTTGCTATATTCTTGCAGCCCCCTGCTTTTGCGACAAGGGGATAATTTTTATTTCCCGATAAACACGGAAACCCCATGCCCCGCCCGATCCCGGAATTTACCGCACGCGAGAAGAACCTCGTCAGCCAGACGCTGGTGGAACGCTACGGCCAACCAGTGCCCCTGCAGTCCATCAAGTCCGACATCCAGCTCGACCTGCTGAAAGACGACCTGACCCAGTGCCCTGCCCTGACCTGGCAGGAAGGCGTCTGCCATTTCGTCGTCTTCAAGACCGGCGACAGCCGCTTCCGCTGCCAGTTCTACTACACCGACGCCGAACAGTTCGGCACCGCGACAGTCGAATACGATGTGCTGGGCGACTGCGTCATCGACCTGCTGCAAGTGCAAGGCAAGCACGAAGAGGAGCGCAAGCGGATGCTGCGCGGCCTCAACGCCGTAGACTTTTCCCAGGCCAACGACGGCGAGGACTACCACGCCCCGCTCATCGTATAACGCATAGACACTCCCCCGACATGAAGATCTGCATCGTTTCCGACAGCCACGACCGTGGCCCCATGCTGGCCGAAGCCATCGCCCTCGCCAAGACGGAGGGCGCCGAAGTCGTCATCCATTGCGGCGACCTGATCGGTACCAACACGCTCAAGGCATCCCTCAAGCTCGGCCTGCCCGTCCATGCCGTGCATGGCAACAACCTCGGCGACCCGGTCGCCATCGCCCGCCTCGCCTGCCATTCCGAAGGCCTGCTGCACTACCACGGCAACGATGCCGGCATCGAACTCGGCGGCCGCAAAATTTTCATCACCCACTATCCGCATATCGGTCGCGCCTTCGCCTGCACCGGCGACTACGACCTCGTCTGCTGCGGCCACAGCCACGTGCCGGAAGTCAGCCAGGAACCGAACGTCAAAGGCGGCCAGACCTGGCTGGTCAACCCCGGCACCGTCGCGGGCCTCGGCGCACCCGAAGCCACCTGGGCGATGGGCGACCTCGAGACGATGGCGTTCGAGATTCGCGTATTGGAACGCTGACCCCATGGCACCGCCCTGCCGGTAGCGCCGTCCCGCCGGCGCCGACTTTTTTCCCGGTCGGCCAATAACCCTATAGATTGGTCAGTTCTATTTACCCATAGGAACATTCTGGCCGTCATTTGATCCAGCGCAGGAACGCGTCTTGCGAATGGTGGTTAGAATCGCGGACCATTTTTGGACGCACCACACCATGGAGGCTCGATGACGGCTTCAATCGCAACCAACCAGACCATCCTGGTCGTCGGCGGCGGTATCGCTGGCATGACGGCGGCTCTCGAAGCGGCCGAATGCGGCAAGCAGGTGATCCTCGCGGAAAAAACCCCCACCCTGGGCGGCCGCACTTCACTGCTGTATCGCTACTTTCCCAAGATGTGCCACCCCACCTGCGGGCTGGAGATCAACCTCAAGCGCATCCGCGGCAATCCCAACGTGCGCGTGATGACGATGACCGAAGTGGCCGCCGTTTCAGGCAGCCGCGGCGACTACACCGTCACGCTGAAGATCAAGCCGCGCTTCGTGAATGAAAACTGCACCGCCTGCGGCGACTGCGGCAAGGCGGTGAACGCCGAGATCCCCAACCCGGCCAACTACGGCCTGGACA
>JAVEWF010000100.1:0-6422 GCA_034004665.1 Rhodocyclaceae bacterium | reverse complement strand
CCTCGTGCATCAGCACCAGGTCGGCGCTGACCAGTTCGGAGTTCTGCGGCAGCACGTCGGCAACGATGAAGGTATGCAGCTCGCCCGAATACGAACGGAAGGAGATACCGTTGCCGGCCGCCAGCCCGCGCGAACGTTCCAGCGCCGGGCCGACGATGATCTCGCCGCGCTGGATGTTGAGGTCGCGCGGCGCCATGAAGGTGTAGTTGGCCTTGACCACGCTGTCGTAGTAGTAGCCCCAGAGGCGGCCTTCCTTCTTCTGCACGCCGCGGATGCGGCCGATCTGTTCGATGTAGCCGGGCGGGATCAGGTCGTGGCGGCCGGCGACGAGGCGCTGCAGCACGATCTCGGGCGAGCCGGCGAGCACCTTCTGCGCCTCGGTGCGCAGCGCATGGGTGTAGAGGGCCACCGAGGCGAGCACGAACACCAGCAGGGTGTAGATGAACAGCAGGCCGAGGTTCTTGCCCTTGCGCCGCGCCAGCGAGGCGAGCGTGAAATCAATCAGGTGACGCTGTTTTTCGATCCAGGTGTGCATAGGCTTCGATCAGGCCGGCCGGCGGGGCGATCAGCGAGCCGGTGGGGAAGTGTTCGAGGGCGACGGGATGGTCCTGGAAAGCCGACTGCAGGTCGGCCTGCGAGGGATGGCGGGTGTAGCGGGCCTCGGTGAACAACACCGGGTCGGTCAGGCCGAGGCGTTCGACCAGCCCGGCGGACTCACGGGTCAGCGCGGCGCGCAGGGTCCGCAGCCGCCACGCATCGGCGAAGCTGAGCAGGAATCCGGCGAACAGGCAAAGCAGCAGGAGCAGGGCGCGGTGGGCGGGACGCATGAGACTGGAATCAACGACAACAGGGGGCGCCCGGCGAACCGGTAGCCCCCTGAACGGATGGTGAGTGCGGCGAGGATATCAGAGTCGGTTGGCCGCCCTCATCAATGCGCCGCGCAGGGCGATGGTCAGGCTGGAGCCCATGCCGATCTTCTGCGCGACGGCCGGCAGCAGGATCAGCGACGCGAGGGCGAAACCGGCACCGAGCAGCAGCGAACCCATCTCGGCCTGGCTGGAAGTCTGGTTGGCGGTCTGTGTCTGGCTCATGGCGAGGACTCCTCGGACGTTTCGGCGCAATCTACGCCCCCACTCCGCGCAGGGGAATGCGACCGATTGTCGCAGGCCAAAAGTCGGCGCCGGCGGGACGGCGCCCGGGACGCGCTTCAGCCCGCCAGCAGCACGATGACCGCTCCCGCCCCGCCTTCGACGGTGCGGGCCTGGCAGTAAGCGAGCACTTCCTGACGCTGGGCGAGCCAGCCGAGGACGAGGCGTTTCAGGACCGGCACGCGGCCGGGCGAGCCGTGGCCCTTGCCATGCACGATGCGCACGCAGCGGTCCCCATGGTGGCGGCATTCCGCCAGAAAGGCGGCGACGTGGTGGCGGGCCTCGTCGCGGTGCATGCCGTGCAGGTCGAGGTGGGCCTGCACCACCCAGCGGCCGCGCCGCAGGTCCTTGAGCACCTTCGGCGCCATGCCGGGTTTCAGATAGACGGCTTCGTCGCCGCCCTCGAGGGCGAGATGCAGCGGATCGACATCGGAGAGGGATTCGCCCAGCGCGGCGCGCTCGTCGCGCTGCCGGCTGCGGGGAATGGCCGGGGGCGGGGGCGGCTCATGATGGATGCGGTCGAGTTCGAGCGGGACGGCATCCGCCACCGCTTCCCGGAACAGGGCGCGCGATGCCTCATCGAGCGTCCTGCCGGGCATTGGCCTACCCCAGGCTGTCGAGGTACTTCTCGGCGTCCAGCGCCGCCTGGCACCCGGAAGCCGCCGAGGTCACGGCCTGCTTGTAGATCATGTCCTGCACGTCGCCGGCGGCGAACACGCCGGGAATCGAGGTGGCGCTGGCGTTGCCCTCGCGGCCGGCCCTGGTCACGATGTAGCCGTTCTGCATCGCCAGCTGGCCTTCGAAGATGTCGGTATTCGGCTTGTGGCCGATGGCAATGAAGACACCCTGGAGCTTGATATCTTCGGTCGCGCCCGTCTTCACGTTTTTGATGCGCATGCCGGTGACGCCGGTCTTGTCGCCGAGCACCTCGTCGAGGGTGCTGTCGAGCTTGAGGACGATCTTGCCGGCGGCGACCTTCTCGTAGAGGTGGTCCTGCATGATCTTTTCGGCGCGGAACTTGTCGCGGCGATGCACCAGCGTGACGCTGCTGGCGATGTTGGCGAGATACAGCGCCTCCTCGACGGCGGTGTTGCCGCCGCCGATCACGGCCACCGGCTGGTCGCGGTAGAAGAAGCCGTCGCAGGTCGCGCAGGCCGAAACGCCCTTGCCGGAGAAGGCCTGTTCGGAGGGCAGGCCGAGATATTGGGCGGAAGCGCCAGTGGCGATGATGAGGGCATCGCAGGTGTATTCGCCGGCATCGCCGATCAGGCGCATCGGCTTTTCGGTCAGCTTCGCCGTGTGGATGTGGTCGAAGATGATCTCGGTGCCGAAGCGCTGGGCGTGCTTCTCGAAGCGCACCATCAGGTCCGGGCCCATCACGCCGTCGGCATCGGCCGGCCAGTTGTCGACCTCGGTGGTCGTCATCAGCTGGCCGCCCTGGGCCATGCCGGTGATGATCACGGGCTTGAGGTTGGCGCGCGCGGCATAAACGGCGGCGGTATAGCCGGCGGGGCCGGAGCCGAGGATCAGGAGCTTGATGTGGCGGGCGGACATGCGGAATTCCTTTCGAATGGGGTCCGGGCGATTATAAGGTTTGATACGGGAGGGAATATTCCGCTGTTCGGGCGTTTCTCAAGCGGATGGCGCGCGAGAATCGGGCGATCCCCAGCCCCCGGAATTCCGTCCATGGCCAATGCTTCCCTGGCTTCCCTGTCGATGTCGCACAAACCGTCTTCCCAACCACTGCCGGAACGCATCGCCGCGCTCGTCCACGAGGCGCGCTGGCTGGCCGTGGCCGCCGTCGGCCTGTATCTGGCGCTGATCCTCTGGGGCTACGACAAGGGCGATCCCGGCTGGTCGCAGGCCGCCAGCGTCGAGGCGATCGCCAATCCCGGCGGGCGCTTCGGCGCCTGGCTGGCCGACCTGATGCTCTACCTGTTTGGCCTCTCCGCCTGGTGGTGGGTCGGCCTGCTGCTGCTGCTGGTGGCGCACGGCTATCACCGTGTCAGCTGGCTGTTCGGCCAGGACCGCCGCCCGCTGTTCATCGCGCTGACGGGTTTCGCCATCCTGCTGCTGGCCAGCAGCGGCATCGAGGCGATGCGATTCTGGAGCGCGGCCGCTAACCTCCCGCTCGCACCCGGTGGCCTGCTGGGCCACGAAGTCAGCCGGCTGGCGGCCACCTTCCTCGGCTTCACCGGAGGGACGTTGATCCTGATGGCCATCCTGATGGCCGGCTGGAGCTTCGCCACCGGCATGTCCTGGCTGTGGTTCGTCGAGAAGTTCGGCGGCCTGCTGGAAGCCTCGTGGTTCGGTGCCATCGCCCTGTGGGAGGGCTGGCAGGATCGCCGCTACGGCCGTGCGCTGGCGTCGCGGCGCGAGGCGGTGGTGGCCGAGGAACGCAAGCGCGTCGAGGTCAATCCGCCGCCGCCGGTCAAGATCGAGCCGGTCGATCTCGAAATCCCGCTGGCGAAGAAAGCCGAGGTGCGCATCGAGAAGGAACGCCAGGCGCCGATGTTCTTCGACGCGCCCGGCGAGGCGCTGCCGCCGCTGCACCTGCTCGACGAGGCCAGCCATAGCAACGAGGACCTGCCGTCCGCCGATACCCTCGAGTTCACTTCGCGCCTGATCGAACGCAAACTGGCCGACTTCGGCGTCTCGGTGCAGGTCATGTCCGCCCATCCCGGTCCGGTGGTGACGCGCTACGAGATCGAGCCGGCCACCGGCGTGAAGGGGGCGACCATCGTCGGCCTCGCCAAGGACCTCGCCCGGGCGCTCTCGCTGGTCAGCATCCGCGTCGTCGAGACGGTGCCGGGCAAGAGCTGCATGGCGCTGGAGTTGCCGAACCCGCGCCGCCAGACCGTGCGCCTGACCGAGATCATCGGCGCCAAGGTCTATCACGACATGCACTCGCACCTGGCGATGGCGCTCGGCAAGGACATCGGCGGCCAGCCGGTGGTCACCGACCTGGCCAAGATGCCGCACCTGCTGGTCGCCGGCACGACCGGTTCGGGCAAGTCGGTCGGCATCAACGCGATGATCCTCTCGCTGGTCTACAAGTCCGAGCCGAAGGACGTGCGCCTGATCCTCGTCGACCCGAAGATGCTCGAGCTGTCGGTCTACGAAGGCATCCCGCACCTGCTGGCGCCCGTGGTCACCGACATGAACAAGGCGGCCAACGCGCTGCACTGGTGCGTCGGCGAGATGGAGCGCCGCTACAAGCTGATGAGCGCGCTGGGCGTGCGCAACCTGTCCGGCTTCAACAACAAGATCAGGGAGGCCGAGAAGGCCGGCGAGCGCATCCCCGATCCGCTGGCCCTGCCGGGCGATCCCGAGGCCGGTACGCCTTCGCTCAAGACGCTGCCCTACATCGTCGTCGTCATCGACGAACTGGCCGACCTGATGATGGTGGTCGGCAAGAAGGTCGAGGAGCTGATCGCCCGCCTGGCGCAGAAGGCGCGGGCGTCCGGCATCCACCTGATCCTCGCTACGCAGCGGCCGAGCGTCGATGTCATCACCGGCCTGATCAAGGCCAACATCCCGACGCGCATCGCCTTCCAGGTTTCCAGCAAGATCGATTCGCGCACCATCCTCGACCAGATGGGCGCCGAGGCGCTGCTCGGGCAGGGCGACATGCTCTACCTCGCGCCGGGCACCGGCCTGCCGACACGCGTGCATGGCGCTTTCGTCGCCGACGACGAGGTGCATCGCGTCGTCGAGCACCTGCGCAAGGTCGGCCGTCCCGAATTCGTCACTGACGTGCTGGCCGCACCACCCTCCGAGAACGAAGCAGCGGGCGGCGGCGAGGGCGGCGACATGGAGAGCGACCCGATGTACGACCAGGCGGTCGAGATCGTCCTGCGCGAGCGCCGGCCGTCGATCTCGCTGGTCCAGCGCCACTTGAGGATCGGCTACAACCGCGCCGCGCGCATGATCGAGGCGATGGAGAAGGCCGGTCTGGTGTCGCGCGCCAACGGCGCCGGGCAGCGCGAAGTGCTGGTGCCCGAAGCGCAGGAGTAACCCGCTTACAAGGCGTCACACAAAAGTCGGCGCCGGCAGGACGGCGCAGGAGCCGCTTGGGCGATAATTCGCGCCATGCGCACACTCTTCCTTCTCTGCGGCCTGTTCTGTTCCAGCCTCGCCGCCGCGGGCGGCATCGACCAGCTCAAGGCCTTCTGGGCCGAGACCCATGCGGCGCAGGGGACGTTCGCCCAGTCCGTCGTCGCCAAGTCCGGCCGCAAGCCGCAGAACTCCACCGGCAGCTTCTCCCTCGCCCGTCCCGGCAAGCTGCGCTGGAGCTACGAGAAGCCCTACAAGCTGCTGCTGGTCGCCGACGGCCAGCAGCTCTGGACGTATGACGCCGACCTGAACCAGGTGACGGTCGGCAAGATGGATCAGGCGCTCGGCGCCACGCCGGCGGCCCTGCTGACCGGCGAGGGGCTGGACCGGCACTTCACGCTGTCCGAGGCCGGCGCCGCCGACGGGCTGGAGGTCGTCGATGCGGTACCGAAGGCGGCGGACAGCACCTTCGCCCGCGTGCGCATCGGGCTGTCGAACAACCTGCCGCGCCTCATGGAGGTGCAGGACAACTTCGGCCAGACGACCACGCTGCTGTTTACCGACTTCAATCCCAACCCGATGCTGTCGAAGGACGCCTTTCGCTTCGTGCCGCCCAAGGGCGCCGACGTGGTCGGCCAGTAGGATGTCGGATCAGCGGTTTGCGGCGGCGAGCCGGAGGCCGAAGCCGATCAGTGCGACCGCCGCCAGCCGCGTTGCCAGCCGGCGTGGGAACGGGAACGCGCGCAGCCGTACCGCCGCCGCATTGCCGAGCATCACCAGGCCGGCCTGATAGAGGAAGCTCAGCGCGGTGACGTGCAGCATCATCGCGACGAGCGTGCCGGCTGCGGCATCGGCGCGCAGGAACAGCGGAAAGAAGGCGACGAAGAACAGCATCACCTTGGGGTTGGTCAGGCTCACGATGCAGGCGTGGCGGAAATGGTGCCGGATCGCGTCCGGCGATGCCAGCGGCATCGCCCCGCCGCCATCCCGCCGGCCCATGAGCCGGAGGCCAATCCAGCAGAGGTAGCCCGCGCCGAACCATTGCAGCCCCTCGAAGAGCAGCGGATGGGCGCGCATTGCGGAGGCCAGCCCGAGCACGGCGGCCGTCATGTAGAGGAGGTCGCCGAGCAGCGTCCCCAGCACCGCGCCGAAACCGGCGCGCACGCCGTGGCGTGCGGTAGCGTCGAGGATCGCGACGGTGCCCGGCCCTGGCACGGC
>JAVEWF010000099.1:0-6515 GCA_034004665.1 Rhodocyclaceae bacterium | reverse complement strand
GGCCGGAAGCATCGCGCGATATCGGCGTCGTCATCGTCGTCGGCGGGCCGCAGACCCGCGTCGGCAGCCACCGGCAATTCGTCCTGCTCGCCCGTGCGCTCGCCGCCGCCGGTTTCCCCGTCCTGCGTTTCGACGTGCGCGGCATGGGCGACAGCGAAGGCGCGCAGCGCAGCTTCGAGCACCTCACCCCCGACATCCGCGCCGCCGTCGACACCCTGCAGGCACACTGTCCGGAAGTATGCAAAGTTGTCCTCTGGGGCCTGTGCGACGCCGCCGCCGCCGCGCTGCTCTACCGCGACGAAACCGCCGACCCGCGCATCGCCGGCCTGTGCCTGCTCAACCCCTGGGTACGTTCGGAAGCCTCGCTCGCCAAAACCCAGGTCAAGCACTACTACGGCCAGCGGCTCATGCAAAAGGCGTTCTGGGCGAAGCTCTTGAGCGGAAAACTGAACGTCTTCGCCGCCGTCGCCGAACTGCTGCGCAAGCTCGGCCAGGCATCCGCCAAGGCGCAGGAAGGGCCGCAACTGTCCTTCCAGCAACGCATGGCGCGCGGCCTGCGCAATTTCGGCGGACGCACCCTGCTGATCCTGAGCGGCGACGACTACACCGCGAAGGAATTCCTCGAACACGTGGCCGGAGACGAAGCCTGGCGCGGCCTGCTCGACCGCCCCGGCCTCACGCGCGTCGACATCGCCGCAGCCGACCACACGTTTTCGTCGCACGAATGGCGCAAAAGCGTAGACAATGCCTGCCTCGACTGGCTTATCCAAAATGACTGAAACTGCCGAATCCTCACAATCCGTCGAACTCGCCCTCGGCCATCCGCGTTTCGCAGATGCCGACCTCGCCGATCTCGCCGCCCGCGACGGCGACCTCGCTGCCTGGCGCGCCGCCTACGCCCGTCACGGCGTCCGCGCCCCGGCTCACGTCTCCGGCGACTTCGCCGTCGTTCTCGACACCCCGGCCGGTGGCCGCTTCCTCGCCGTCGACCGCTTCGCCATCCGCACGCTCTGCTACCGGCAGCAAGGCGAACAACTGCAGGCCGCCCCGCGCGCCGACCAGTTCGGCGCCACCGAACTCGACCCGCAGGCGATCTTCGACTACCTCTACTTCCACGTCATCCCCTCGCCGCGCACCATCTTCCGCGACGTCTTCCGCCTGCCGCCGGCCCACTACGCCCTCTTCGAAAACGGCCGGCTCACCGTCGCCCCGTGGTGGCAGCCGGCCTTCGAGGAAAGCCGCAACGCCAGTTTCGCCGACCTGCGCGAAGAATTCCTCGCCCTCGTGCGCGATGCCGTTGCCCGCCGCATCGGCGACGGTCCGATCGGCTGCTATCTCAGCGGCGGCACCGACAGCTCCACCGTCTCGGGCATGCTCACCCGCATCACCGGCCGCCCGGCCGAAACCTACTCGATCGGCTTCGACGTGCCCGGCTACGACGAGATGGAATACGCGCGCATCGCCGTGCGCCATTTCGGCACGCACCAGCACGAGTACTACATCACCCCCGAGGACCTCGTCGCCGGCATGCCGAAAGTCGCCGCCAGCTACGACCAGCCCTTCGGCAACTCCTCCGCCGTCCCTGCGTACTACTGCGCCCTGCGCGCGAAGGAAGACGGCATCGGCCATCTGCTCGCCGGCGACGGCGGCGACGAACTCTTCGGCGGCAACGCCCGCTATGCCAAGCAGCGCGTCTTCGGCCTCTACGACCAGGTGCCCGCCCTCCTGCGCGAAGCCATCCTCGAACCCGCCTTCGCCGACAGCACCGCCTTCGACCGCGTGCCACTGCTCAAAAAGGGCGCCAGCTACGTGCGCCAGGCGCGGGTGCCGATGCCCGACCGCATGCAGACCTACAACCTGCTGCTGCGCATGGGTCTCGATGAAGTTTTCACCGCCGACTTCCGCGCACGCTTCGACGCCGCCGAACCCGAACGCCACCAGCGCGATACCTGGTCCGCCTGCCCGGGCAACGCCTCGCTGGTCAACAAGATGCTCGCCTACGACTGGCGCTACACACTCGCCGAAAACGACCTGCCCAAGGTCGTCGGCTCGGCCAGTCTCGCCGGCATCGACGTCGGCTTCCCCTTCCTCGACGACCGCATCCTCGACTTCTCCCTCAAACTGCCGACGAACTACAAGCTCAAGGGCCTCAAGCTGCGCTGGTTCTTCAAGGAAGCCCTGCGCGGCTTCCTGCCCGACGAGATCATCACCAAGAAAAAACACGGCTTCGGCCTGCCCTTCGGCCCCTGGGCCGTCAAGCACGCGGCACTCAATGCGCTGGCCGCCGACTCGCTGCACGGCCTCGCCGACCGCGGCATCATCCGCCGCGAATTCATCGACACCCTGCTCAAGGAACACCTGCCCGCCCACCCCGGCTTCTATGGCGAACTGGTGTGGATCATGACGATGCTGGAGCAGTGGCTGCGAGTCCGCCCGACCCGATGAAGCAGTTCTCGCTGCGCGCGATTGCATCGACCCTGATTGCGCTCGCAGCGCTAGCGGCTGCCCTGTTCCTGGCCACCCATCACCCACTCGCGCCCTGGGCGATGATGACCGCCTGCATCGCGACCTTCCTGATCTGCCTGCGCTTCGACCACGCCTGGCTGCTGCTGTTGCCGGCCCTGCTGCCGATCGTCGATCTCGCGCCCTGGACCGGCTGGCTGACCTTCGAGGAATTCGACATCCTGGTGCTCGGCGCGGCGGCCGGTGCCTGGCTTCGCCATGGCTGGGCGCCGGGCGTTTCGGCACCTTCGCGCCCGTCGGCCACGCTGCTGGTCCTCGCGGGACTCTACCTGGTCTCGCTCGGCATCGCCTTCGCGCGCGGCATCGCAGACGCGGGCGGCTTCGCCTTCGGCTGGTTCCAGGGCTACGACGACCCCATGAACAGCCTGCGACTCGCCAAAAGCTTCGTGCTGGCCGCCCTGTTCGCCCCCCTGCTCGGCCGCACCAACTCGCGCCTAGATGACCGCGGCGTCGCCTATCTCGGCTGGGGCATGGCGCTGGGCCTCGCCACCGTCTCGCTCGCGGCGATCTGGGAACGCATCGCCTATCCCGGCCTGCTGAACTTCTCCTCCGACTACCGCACCACGGCTCTCTTCTGGGAAATGCACGTCGGCGGCGCGGCGCTCGACGGTTTCCTCGTCCTGACGCTGCCTTTCGCGACCTGGCTGCTGCTGAAAAGCAGCCATCTCCGCCATTTGTTGCCGGCGGCACTGATATTCAGCCTCGGCACCTACGCCAGCCTCACCACCTTCTCGCGCGGCGTCTATCTGGCCATCGGGGTCTCGTTCCTCGTCATGGCATCGATGGCCCTCGGCCGAAGCGCGGCAAGCCCAAAAACCGGCCTGCGTACCGCAACCACGAGCCTCGTCGCCGCACTGGCCATCGCCGGCCTCGCCTTCCTCACCTTCCGCCACGGCGGCTACCGCGCCCTGCTGGCCGTGCTGGGCTGCCTGACGATGTTCACGCTCACGATGGAACTCATCCGCAGTTCGAGTCGCCGTTTGCGTTCCGCCGCCCTCGCCATTGCTGCGCTGATGTCCCTCGCCGCTTTCGCACTCACGTGGCTGTTCGGCAAAGCGAGCTACTGGGCCTATGCCGCGACCTTCCTTGTCGCCTTGGCCGGCTGGATCGCCAGCCAGCACAGCAACGCCGACATCGCCCGCATACCGGCACTGGCCGGCACCTTCGCCCTGCCCTTCGCTGCCCTGCTGGTCGCCGACCACTGGGGCGGTACGCCCGCCCTCGTCGATGCGGCGATCGCGCTCGCTGCGCTCGTCCTCGCCGCGATCCGGGGAGCTCGCACGGCACAGCCGGTCTGGCCGACACACCGACGCGGCCAGGGCGTTGCGCTGGCCGGCGCTTTCGCACTCTCCGTCATGGTCGCGATCTTCGGCGGCGGGGCCTACATGGGCGACCGGTTCAGCACCAGCGAACGGGACTTCGAAGGCCGCCTGCAGCACTGGAGCGCCGGGCTCGCCCTGCTCCAGACGCCCGGCGACTGGATCTTCGGCAAAGGCCCCGGCCGTTTCCCCGTCTCGTTCTACTTCGGGGCACCCGGCAACGAGTTCCCCGGCAGCTACCGTCTCGAACGCGAAGGGGACAACAACCTGCTTTCGCTGTCCGGGCCGCGCTACCAGGCCGGCTATGGTGAAGTGCTGCGGATCGGGCAGCGAGTCTCCACGCCACTGCCGGCCGGACGCTACACCATCGAATTCGACGCACGCGCCGCCGGCAAGGTGCAGCTCCAGTTCGGCCTGTGCAGCAAGCATCTCCTCTATCCGGAAGCCTGTACCGGCAAGCAGACCGTGCTGAACGGCGCCGACGGCTGGCAGCACCGCAAGCTCGAATTCGACAGCCGCGGACATTCCGGCGGCGCGTGGTATGCCCCGCAATTCGTCGTCTTCACCCTGGCCGTCGAGACCATGGCCGGCCGCGCGGACATCGACAATCTTTCCCTCGCCGGCCCGGACGGCCGACCGCTCGTCGCCAACGGCGACTTTCGCGGCGACATGGCCCACTGGTTCTTCACCAGCGACCGCCACCACATGCCCTGGCACATGAAAAGCATGTTCCTGCACATCCTGTTCGAGCACGGCGCGCTCGGCCTGGCACTGTTCCTTTCCCTCATCGCCGTCGCCCTGTTCCGCTCGCTGGCCGGCAAACGGGCGCACCATCCGTACGCGCCGGCCCTGGCCGCCTCCATCAGCGGATTTGCCGTCGTCGGCCTGTTCGACAGCCTGCTCGACGCGCCGCGCGTCGCCTTCCTCTTTTTCCTGCTGTTGATGCTCTCGATTCAAGGTCGCAAAGTCGGCTCTGGCGGGACGGCACCCATGCCGGAATGACTATCCGTTTCGCCGTCGGCCTCCTGATCGCCCTGCTGTCCGCCACGAGCGAAGCCGCCACCCTGCGCGTCGGTCCCGGCGAAAAACTCACCCGCATCGCCGAGGCCGCACGCCTGGCGAAGGACGGCGACATCGTCGAAATCCTGCCCGGCGAATACCGCGGCGATGTCGCCGTCTGGCAGCAAAAGCGCCTGACGATCCGCGGGCTCGATGCCGGTCCCGTCCTCGTCGCCGACGGCAAAAGCGCCGAAGGCAAGGCCCTCTGGGTCGTCCGCGACGGCGATTTCCTCATCGAGAACATCGAATTCCGCGGCGCCCGCGTGCCCGACAACAACGGTGCCGGCATCCGCTTCGAGCGCGGCCGGCTGGTCGTGCGCGACTGCCGCTTCATCGACAACCAGAACGCCATCCTCACCGCCAACTTCGGCGACGCCGAACTCGTCATCGAAAACAGCCTGCTCGCGCAGGCACCGCGCGACCGTCCGCTGCTGCAGCACCTGCTCTACGTCGGCCGCATCGCCAGCGTGACCATCACCGGCAGCCGCTTCCACAACGGTTACCACGGCCACCTCATCAAATCGCGCGCGCGCCGCAGCGACATCCGCTACAACCTCATCGTCGACGGCCCCGGCGGCGAAGCCTCCTACGAAATCGACCTGCCCAACGGCGGGATCGCCACGCTGGTCGGCAACATCGTCGGCCAGAACGACAAGACGCAGAATCCCGTCGTCGTCTCCTACGGCGCGGAAGGCAAGACCTGGCCCGAGAACGAACTCACCCTCGTCCACAACACTCTGCTCAGCGACCGTCTCGAAGGCACCTGGTTCCTGCGCGTGCCGCTCGACAAGTTCGACAGTCCGCCCGCCGTACGCGCATACAACAACCTCACCGCCGGCCTCGGCGTCTTCAGCCTCGGCGCCAGCGGCGACTTCCGCGGCAACGCCCCGGCCCTGCCCTTCATGCTCAACGACCCCGCCACGCTCGACTTCGGCCTGCCGGAAGGCTCGCCGCTGCGCCTGCTCGCCACGGACATCGGCGAAGTCGACACTACGCTCGTCCCGACGGCCGAATTCACCCTGCCCATCGGCACCCGGCCGCTCGCCCCGCCGGCACGCTGGATTCCGGGGGCAGTGCAGTACAGTCGGTGAAATACTGCAATCGCAAACTTATACAACACAGATTTCTTTTGTTGTATAAGTCTGTATCGAAGCAATAACGCTCGGTACATGCCATGAAGCCCTACAAAGACCAGACTGCCAGTGCTCAGAATGCCTATGCCGACCTGTTCGATGCCGCATTGGCCTTTCATGTCTCCGCAAGCATCACCGGATTGAACGGAAGCTTCGGCAAAAAAAGGGTGCATGGTCACGACTACTGGTATTTTCAGTTTCGAGACATCGGCGGCGCAGTCAAGCAAATCTACCTGGGCCCCGAAAGCGAAAAGCTATCCGCCCTGATACAGGCACGCCGACAGCCGGCGAATGAGGAAGCCGTACCGCTGCAACGCCTCGCCGCAGCGGCTGTTGCCTTGGGTTGCGAACCGTTGCTGCCCAAGCATTACCGTGTTATCCGGCGTCTGGCTGAATACGGCTTCTTCAAGTGCGGCGGCATTCTCGTCGGTACCCACGCATTCATGGCCATGTGCAACATGCTGGGCATCCGCTCGTCCGA
>JAVEWF010000098.1:1794-6538 GCA_034004665.1 Rhodocyclaceae bacterium | reverse complement strand
AAAGTCGGCGCCGGCGGGACGGCGGCTACTTCTGGAGGAAGGCGCGCTGCTTCCGGCCGGAGCCGACGATGTGGCCGACCCACCACAGCGCGAGGAAGCGCTGGAGTTCGACCTTGTCGAAATTCTCGGTGGTGACGATCTCGGCGGCGAGGTATTCGAATTCGTCGTATTCGTCCTGCTGCGCGTCGAGTTCGGGGTAGCCGCGCGCGGCCAGCAGCGCCTTTTCGGCCGCGAAGTGTTCGCGCGCGCGGGCCATGAGCGCGTCGAAATCGGCGCGGAAGCGCGCGTCGTCCGCCGCGGCGTCGCCGAGGCATTCGCCGAGGGCGTCGCAGCGCGCGAGGATGTCGCGGTGCTGGTCGTCGAGGGTCGCGTCGCCGACGCTGTAGTCGGGATTCCAGCTCACGCGGTTCGCCATGCTAGAACCCCAGCGCCTCGACGACGGCCACCAGATCGGCGAAGCTGGCCGCTTCGAGCTTGGCCTTGAGCGCGGGCTTGTCGAGCCCCGCGCACTCGAATGCGGTCAGGCCGACCTCGAAGGGCAGTTCCTCGATTTCCAGCGGCGACATGAAACCGATGTGGCAGATGTGGGCGATGCACTGGCGTTCCGGCTCGGTGAGCTCGATGCCGTGGCGGCGCCGTATTTCGAGATAGCGTTCGGCGGTGCGGTTGAGCACGCCGCTGATTTCCATCGTGTTCTTCTGGCCGTCCGTGAGGATGGCCAGCGGCGGGCCGAAGAAGACCGGCGTCTTGCCGACGTTGCGGGTCTTTTCCTCGCGCGTCAGGGCGGGGGCGACCCAGGTGGGGTCGCCCCGGACCGGCGCGGGCTTGTCAGGCGCGTCCGGCATCAGTGCGGGATGGGATGCACTTTTTCGTGGTCGGCGTTCGCCATGCCCTTCGGCAGCTGGGGCGACGGCTCGGGCTGGACCTGGATGAAGCCGCGGTTGCGGACGCCATCCTGCACGTTGTGCGGGTTGTGGCACTCGGTGCAGGTGAACCAGCGCTTCTTGCCGGTGCTGGCGAATTCGCCGATGCGCTTGCCGTGGATGCCGTCGCGCCAGTCGCGCAGCTTGTCGCCGTGGCACTTGCCGCACAGCAGCTGCGGCTGGTCGAAGCTGATCGGATCGCCGTAGTGATCGACGAGCATGTTGCGCTGCTTGGTGTGGTGGCAGTCCAGGCACCAGATGCTGCCGCGGCCGTGTTGCAGGTTGGCGGCGTCGGGCAGCAGGCCTTCCATGGTCGGGATCGGCGTCGGCTTCTTGTCCTTCGGCAGGGTCGGCGGCGAGAACTGCGGACCGACGCCGTTATGGCAGGCGGTGCCGCACATCGGCAGGATGGCGAGCTTCTCGGAGCGCGGCTTGACGAGCGCGTGGCCCTCGGGAATCTTCTCCAGCCCCGGCACCTTGCCCATCGGCACGGTGCCCTCGAAGGGGTCGCCGTACCAGAGCGCCGCGCCGGTGGTGGGCGAGCACTTGACGTTGGGCCAGCCCGGCTTGATGTCCTGCTGGGTGATTTCCGAGGCGCCCTTGCGGCTCTCGAAGCAGACCAGGGGCTCCTTGGGCGCTTCGGCGGCGGGCGCCGGTGCGGCCGCGTTTTCCGCGGCGATGACGGAATACAGCGCCCCGCCGCAGAAGGCGAGGACCGTCGCGTAAATGGCTATTTTTTTCATGATCCTTGCCTCACTTCGCCACGACGGCCTTGGCGCCGCCGTATTTGATGTCACCCAGCAGGATGCCGATGGCGCCCTTGAGCAGGATGGTCAGGATGAAGAAGCCGAAGGCCCAGATGCCGAGGGTCAGCAGCACTTCGACGAAGCTCGGGTAATACTCGGTCACCTCGCCGATCGGGGTCGGGATGAAGCCGGGGACGATCAGGCCCATGCCCTTCTCGATCCAGATGCCGGCGAAGGCCATGGCGCAGGGAATCGGCAGCAGCTTCATGTCGTTGCGGAAGCGCGGGATCAGGAACAGGATGAAGGCGCCGATCATCAGCACCACGGCGCTCCAGAACCAGGGCACCAGCTTGGTCAGGCCGTGCAGGCCGAACATCAGGTAGTAGAGGCCGTTGGCGTGCTCGGTGCGGGCGTAGAGCTCGACGACGACTTCCGACATGGTCAGGAAGATCGCGATGCCGAGACACCAGGTGACGATGGTCGCCAGCAGCTTGAGCGCGCTGTCGTCGATCCAGAACTTGGTGTTGTTGCGCACGATCATGAAGATGATGATGATCAGCGCCGGGCCGGCAGCGAACGCGGTCGTGATGAAGCGGATCGGCATCATGCTGTGGAACCACATCGGACGCGCCGGCATCGTCGAGATCAGGAAGGCCGTGACGGTATGGATCGACAGCGCCCAGACGATCGCGACCCACACCAGCGGGATGAACCACTTCTTGTTGATCGGGTTGCCGGTGTATTTCGTCCACAGGTAGTAGAAGCCGCAGATGAAGTTGAGCAGCAGGTAGCCGTTCAGCACCAGCACGTCCCAGGCGAGCATCGAGTGCGGGAAGTTGTAGATGCCGATGATCGGGATCATGTGCCAGAGCCGGTCGGGCCGGCCCATGTGGGCGAACACGAACATCATGACCATGATCACCGCCGTGATGGCGAGCATCTCGCCGAGCACGGCGACCTTGTGCATGCCCTCGTGGTGATAGCCGTAGGCCGGGAAGACGATGGTCACCGCCCCGGCCGCGACGCCGACGAGGAAGACGAGGTTGGCGAAGTACAGGCCGTCGTGGATCTGGCTGGTCATGCCGGTGACGATCAGGCCGTCGGTGTTTTGCAGATAGAAGACATACAGCATGCCGATCATGAGCACGGCGAGCGAGCCCATCCAGGCATAGAACTTGGTGCCGCCCTTGAGGACGTAGCGCACGTAGTCGGTAAGGAAGCTGGTCAGCACGGTCCGCTCCTCAATCGTAGAAGTAGAAGAATTTCGGGAAGGTGTTGAGCTCGGCCTTGAGGCGGAAGACGTTCTTCCGCTTGAGGATCAGGCTCACTTCGCTTTCCGGATCGAGCAGGTTGCCGAACTTGCGGGCGCCGACCGGGCAGACCTCGACGCAGGCCGGATAGCGGCCGTGGCGGCTGCGCTGCAGGCACCAGTGGCACTTCTCGACGACGCCGCGCATGCGCGGCCGGTTGCCGAGGTAGTGCGTCACCGGGTTCATCTCTTCCTTGGGCAGGACCGGGGTGGTGACGTTGAGGCGGCGCGCCCAGTAGGGGCAGGCGCCCATGCACATGCGGCAGCCGATGCACCAGTTGTAGTCGATCACCACCGGGCCGTCGGGCTCGCGGTAGGTGGTGCGCACCGGGCAGACCTTGACGCAGGGCGGCTTCTCGCACTGCATGCAGGCGATCGGCATGTAGGTGGCGTCGTCCTCCGGCACCTTCTCGGGGTTGTAGTGGTACTGGCCTTCCAGCACCTGGCCGGCGGGGGTGTAGGCGTTGCCGCCGACCTGGATGCCCAGGCCTTCGGGGTAGCCGTGATTCATCTTCTCCTGCTCGAACTTGCCGCGCTCCATGCGCAGCACCTGGATCCATTCGATCTTCTCGCCGGGGCGGCCCTTGCCGCGCGACTGGTTGTTCTCGGCGACGCAGGCATGCACGCAGCGGCGGCAGCCGATGCACTTGCGGATATTGAGCGCGTAGCCCATCAGCACGCCGGGTTGCGCGTCGGTGGTGTCGACCGTGACCTGCTTGCCGTATTCGGCGGAGTAGCGCCGTTCGAGCCGGGCGCGCGCCTCGTCCTTCTCTTCCTTCGTCATCAGACGATAGTTCTTCTGGAAGTGCTCGGCCCATTCGGTGGCGGCGTGGGCGTCGTCGGACTGGGTCATCAGCGCGGCGGTGCCCATCAGCGACGACATGCTCAGCATGCCGCCGGCCTTCAGAAAGTCGCGCCGCGAGGTTTTCAGGACTGCCTTGTCGGGATCCGCCGATGCTGGCGCCGTGGCCGGCTCGGTGGAGGCTTTCTCGTTGGAAATCACGGTGGTTCTCCAGATTGTGAAAATTGTCGCGGGGCTATTCGAACAGCGCCGCCAGCCGTCTTGGATTGAGCAGCCGCACCCCCGTCCGACCGGCCTTGATCAGACCGGCTTCCGCAAGGTCGCGCAGACTACGCGAAAATGACTCCGGAGTCATCCCCAAACGCGAGGCGAGGATGCCCTTGGGCGCGGAAAAAGCGACGACGGAATCCTGCTGCGGCACCGCTTTGCGCTGTTCGAGCAGGAAGCGGGCGACCCGCTCGCGCGGCGAGCGCACCCGGTAATCCTCGAGGTCGTCGATGGTGGCGAAGATGCCTTCCGCGACCCGGGTCAGCATGCGGCGGCAGAAGTCGTGGGAAGTGGCGATCAGCTCGCGCAACGCGGCGCCCTCCACATGCAGGAGGCGCGCCTCGGTCAGGGCCGTCGCCATGTACGGATAGGCATGGCCGAGCAGCAGCGGATTTTCGCCAAACACCTGTCCCGGTCCCGGCAGGGCGATGACCCGTTCCTCGCCGCCCGGCGACTGGCAGGCGACCTTGATCGTGCCGGACAGCACGGCGAACACGCCGGTCGGACGGTCGCCCTTCAGGAAAATGATGGCATCCCTCTCCAGGAGCCTTTCGCGGCTCGCCGCGGCGAGCGCCGCCAGTTCGGGTTCCGGCAGGCCGCGAAACAACGCGATCCCGTCTCCCGCGGGAAAGGGATTGTCCCTGCCTGGAAACGCCTGCGTTCCGTTGCAAAAGCCAAAATCGAGCATGCCGCGATG
>JAVEWF010000098.1:0-1694 GCA_034004665.1 Rhodocyclaceae bacterium | reverse complement strand
CCGTTGATGCGCAGGAAGCCGGCCGCCTGCTCGAAGGTCTTGTCGCCGAGGCGCGGCACCTTCTTCAGCGCGGCGCGCGACGGAAAGGCACCGTTCTGGTCGCGGTAGCCGACGATGTTCGCCGCCAGCGTGCTGTTGAGGCCGGAGATGCGCGCCAGCAGCGGCGCGGAAGCGGTGTTCACATCCACGCCGACGGAGTTCACGCAGTCCTCGACCACGGCGTCGAGCGACTTCGCGAGCTTGCTCTGGTTCACGTCGTGCTGGTACTGGCCGACGCCGATGCTCTTCGGGTCGATCTTGACCAGTTCGGCGAGCGGGTCCTGCAAGCGCCGCGCGATGGAGACCGCGCCGCGTAGCGAGACATCGAGGTCGGGAAACTCGCGCGCCGCGAGTTCCGAGGCCGAATACACCGAGGCGCCGGCTTCCGAGACGACGATCTTGGTCAGCTTCAGTTCCGGATAGCGCTTCATCAGGTCGCCGGCGAGCTTGTCGGTCTCGCGGCTGGCCGTGCCGTTGCCGATGGCGATCAGCGCGGCGCCGTGTTTCTGCGCGAGCTGACGCAGCGCCGCGATGCTGACCTCCCAGTCGCGGCGCGGCTCGAAGGGATAAATGGTGGTCGTGTCGAGCAGCTTGCCGGTGGCGTCGACGACGGCGACCTTGACGCCGGTGCGAATGCCGGGATCGAGGCCGATGACGGTCTTCGGGCCGGCCGGCGCGGCCAGCAGCAGGTCGTGCAGGTTGCGCGCGAAGACGCGGATCGCCTCTTCCTCGGCGCGTTCGCGCAGCACGCCCATGAGTTCGGTTTCGAGGTGCAATGACAACTTCACCAGCCAGCTCCAGCGCACCGTCTCGGCGAGCCACTTGTCCCCTGCCCGGCCCTGGTCCTCGATGCCGACGTGGCGCGCAATCATCGCGATGCAGGGCGAAGAGCCTGGCGGATCGGTCAGTTCGGCTTCGGTCTTCAGGCTCAAGCGCAGCACGTCCTCGTTGCGACCGCGCAGCAGCGCCAGCACGCGATGCGAAGGCGCGCTTTTGATCGGCTCGCGGAAATCGAACCAGTCGCGGAACTTGGCCCCCGCTTCTTCCTTGCCCTCGACCACGGTCGAAACGATCTGCGCATGCTCGTTGAGATGGTTGCGCAGCTTTTCCAGCAACGCCGCATCCTCGGCGAAGCGCTCCATGAGGATCTGGCGCGCGCCGTCGAGCGCGGCCTTGACGTCGGGCACGTGCTGCTCGGGCGGTTCCTTTTCGGGATTGACGTATTTCGCCGCCTCGGCCTCGGGGTCGAGCGTCGGGTCGTCGTAGAGCGCGTCGGCGAGCGGCTCCAGCCCCGCTTCGCGGGCGATCTGCGCCTTGGTGCGGCGCTTCGGCTTGTAGGGCAGATAGAGGTCTTCGAGGCGCTGCTTGGTCTCGGCGCCCTCCACTTCGGCGCGCAGTTCCGGCATCAGCTTGCCCTGCTCCTCGATGGATTGCAGGATCGCCGCGCGCCGTTCCTCCAGCTCGCGCAGGTAGCCGAGGCGCTCTTCGAGGTTGCGCAGCTGCGTGTCGTCGAGGTTGCCGGTGACTTCCTTGCGGTAGCGCGCGATGAAGGGCACGGTGGCGCCTTCGTCGAGCAGGTTCACGGCGGCGGCGACCTGGTTCGGATGGACGCCGAGTTCGGCGGCGATGCGTGATTCGATGGAGGGCAGCATGGG
>JAVEWF010000097.1:0-6677 GCA_034004665.1 Rhodocyclaceae bacterium | reverse complement strand
CTTACTTGACGCGGTTCTTGTATTCGTTGGTGCGGGTGTCGATCTCGATCTTGTCGCCGGTGACGACGAAGATCGGCACCATCACTTCGAGACCGGACGGCTTGATCTTGGCGGGCTTGAGCACCTTGCCCGAAGTGTCGCCCTTGACGGCCGGTTCGGTGTACTCGACTTCGCGCACGACGCTGTTGGGCATCTCGACCGAGATCGCCTTGCCTTCGTAGAACACCACCTCGACCTGCATGCCGTCCTCGATGTAGGGGATGGCATCCTCCATGTTCTCGGCTTCGACCTCGTACTGGTTGTACTCGGTATCCATGAACACGTACATCGGATCGGCGAAATACGAATAGGTGCATTCCTTGCGGTCGGGGATGACCTGCTCGAACTTGTCGTCGGCCTTGTAAACCGCCTCGGAGGGGGCGCCGGTGAGGAGGTTCTTGAACTTGAACTTGACGACGGCGGCATTGCGGCCGGACTTGTTGTATTCGTTCTTGGTGACGACGAGCGGGGCGCCGTCGACCATGATGACGTTGCCGGAGCGGAGTTCCTGAGCGGTTTTCATGACGTAAATGCCTGGCGGGAAAAATAAAGCCGCGCATTATAGCCGAGCGGCGCAGAAGCTGGCCAGATTCGTCGCCAGATCGCCGTGGACCGCGATCCGCCGCGCCCAGGCCGGTGCGCGAGACGCCAGCGCCGGCAGACAGGCGGCAAACGAGGACCAATGAGCCGGCCAGTCGAGCGGACCGACGCCGTTCCAGGCACGGAATAAGGCCATGGTCGTGGCATCCTCCGTGTAGAGGTTCAGGAAGGCGTCCAGCTTCGCCAGATGTGCGTTCTCCAGCTGCGGATAGGCCTGCCAGACGAAGGGCCGTTCGGCCCATTGGGCGCGCACGAAGGAATCCTCGCCGCGCACGAAGTTCAGGTGGCAGCGGGCGAGCAGGGCATCGTAGCCGGTCTGCGGCAGGAAGGGCAGGGCGGCCAGGCTCAGGTGACCACGGACTGCCGGGAGCTGCGCGCCCAGCCAGTCTTCCACCTGTCGGCGCGGCAGTCCGTCGCACACATGGCACCGGATGGGGCGGTCGCCGTCGCGCCAGGCGGCCAGCAGCGCCGGCAGTTGCGGGTTGTCGTAGCAGAACAGCGAGATTTCAAGCGGGCCATCGAAAGTCGGCGCCGGCGGGACGGCGAAGCTTTTCTCACGCAGCAGTCCGCCCGTTCCTGGCACGAAGCCGGGGAAGAAGAAATGCTTGTTCAGGCCGGCCTGCGGCGAGGGCAGGCCGTGGCAGCCGGCCACCCAGTCCTCGGCCGAGAGATATTCAAGGTTGAGCCACACTGGCGGTCGCCTGCTCGCCCGCATCGCCGCGACATACAACGGCGGCAGCGTGCAGGCGAAGGCCTCGATCACCACCTGCGCCGGTGCTGTCCCGGCGCAATCGCCCGCCCACCTGCGGACCTCCACCATGCGTTGATCGGGCGCGAGCAAGGCGACCGGCCCAGGATCATCGATCCACAGACGCACCCGCCAGCCGAACTCCGTCGCCAGCTGCCGTGCCAGGCGCCAGCACACACCCGCGTCGCCGAGGTTGTCGATGACGGCGCAGAAGATGTCGCATGAAATGCCTTGCATGGACGGTATCCTACGCCGTCATGCCACCGCCGACTTTTGATTCCAGAACCTTTCTTGCGACGCTGACCGAGGCGCCGGGGGTCTATCGCATGCTGGCGGCTGACGGCGCGGTGCTCTACGTCGGCAAGGCGAAGAATCTCAAGCGGCGCGTTGCTTCCTACTTCCAGAAGACCGGCCACAGCCCGCGCATCGCGCTGATGCTGCAGCAGGTGGCGGGCATGGAGACGACGGCGACGCGTTCCGAGGCCGAGGCGCTGATCCTCGAAAACACGCTGATCAAGAAGCTCAAGCCGAAGTACAACATCCTCTTCCGCGACGACAAGTCCTATGCCTACATCGGGTTGTCCGGAGGGGAGTTCCCGCGGCTGTTCTACCATCGCGGCACGTTCGAGAAAAAATCGCGTTACTTCGGACCCTTCCCGAGCGGGCTGGCGGTGCGCGAGTCGATCCAGCTGATCCAGAAGACCTTTCTGCTGCGCACCTGCGAGGAGGCGGTGTTCGCCCATCGTTCGCGCCCCTGCCTGCTGCACCAGATCCAGCGCTGCAAGGCGCCCTGCGTCGGGCTGGTGTCGAAGGAGGCGTATGGCGAGGATGTGCGGCTGGCCGAGCTGTTCCTCAAGGGCCGGCATGGCGAGGTGATGGAGCGGCTGACCGCGCAGATGGAGGCGGAGTCGGCCGCTCTGCGCTTTGAGCAGGCGGCTGCGCTGCGCGACCAGATTCGCGCCTTGCAGGCGGTGCTGCACCGGCAGTACGTCAGCTCGACGCGCGACGCCGATGCCGATATCGTCGTCGCGGTCGTGGAGCGCGGCGAACTGTGCGTCAATCTCGCGATGGTGCGCGGCGGCCTGCATCTCGGCGACCGGGCGCATTTCCCGCAGGCAGGCGTGGAGGCGAGCGCGGAAGAGGGGCTGTCGGCCTTCCTCGAACAGCACTATGCCGATCACGCAAACGATGGAATGCCGTCGCGCCTGATCCTCGACCCGTGGCCGCTGGAGGACATGCCGGTACAGCTGCACGGCGGTGCGGCCCGCAACGAGATGGAACGGGCGTGGCTGGAGATGGCACGCAATAATGCCGTGCTCGCGCTGACGGCACGGCGGCAGCACCAGACCCGTGCGACGGGCCGGCTGGAAGCACTGCGGCAGGCGCTGGATCTGCCGGAGCCGCCGCGCCGCATCGAATGCTTCGACATCAGCCACACGATGGGCGAGGGCACGGTGGCGTCGTGCGTGGTCTGCGTCGATGGCGCGATGAAGAAGAGCGACTATCGGCGCTTCAACATCGCGGACATCACGCCCGGCGACGATTACGCGGCGATGCGGCAGGCGCTGATGCGGCGTTATGAAAAAGTCGGCGTTGGCGAGACGGCGCGTCCCGACCTGGTGCTGATCGACGGCGGCAAGGGCCAGCACGGCGTGGCGCGCGAGGTGTTCGCCGAGCTGGGGCTGGGCGACCTGGCGAGCATCGGCGTGGCCAAGGGCGAGGAGCGCAAGCCGGGACTGGAGACCTTGTTCGTTCACGGCAGGCCCGAGCCGCTAGAATTGGCCATGGACAACGCCGGCTTCCACCTGATCCAGGAAATCCGCGACGAGGCACATCGCTTCGCCATCGTCGGCCATCGGGCGCGGCGGGCGAAGGCGCGCGGCAGGTCGGCGCTGGAGGATGTCGCCGGCATCGGTCCGACGCGGCGCCGCACGCTCCTCGCCCATTTCGGCGGGCTGGACGGCGTGAAGGCGGCGACCGTCGAAGACCTGTGCCGGATCAGGGGCATCAGCCGGATGCTGGCGGAATCAATCCATAAACAGCTGCACTGACGATGCCCCTGAACATTCCCAATCTGCTCACCTGGGCGCGCATCGTGCTGATTCCGCTCGTCATTGGCGTCTACTACATGCCGCTGCCGCCGCACGAGCAGAACCTGATCGCCACCGTCGCCTTCGTCGTCGCGGCGGTCACCGACTGGTTCGACGGCTGGCTGGCCCGCAAGCTGGGTCAGACCTCGGCGTTCGGCGCCTTCCTCGACCCGGTCGCCGACAAGCTGATGGTCGCGGCGGCGCTGGTCGTGCTGGTCGAGTTCGATCGGGCCAATGCCGTGGTCGCCTTCATCATCCTCGGCCGCGAGATTGCAATTTCGGCGCTGCGCGAGTGGATGGCGCGGATCGGCGCAGCGAAGAGCGTCGCCGTGTCCTTCGTCGGCAAACTCAAGACGACCGCCCAGATGGTCGCCATCCCGCTGCTGCTCTACCAGGACCCGCTGTTCGGCCTGCCGGTCGCGCAGGCGGGCACCTGGCTGCTGTGGCTCGCCGCCGTGCTGACGGTCTGGTCGATGGGCTATTACCTGGGCAAGGCGTGGCCTGAAATACGCAGCAAGGGTTTTTAGTCGCCCGCGCTTTAGCTCCGGCATAACGCTTGCATGCGGGCATGAGCCTGCACTGAAGGCTGTGCTTTTCGGTATCATTCGGCTTTCCCGCTACGGCTTCTGCCATGACCAAATATGTCTTCGTAACGGGTGGTGTCGTGTCCAGTCTGGGCAAGGGCATCGCCGCCGCGTCGCTGGGCGCCATCCTCGAATCCCGCGGCATCACCGTAACCCACCTCAAGCTCGATCCCTACATCAACGTCGATCCCGGCACGATGTCGCCGTTCCAGCACGGCGAAGTGTTCGTCACCGAGGACGGCGCCGAGACCGACCTCGATCTGGGCCACTACGAGCGCTTCACCAGCGCCAAGATGGGCCGGCGCAACAACTTCACCACCGGCCAGATCTACGAATCGGTGATCAAGAAGGAGCGGCGTGGCGAATACCTCGGCAAGACCGTGCAGGTCATTCCGCACATCACCGACGAGATCAAGCGCTACGTCAAGCGCGGTGCCGAAGGTGCCGACGTGGCGATCGTCGAGGTCGGCGGTACGGTCGGCGACATCGAGTCGCTGCCTTTCCTCGAAGCGATCCGCCAGATGGGCATCGAGGAAGGCAAGAACAACGCCTGCTTCATCCACCTGACGCTGCTGCCCTACATCCCGACCGCCGGCGAACTCAAGACCAAGCCGACCCAGCATTCGGTCAAGGAATTGCGCGAGATCGGCATCCAGCCCGACATCCTGCTGTGCCGCGCCGACCGGCCGATTCCGGACGAGGAGCGGCGCAAGATCGCGCTGTTCACCAACGTGCAGCCCGAGGCAGTGATCGCCGCGCTCGACGCCGACAGCATCTACAAGATCCCGGGCATGCTGCACGACCAGATGCTCGACGGCATCGTCTGTCACAAGCTCGACATCCTCGCCAAGTCGGCGAACCTCGCTGTCTGGAAGAAGCTCGTCGATGCGCTCGAGCATCCGGAGCACGAGGTCAATGTCGCCTTCGTCGGCAAGTATGTCGACCTGACCGAGTCCTACAAGTCGCTGACCGAGGCGCTGGTGCATGCGGGCATCCACACGCGCAGCAAGGTGAAGATCCACTACCTCGATTCCGAGGAGATCGAGAAGCACGGCCCGGCCAGCCTCAAGACCATGGATGCCGTGCTCGTCCCCGGCGGTTTCGGCAAGCGCGGCACGGAAGGCAAGATCATCGCGATCCGTTATGCGCGCGAGCACAAGGTGCCGTATCTCGGGATTTGTCTCGGCATGCAGCTCGCCACCATCGAGTTTGCCCGCCACGTGGCAGGGCTGGAGGGCGCCAACAGCACCGAGTTCGATCCGGACACGCCGCATCCCGTCGTCGCCCTGATCACCGAATGGGCCGACCGCGAAGGCCGCGTCGAGAAGCGTGACGCCGCCTCCGACCTCGGCGGCACGATGCGCCTCGGCGCGCAGAAGTGTCCCGTCAAGCCGGGCACGCTGGCGGCCAGCATCTACGGCAAGGAAGTCAACGAGCGTCATCGCCACCGCTACGAGGTGAACAACGCCTACGTGCCCAAGCTGGAAGCTGCCGGCCTCGTGATCGCGGCGCGCACGCCGACCGAGAACCTGCCGGAAATCATGGAGCTGCCGCAGGAAACCCATCCGTGGTTCGTCGGCGTGCAGTTCCACCCCGAATTCACCTCGAACCCGCGCACCGGCCATCCGCTCTTCATCGCCTTCGTAAAGTCGGCGCTGGCGGGACGGCAGGTGCGGCAAGGCAGGCAGTGATGAAACTCTGCGGATTCGAAGCCGGCCTCGACCGCCCGTTCTTCCTGATCGCTGGTCCCTGCACCGCCGAGTCCGAGCAGCTTTGCCTCGACGTCGCCGGCCGCATGAAGGAAATCACCGGCAAGCTCGGCATTCCGTACATCTTCAAGGCCTCCTACGACAAGGCCAACCGCAGTTCGGGCAGGTCGCCGCGCGGTCCCGGCATGGACACCGGGCTCGAATGGCTGGCCCGCGTGCACCGCGAGGTCGGCGTGCCCGTGCTGACCGACGTGCATACCGAGGCCGAGATCGCGCCGGTGGCATCTGTCGTCGATGTGCTGCAGACGCCGGCCTTCCTGTGCCGGCAGACCGATTTCATCCAGGCCGTCGCCGCGAGCGGCAAGCCGGTGAACATCAAGAAGGGCCAGTTCCTCGCCCCGGGCGACATGAAGCAGGTCGTCGCCAAGGCGAAGGAAGCCAACGGCGGAGCGGACACCATCATGGTCTGCGAGCGCGGCGCCAGCTTTGGCTACAACAATCTCGTTTCCGACATGCGTTCGCTGGCGATCATGCGCGAGACGCAGTGCCCGGTCGTCTTCGACGCCACGCATTCGGTGCAGCTGCCGGGCGGGCAGGGCACCTGCTCGGGCGGCCAGCGCGAGTTCGTGCCGGTGCTGGCGCGGGCCGCGGTTGCGGTCGGTGTGGCCGGCTTGTTCATGGAGACGCATCCGACGCCGGAAACCGCGTTGTCGGACGGCCCCAACGCCTGGCCGCTGGGCCAGATGGAATGCCTGCTCGAAACGCTGGTCGAGCTCGATGTCGCCGTCAAGCGGCGCGGATTCGGAGCAGGCTTATGAGCAAGCCCGGCTATCTCGTCGTCGATGCCCGCGCCAAGGTGCCGGGGCAGATGGACGACTACCGCCGTCTCGCCCAGCTGGCGGTGGAA